>NZ_CAXAOU010000008.1:0-252362 GCF_963970465.1 Pseudomonas sp. RL_5y_Pfl2_69 | reverse complement strand
ACCTGCACAACTGGCTGGACATGGCTCGCGAGCGCATCAGCTTCCAGGGTCTGCCGGCACGTATCTGCTGGGTTGGTCTGGGCCAGCGCGCCAAGCTGGGCCTGGCGTTCAACGAAATGGTGCGCAGCGGCGAGCTGAAAGCCCCGATCGTGATCGGCCGCGACCATCTGGACTCCGGTTCGGTATCGAGCCCGAACCGTGAAACCGAGTCGATGAAGGATGGATCGGACGCCGTGTCCGACTGGCCATTGCTCAACGCCCTGTTGAACACCGCGAGCGGCGCGACCTGGGTTTCGCTGCACCACGGCGGTGGCGTGGGCATGGGCTTCTCCCAGCATTCGGGGATGGTGATCGTGTGTGACGGTACCGACGAAGCGGCTGAGCGTATCGCCCGTGTGCTGCACAACGACCCGGCAACCGGCGTGATGCGTCACGCAGATGCGGGCTACGACATCGCCATCGACTGTGCAAACGAGCAGGGCCTGAACCTGCCGATGATCAACGGCTGACCCACGGGCACGAATCCTGTGGGAGCGGGCTTGCTCGCGATGCAGACGCCTCGGTGCTTCAGGCGGTACGAGGTGATTCAATTGCAGGCAGGCCCCCTCACAGGACGGGTTTGTTTGCGGATATCTAGAGGGTGTGAGCATGAGCAACAGTCCGTTTACCCAGCAACTGCAAGGCGTTCGTGTACTGGACATCAGTCGCGTACTGGCCGGGCCGCATTGCACCGCGATGCTTGCTGACCTGGGGGCCGATGTCATCAAGTTTGAAGTGCCCGAGGAGGGCGATGATGCCCGTCATCTGGGGCCGTTCCTGGACGGTGAAAGTGTCTACTTCGGCTTGATAAACCGCGGCAAGCGAAGCGTTGAGATCGATTTTAAAAACCCTGCGGACCGTCAGCGCTTCTATGAGCTGGTAGCCGATGCCGATGTAGTGGTGGAGAACTTCCGCCCCGGTGTCACTCAGCGCCTGGGTATCGATTTCGATAGCCTCAAGCAGCACAACCCGCGCCTGATCTACGCCAGTATTTCCGGCTTTGGTCAGGAAGGCCCGCTGTCCAAACGTCCAGCCTACGACATCGTGGCGCAGGCCATGTCCGGCCTGATGAGTGTCACCGGCTTTGCCGCCACCGGCCCGACTCGCAGCGGTGAGGCCATCGGTGATCTGTGCGCTGGCGTCTATGCCGCCTGGGCAATCAGCTCGGCACTGTTTGCCCGCGAACGGCATGCGCCGGGGGCGCAGTACATCGATGTGGCCATGTTTGACGTGTTGTTCAGCCTGCAAATGACCGGCTTGTCCAACCTTTACGCCAACGGTGTGGCCCCGGGGCTGGTCGGTAATCGGCATCCGGTTTCGACGCCCTTTGACACCTACCGTGCAGCGGATGGCCTGGTGGTGATTGCAGTGGCGAGCAATCGTCTGTTTGAGCGTTTGTGCCAGAGCATGGGGCAGCCGGAACTGGCGACGGATTCGCGCTTCATCAATGACACCCAGCGCACCTTGAACGAGCCTGCGCTACGGGCCGCCATTGAAGCCTGGACCGCACAACACAGCGTCGAGCAGTTATGCGATGGCTTGCTCGATGCCGGTGTGCCTTCCTCCCCGGTATGGGATCTGGCCGAAGCAGCAGGCAGTGAGCACGCCCGTGTTCGCCAGTTGCAGTTCCAGCCGGAGGGCGCAGCGCTGCCGCTGGTGCCGCAACCGGTTTTCTTCAACGGCCACAAACCCCACGCGACCACCATTGCCCCGCGTTTGGGAGCAGACAACGCCCTATTTGGCTTGAACAAAGCAGGAGTACAACCATGAACTTCGAAATGACTGCAGAAGAGTTGGCCGTGGTCGGCAGTGCCGAGCAAGTGGCCCGTGAAGTGATTCAACCGCTGGCCCAGCACTACGACGAAACGGAGTCGTTCTGTCTGGCGAGCATCAGGGCCCTGGGGGACCTGGGCTGCATGGGGATCAACCTGCCAGAAGAATATGGCGGCCTGGGCATCGGCAGTCTGGCCATGAGTCGTGTGGTGGAAGCGGTGGCGGGTGCCTGTGCCTCCACCGCATCGGCCATGACCGCGCACTTTTTGGCCACTGACTCGATCCTGCTTGGCGGCACAGAAGAGCAAAAGCAGGAGTGGCTGCCACGGGCGGCCAGTGGCGAATTGCTCGGAGCCTTCGCCCTGACCGAACCGGCGGCGGGCTCCAATCCGGCCGACATGCGTAGTCGCGCAGTGCGGGAAGAGGGCGGCTGGCGTGTGCGCGGCAGCAAGCACTACATCACCAACGCCAAGGAAGCGGACTTTATCGTGCTCTACGTCAAGACTGACGCAGACGCCGGTCACAAGGGCATAAGCGCATTTATGGTGCCCCGTGGAACAGCGGGTATCAGCTTCTCCAGCCCGGAAAAAACCATGGGCCTGCGTGGCAGTACCATCTATGAGCTGTCCCTCGATTGCTGGCTGCCGGAGTCGGCGCTGCTGGGTGTTGAGGGTCAGGGTTTCAACACGGCAATGGCGGTGCTGGATCGCGGGCGGGTGGAAGTCGCGGCCATGTCGCTCGGCATTGCCAATGCCGCACTGCAAGCCAGCCTGAGCTGGGTGCGTGAGCGTCAGATCGGTCCCAAGCCGCTGGCGGCTTATCAAGGCACGCAATGGCGGCTGGCAGACATGTACGCTCAGCTTGAAAGTGCGCGCATGCTGACCATGAAAGCTGCCGCCCGGCGTGACAGCGGCGAGCGCTTCAGCCTGGACTCGGCCACCGCCAAGCTGGTGGCCGCCGAATGTGCGGGGTTTATCACCGATGCCGCGCTGCAATTGCACGGCGGCTATGGCTACAGCCGGGACTTGCCGCTGGAGCGCTATGTGCGTGACGCGCGAATCCTGCGGATTTTCGAAGGCACTTCCGAAGTGCAGAAAATCATCATCTCCCGCGCCTTGCTCGACGCCGCCAGATAGTCGGTCTGTGGCAGGTTCGGATTGGAGCCTGCCCGCTGTTGCAAGGATGCACTGAGGTTCGGTCAAGGATTGGAAAAGTCTTTCCCAAAACAACACGGCGCACCTTGGGTGCCAGCCTGAAGGAACTGCTTATGTCCACGCACAACCAGGATTCACCACGGGCCTCGCTGGTCGAACAGCGTTCTATTGATTACATCCCTGAATCGGAGCGTCACGGGCGCCTGTTCAGTCAATTCACCCTGTGGTTCGGGGCCAACCTGCAAGTGACCGCGATTGTCACCGGGGCCCTGGCCGTGGTGCTGGGCGGCGATGTGTTCTGGTCGTTGATCGGCCTTTTGATCGGGCAAGTGCTGGGCGGCACCATCATGGCGTTGCACGCTGCACAGGGCCCGAAACTGGGGTTGCCGCAGATGATTTCCAGCCGTGTGCAATTCGGCGTCTACGGCGCCGTGATCCCGATTGTGCTGGTGTGCCTGATGTATGTGGGCTTTTCAGCCAGCGGTTCGGTGCTGGCCGGGCAGGCCGTGGGGCAGTTGGTCGGGGTGAGCGATTCGTGGGGCATCTTGATTTTTGCTGCGCTGATCGTACTGCTGACCGTTCTGGGGTATCGCACCATTCACATGATCGGCCGCGTGGCGAGCGTGGTCGGGGTGCTGGCGTTTTTCTACCTGTTCTACACCTTGATTTCACAAAACGACATTGGCCTGCTGCTCAGCAATAAACACTTTTCGCTGAGCAGTTTTCTCCTGGCCATTTCGTTGTCCGCATCCTGGCAGATCGCCTTTGGACCATATGTTGCGGACTACTCGCGTTACTTGCCGGCCAACACCTCTTCGTTGAAAACCTTTCTGGCGGTGGGGCTGGGCTCTGTGGTCGGCTCGCAAATCTCGATGGTTTTCGGTGTGTTCGTGGCAGCGCTGGCGGGAAGCCAATTTGCCGGGCATGAGGTGTCGTACATCGTCGGCATGGGGGCGAGCGGGGTGATGGCGGCGGTGCTGTATTTCTGCGTGGTGTTCGGCAAGGTGACCATCACCACGCTCAATGCCTACGGCAGTTTCATGTCGTTGGCGACCATTGTCAGCGGTTTTCGCGGTAATCACGACATATCCAAACCCCTGCGCCTGTTTTACATCCTGCTGATGGTGGGTTTTGCCACCGCACTGGCGCTGCTGGGGCAGCATTCGTTTCTCAAGGATTTCTCGGCATTTATCCTGTTTTTGCTGGCGTTCTTCACCCCGTGGAGCGCGATCAACCTGGTGGACTTCTACCTGATCAGCAAAGAGCGGTACGACGTGCCGGCCTTGTCTAACCCGAATGGCCGATACGGGCGCTGGAACCTGCGCGGTATTCTGGTCTACGCCTTTGGGGTGGTGGTTCAATTGCCGTTCATTGCGACCAGCTTCTACACCGGGCCTCTGGTGGAGCAACTGGGCGGGACTGATATCTCGTGGATCATCGGCCTGACGCTGCCAGCGCTGGTGTATTACTTCGTGGCGCGCAAGTCGGTGCAGTCGTTGCCGGATCAACTGATTTTGCCCGTCGAGCCCGCAACGGTTTAAGGGCTATCCAATCAACACAGGTGCGCAGTGCTGTTTGTTGTCGGCACTGCCCCTGTAGCCATAGAGGAAGAAACTATGAAGGTGCTGGCCTGTATCAAGCGCGTGGTCGATTACAACGTTAAAGTGCGCGTCAAAGCGGACAACTCCGGCGTTGACCTCGCCAACGTCAAGATGTCGATGAACCCCTTCTGCGAAATCGCTGTGGAAGAAGCCGTACGCCTGAAAGAAAAAGGTGTTGCGACTGAAATCGTCGTCGTCTCCATCGGCCCGACCACTGCTCAGGAACAGCTGCGTACCGCGCTGGCACTGGGTGCAGATCGCGCCATTCTCGTCGAGTCCGCCGAAGACCTGACCTCCCTGGCCGTCGCCAAGTTGCTCAAGGCCGTTGTCGACAAGGAACAGCCTCAGCTGGTGATCCTGGGCAAACAGGCCATCGACAGCGACAACAACCAGACCGGCCAGATGCTGGCTGCGCTGACCGGTTTCGGTCAGGGCACTTTCGCCTCCAAAGTCGAAGTGGCAGGTGACAAGGTTGCCGTGACCCGTGAAGTGGATGGCGGCGCGCAAACTGTTTCGCTGAGCTTGCCAGCGATCATCACCACTGACCTGCGTTTGAACGAGCCGCGATATGCGTCCCTGCCAAACATCATGAAAGCCAAGAAGAAGCCGCTTGAAGTACTGACCCCGGACGCGTTGGGTGTTTCCACGGCTTCGACCAACAAAACCCTGAAAGTTGAAGCGCCTGCCGCACGCAGCGCTGGCATCAAGGTCAAGTCGGTGGCTGAACTGGTCGAGAAACTGAAAAACGAAGCGAAGGTGATCTGAGCATGACTGTCCTGATAATCGCAGAGCATGACGGTGCGGGCATTGCATCGGCAACCCTGAATACGGTGGCTGCTGCTGCCAAAATTGGCGGTGATTTGCACGTGTTGGTAGCAGGCCAGGGCATTGGCGCTGTAGCCGAAGCCGCCGCGAAAATCGCTGGCGTGGCTAAAGTGCTGGTCGCCGACAACGCGGCTTACGCCCATCAGTTGCCTGAAAACGTGGCGCCATTGGTTGCTGCTCTTGTTCAAGGGGCAGGGGGTGCTGGCTACAGCCACATCCTGGCGGCTGCCACGTCCAACGGCAAAAACATCCTGCCGCGCGTTGCTGCGCAGTTGGACGTGGATCAGATCTCCGAGATCATTTCGGTCGTCAGCGCTGATACTTTCACGCGTCCGATCTATGCCGGTAACGCCATTGCCACCGTGCAGTCCACTGCGCCGGTAAAAGTGATCACCGTACGTGCGACCGGTTTCGACCCGGTTGCCGCAGAAGGGGGGGCGGCAGCGGTTGAAGCGGTTGCAGCGGTTCACGATGCAGGCACTTCGTCGTTCGTTGGCGAAGCACTGGCCAAGTCGGACCGCCCTGAACTGACCGCTGCCAAGATCGTCGTCTCCGGCGGTCGCGGCATGCAGAACGGCGACAACTTCAAGCATCTGTATTCACTGGCGGACAAGCTGGGCGCCGGTGTGGGAGCTTCCCGCGCAGCAGTGGACGCAGGTTTTGTGCCTAACGACATGCAGGTCGGCCAGACCGGCAAAATCGTTGCGCCACAGCTGTACATCGCGGTGGGCATTTCCGGCGCGATCCAGCATCTGGCCGGCATGAAAGACTCCAAGGTGATCGTTGCGATCAACAAGGACGAAGAAGCACCGATCTTCCAGGTGGCCGATTACGGCCTGGTAGCGGACTTGTTCGAAGCTGTGCCTGAACTGGAACAGGCAATCTGACCCCAGAGGTGAGAGATGCAAAAAAGCCCCCGGAGATTGTCCGGGGGCTTTTTGGTACAGCAGGGGTTATCAGCTGTAGCTGTTAACTTTGACCAGTGCAGGCTCTGTTTGAGCCTTTTCCCAGGTCAGGGTCAAGGTTTGCAGGATGCGCGCCATGTAGTCGCTATCGGCGGCAGCCTTCTTGCCCACGTAGCCTTGGCCACGGCGGTACATTTTGAGGTGGGCTCGCATCTGTGGACGGTCCTCCTCGAAACTGGTTTCTTCCTTGCACGAAGCCACTGCATCGATACGAACATCACCGGCGTCACTGATCCACAGAATGTGATCGTTCAGCGTGTCTTTCTGGGCGGCGAAGAGTCGAGCCAGCTCGTTAACAGTCGGTTGGTTATTCAGGTTCATAGCTAACTCCTTGACCACTCGTTGATCTGTCTAATTGATTCGCGCAACTGCACCTGCAGCGCTACGTAGTGTCCATCTAAAGCAGATCTGTCTTGAGTTCGTCATATGTAGTCGTAAAACCCGGCACTACATAAAGAGCGTAAAGCGAGGGAGATCAGCGTGAACCAGGATGCCAGGGTGACATGACGCATCAGCCACAAGCTTCTTGAGGACGTTTCGCTAGCCTCTGTCGTCTTTGACGCGGACGATCAAGCCAGGTCAGCTTCATCAATTCTGCCTTGTGGGCAGTACCTATCCCGGAACAGCCCGACAGCTCGTCGGACATGCTTGCAACAACCCTTTCCAGCGCTTCCGGTGGGGAAGACGTCTGCATAATGCTGGGGGAAAATCGTGTCGTCAATACATATGTAGTGATTATTTTTGCGCACTACATATGTGACTGGCGGGTCGTTTTTCAGCATGCCGGTCATCCCGTCAGGCACGGGCACACGCAGCCCGCGCCGCGATGTTTCGCTGGGCGACGGGCTGCCTGGGGTCAGATCAGTGGGGTGAGCCGGCGCGTTGAAGCGCCTGCAAAATCAAGCTAGAGGCTGCGTACCCGCCCCGGATAATTCATCACAAACTGCACATGGGCCTTCACGCCCGTGGCCAGGGTTTGGTCATCGGCGGTGAAGTAGGGGCTGTGGTTATTCGCCACTTTGCTCATGTCCTGGTCTTCAGGCGTGGCCCCCAGGAAGACGAACAGCCCCGGCACTTTCTCGGCGTAGTACGAGAAGTCTTCGCTGGGCGACAGGGATGCCTCCAGCCGTTGCACCTTGCCGGGCGCTGCGAGTTCAAGCGCCGGGACCATGGCCGCCGTCAGTTGCGGGTCGTTGGTGGTGACCGGCGCATGGTTGACCAGCAGCAGGTTGGCTTCGGTCTCATAGGCGCTGGCAATGCCTTGCACCAGCGGCGGCATTTTTTTCAGCAGGGTGTCGCGCACCGCCGCGCTGTTGCTACGGATGGTGCCGGTCATTTCCACGGTCTCTGGAATGATGTTGGCTGCCGAACCTGCATTGACGGTGCCGACGCTGATCACCCCCATCCCCTGGGTCAGGTCGGCACGCCGGCTGACCAGGGTCTGCAGGCCGTTGATGATGCCTGCACTGGCCACCACGGGGTCAACTCCGCTCCAGGGCGCCGAGCCGTGGGTCTGCTTGCCCTTGACGATGATGCGAAAGCCGTCGCTGCTGTTGAGTACGGTACCGGCCTTGTAATACAGGTGGCCGGTGGGATAACCCGCCATCACGTGCACGCCGAAGATGGCTTCGACCTTGGGCGAGTCCAGTGCACCGTCGCGGATCATGGCCTGGGCGCCAATCAAGGCATCGGACTCGAACTCGTCCACGTCCGCCGCGCCTTCTTCTGCGGGCTGGAACAGAAATACGACCGTGCCCGCTACCTGATCACGGTGTTCGGCCAGTACTCGGGCTGCGCCCACCAGCATGGCGGTATGGGTGTCATGGCCGCAGGCGTGCATGACCGGAACGGTTTTGCCCAGGCGGGTACCGGTGGCGGTGCTGGCGTACGGCAGGCCGGTCATCTCCTTGACAGGCAGTGCGTCCATGTCGGCGCGCAGGGCCATCACCGGGCCGGGGAGTCCGCCCTTGAGCACGGCCACCACCCCCGTCTTGCCCACTTGGGTGCGCACCTGCAAACCCAGGCTCTTGAGCTGTTCGGCGACCAATGCAGCGGTCTTGAACTCCTGATTACCCATTTCGGGGTTCTGGTGAAGGGTATGGCGCAGCGAGATGACCTGGGCGTTGACCGAATCGACGGCGGGATCGACCCAGCTCAGGTCCGCGGCCTGGCTGGTGGTGGCAGTCAGTGCGCTCAATAGCGCGAGGTACAAAGGGGCAGGGCGTAGACGGGCAAGCATTGAGCTTCTCTTGTTTGTTGTTTTTGGGCCGCACAGGTTATGTCGTCACCCATCGGAGTGGTTCGACCGGCTGGCTAAAACCGTTCGATTATCGAACATTGGCCAAGGGTCCAATTGATCTGCACCCATGAGCGGGCCTACTCTGGCGTACGTGACACCCATAAAAATGACAACACCGAGTACCTTGCCGATGGATAGCCGCCTGCTGAGTGAACGCAGTAGCGTGTTCCGACACGCGGACCCCCATGCCGTATCCGATTACGTGAACCTGCATGTGGGGCAGCACTGTATTGGCCTTTCCAGAACCACACGCCCCCTGGCGAGTCTCAATCACCGAAAATTCGCCGAGCTTGACCTGTGCCGCATCAGTTACGGCGGCAGTGTCCGCGTGACGTCGCCTGCGCTGGAGACCATCTTCCACCTGCAGGTCCTGTTGAGCGGCAATTGCCTGTGGCGTGGCCCGACCCGTGAGCACCATCTGGTGCCGGGCGAGCTGTTGCTGATCAATCCCGACGACCCGGTCGACCTGACGTACTCCCAGGATTGCGAAAAATTCATCCTGAAAATACCGGCCAGCTTGCTCGAATCGGTGTGTGACGATCAGCGTTGGCGGCGACCTGCGGGTGGAGTGCGCTTTATGCGCAATCACTATCGGCTCGATGAGCTGGAAGGCTTTCTCGGCTTGCTGGGCATGGTATGCCAGGAGTCCGAGGCCAGCGACCCGCTGCTGCGGGTGCAGGAGCACTACACGCAGATTATCGGCAGCAAGTTGCTGACGCTGATGCAGACCAACATCAGCCGTGAAAACCTGGCCTCTGCCAGTGCCAGTATCGAGCGCATCCTCGACTACATCGAACGCAACCTGAAGCAGGACCTGAGCGGTGAAGACCTGGCGGCACAGGCGCACATGAGTCCGCGCTCGCTCTACACCCTGTTTGAACGCCAGTTGGGCGTTACCCCCCTGCAATACATCCGCCAGCGCAAGCTCGAGCGTATCCACGCCTGCCTGAACGACCCGAGCTGCACGGTACGCAGCCTCACTGAACTGGCGCTCGATTACGGCTTTATGCACTTGGGCCGTTTTTCCGAAAGCTACCGCTTGCAGTTCGGCGAGCTGCCTTCGAGCACCTTCAAGCGCCGGTATTGCGTCGCCCTGTAGATACTCTGTTGCCAGCCGGCCTGCTCAGAGAAATGTGCTTCGCTAAAAAGGTCGGCCTGTAGGCCGCCTCGGCGGGCAGTTGATCTTGTTTTTGCACTGGTTTTTGATCTGCCTGCCCTTCGGGAGGCCGAGAGGAGGTTCTGCGTAGTGGGTCGACCGGCATGGATGCCGGGAGAGCCGTGTTGGGCCATGGATGGCCCGTCACGGCGTGCCCACGGAGCAGGGCCGGAGCGAGGGAACCTGAGCGCAGCGAGGGCCGTACGCCAGGGCAAGGCCTTTTTGGTTCCTTTTGTGGCTGTTTGACAAAAGGGACTCGCCGTAAGGGCGAAACCAGCTTTTCAGTTAACCGCGAATGCTGGATATGTACCCCGTGTGACAGTTGTTTTGCGATGCGCCCGCACCTATGTCGAGTACATATCCATTCGATATGTCACGACTTTCTACGGGTTCCGCCCTTACGGCGTGTCACTTTTTCCAAACGCCGAAAAAGTAAGCAAAAAGGCTTGCCCTACCATACGGCCGCCTCGCCCCAGGCTCGGCGGTTCCCTCACTCCGGCACTGTTATGAGGGCACGCCGCGACGGGCCATCCATGGCCCATCGCGGCTGGCGCGGCGTCCTGCCGCGCCACCCCCATAACAGCACCTGCGTTCGGCCTTCTATGATGGGCATTCGCGTCGTCTGGACATACGTGTGGCTCCAGCAAAAGCAAAATGCATCGCAGACGCCACAGAGCCTTGCACAAAACGTTTTAGCGCCAACAAACAAGTCGCTGACGAGGAACGAAGGCTGCGATCGGCATGATCGCGGTGCATCTGAAGCATTGGATTGAATGGTTTTGCGGTCGCTGCGCGCCCGATCGCAGCCTCGCGGAGCTCGTCAGCGGCTACGTAGTGACAGAGCTCTGCGCACTAATCGGATAACGATCCGCAGTAAACGGATATTGCTTCTCGAATCGACTCCCTAACCTGACCGGGCCTGAACAATAACAACGGAGGCCCTGGCCATGTCCCTGGGAATCGATTACTTGAATGCCATGCTTGAAGAAGACAAGGACAAGGGCGTCTACCGCTGCAAGCGCGAGATGTTTACCGACCCTGATCTCTTCGAACTTGAAATGACCCACATCTTCGAGGGCAACTGGATCTACCTCGCCCACGAGAGCCAGATCCCCAACGTTAACGACTTTCTGACCACCACCATTGGGCGCCAGCCGATTTTTATCGCGCGCAACAAGGCCGGTGAGCTCAACGCTTTCCTCAATGCCTGCAGCCATCGCGGCGCCATGCTGTGCCGGCACAAGACCGGCAATCGTGCCAGCTACACCTGCCCGTTCCACGGCTGGACCTTCAACAACAGCGGCAAGCTGCTCAAGGTCAAGGACCCGAGCGCGGCCGGCTACCCCGAAGGTTTCAACTGCGAAGGCTCCCACGACCTGACCAAAGTTGCCCGTTTCGAGTCCTATCGCGGCTTTCTGTTTGGCAGTCTCAACCCTGACGTCAAATCCCTGGCCGAACACTTGGGTGAGTCGGCCAAGATCATCGACATGATCGTCGACCAGTCCGCCGATGGCCTGGAAGTACTGCGGGGCGCCAGTTCCTATATCTACGAAGGCAACTGGAAACTCGCCGCCGAAAACGGCGCCGATGGCTACCACGTCAGCTCCGTGCACTGGAACTACGCCGCCACGCAAAACCAGCGCACCCTGCGTGAAGCCGGTGAAGAAATCAAAACCATGAGCGCCGGTAGCTGGGCCAAGAGCGGTGGCGGTTTCTACTCGTTCGACCACGGCCATTTGCTGCTCTGGACTCGCTGGGCCAACCCCCAGGATCGCCCGGCCTACGAGCGCCGCGACGAGCTGTCACGGGACTTCGGCCAGGCCCGCGCCGACTGGATGATCGATAACTCGCGCAACCTGTGCCTGTATCCCAACGTCTACCTGATGGATCAGTTCAGCTCGCAAATCCGCATCGCTAGGCCCATCTCGGTCGACAAGACCGAGATCACCATTTACTGCATCGCCCCCAAGGGCGAGAGCAGTGAAGCGCGCACCAAGCGTATTCGCCAGTACGAAGACTTCTTCAACGTCAGCGGCATGGCCACCCCGGATGACCTGGAAGAGTTCCGCTCCTGCCAGACCGGTTACGGCGCAGGTCGCGGCTGGAACGATATGTCTCGCGGTGCCGAGCACTGGGTCGAAGGTGCCGATGCCGGTGCCCTGGAAATCGACCTCAAGCCCTTGCTGTCCGGCGTTCGTACCGAAGATGAAGGCCTGTTTGTGCTGCAACACAAGTACTGGCAGGAAACCATGCTCAAGGCCACGGCGTGCGAGCCTGGGCTGATCCCCGTGGAGGCCGTGCAATGAACAGCCTCTATGGAATGGTGTGCGAATTTCTGTATCGCGAAGCGCGTTACCTGGACGACGGCCAGTGGGATCAATGGCTGGAGCTGTACGCCGCCGATGCGAGTTTCTGGATGCCGTGCTGGGACGACAACGACACCCTGACCGAAGACCCGCAAAGCGAAATTTCGCTGATCTGGTACGGCAGCCGTGGCGGCCTGGAAGACCGGGTGTTCCGGATCAAGACCGAGCGCTCCAGTGCGACCATGCCCGACACCCGCACCTCCCACAATCTGAGCAATATCGAGATCGTCGACGAGGCCGACGGGCTGTGCCAAGTGCGTTTCAACTGGCACACCCTGAGCTTTCGCTACAAGACCACCGACAGCTACTTCGGCACCAGCTTTTACACCCTCGACCTGCGCGGCCCCCAGCCGCTGATCAAGGCCAAGAAAGTAGTGCTCAAGAACGACTACGTGCGTCAGGTCATCGACATCTACCACATCTGATCAACGCTGTGATGCGTGCCTGAAGGTGCCTGCGGGCACCTGCGGCCCGGCATCGCCTGCGAGGTACATTATGAGCTTTCAAATTGCGCTCAATTTCGAAGACGGCGTTACCCGTTTTATCGAAGCCAACAGCCAGGAAACCGTCGCCGATGCGGCTTACCGCCAGGGCATCAATATCCCGCTGGACTGCCGCGACGGTGCCTGCGGTACCTGCAAGTGCTTTGCCGAAGCCGGGCGCTACGAGCTGGGCGACGACTACATCGAAGACGCGCTGAGTGAAGATGAAGTCGAGCAGGGCTACGTGCTGACCTGCCAGATGCGTGCTGCCAGCGACTGCGTATTGCGTGTGCCCGCGTCTTCGACGGTGTGCAAGACCCAGCAGGCCAGTTTTGAAGCGAGCATCAGCGATGTGCGCCAGCTGTCCGAGAGCACCATTGCGCTGTCGATCAAGGGCGAGTCCCTGAGCAGCCTGGCCTTCTTGCCGGGTCAATACGTCAACTTGAATGTACCGGGCAGCGACCAGTCGCGGGCTTACTCCTTCAGCACGCTGCAAAAGGATGGCGAGGTCAGTTTCCTGATTCGCAATGTGCCGGGCGGATTGATGAGCAGCTTCTTGACCGGGATTGCCAAGGCGGGCGACAGCATGACCCTGGCCGGGCCGCTGGGCAGCTTCTATTTGCGCCAGATCCAGCGCCCGCTGTTGCTGCTGGCCGGAGGCACGGGGCTGGCACCGTTTACCGCCATGCTGGAAAAAATCGCCGAGCAGGGCAGCCCGCACCCGGTGCATCTGATCTATGGCGTGAGCAACGACTTTGATCTGGTTGAAATGGACCGCCTGCAGGCCCTGAGCGCCCGCATTGCCAACTTCAGCTTCAGTGCCTGCGTGGCCAACCCGCAGAGTCAGCATCCGCTCAAGGGCTACGTCACCCAGCATATCGAGCCATGCCATCTGAACCAGGGCGATGTCGACGTGTACCTGTGCGGCCCGCCGCCGATGGTGGAGGCAGTCAACCTCTACATCCGTGAGCAAGGCATTACACCGGCCAATTTCTACTACGAAAAATTCGCCGCTGCCGCTTGATTCCTTTTTAACCGAGGTTGCCATGAACAACAGATTCGACAACAAGGTCGTGCTGGTTACCGGCGCAGCCCAAGGCATCGGACGCCGTGTGTGTGAACGCTTGCTGGCCGAAGGCGCGCAGGTCATTGCGGTGGATCGTTCTGAACTGGTTTTCGAGCTGCAGGGCGAGGGCGTGCTCACCCTGACGGCCGACCTTGAACAGTACACCGACTGCGCTCGGGTGATGGCTGAGGCGGTAAAAACCTTTGGCCGTCTCGATGTGCTGATCAATAACGTGGGCGGCACCATCTGGGCCAAGCCGTTCGAGCACTATCAGGTCGAAGAAATCGAGGCTGAAGTACGCCGCTCGTTGTTCCCCACCCTGTGGTGCTGCCATGCGGCGCTGCCCTACATGCTGGAACAGGGCCGTGGCGCAATCGTCAATGTGTCTTCAATCGCCACCCGCAGTGTCAACCGCGTGCCTTACGGCGCGGCCAAGGGCGGAGTAAATGCACTGACTGCCTGCCTGGCGTTCGAGAACGCCGGGCGCGGCATTCGGGTCAATGCCACCGCACCGGGGGGGACCGAGGCACCGCCGCGACGTATTGCGCGCAATGACGCCGAGCAAACCCCGGACGAGAAAGTCTGGTACCAGCAAATCGTCGACCAGACCCTGGACAGCAGTTTGATGAAACGCTACGCCAGCCTCGATGAGCAGGTCGGCGCGATCCTGTTTCTGGCCAGCGACGAAGCCTCCTATATCACCGGCGTAACCCTGCCGGTCGGCGGCGGCGACCTCGGCTGAAGGGCCGGTATCAAGTACCTGACGGGAAGACTGAAATGAACCAAGTCCTGATTGAAAGCCTGACGACCCTGATCGTCGACCTGCCCACCATCCGCCCGCACACGCTGGCGATGCACACCATGCGCAAGCAGACCCTGGTGATCCTGCGCCTGCGTTGCAGCGACGGTATCGAAGGTATCGGCGAAGCCACCACCATCGGCGGCCTGGCCTACGGGTACGAGAGCCCGGAAAGTATCAAGGCCAACATTGATGCGCACCTCGCGCCAATGCTGGTGGGCAAGCCTGCGGACAATATCAATGCCGCCATGCAGACCCTGGACAAGATTGCCAAAGGCAATACGTTTGCCAAGTCCGGGATCGAAAGCGCGTTGCTGGACGCTCAGGGCAAGCGCCTGGGGCTGCCGGTCAGCGAGCTGCTGGGCGGTCGGGTACGTGACAGCCTGGAAGTGGCCTGGACCCTGGCCAGTGGCGACACCGCCCGGGATATCGCCGAAGCCGAGCAGATGCTGGATGTGCGCCGTCACCGGATCTTCAAGCTCAAGATTGGGGCCAACCCGCTGGAGCAGGACCTCAAGCATGTGCTCGCCATTAAAAAGGCCCTGGGCGACCGGGCCAGCGTGCGCGTCGACGTCAACCAGTACTGGGACGAATCCCAGGCCATCCGGGGCTGCCAGGTGCTGGGTGACAACGGTATCGACCTGATTGAACAGCCGATTTCACGGGTCAACCGCTCGGGCCAGGTGCGCCTGAACCAGCGCAGTCCGGCGCCGATCATGGCCGACGAGTCCATCGAAAGTGTCGAAGACGCCTTTAGCCTGGCGGCAGACGGCGCGGCCAGCGTATTCGCCCTCAAGATCGCCAAAAACGGCGGCCCTCGCGCCGTGCTGCGTACTGCGCACATCGCCGAAGCTGCGGGTATCGCCCTATACGGCGGCACCATGCTTGAAGGCTCGGTGGGCACGCTGGCATCAGCTCATGCGTTCCTCACCCTCAAGCAACTGACCTGGGGCACAGAACTGTTCGGGCCGTTGCTTTTGACCGAAGACATCGTGACCGAGGCGCCCCGGTACCGGGATTTTGAGCTGCACATTCCGCGTACCCCGGGTCTGGGCCTGATGCTGGACGAAGAACGCCTGGCGCGCTTTAGCCGCTGACACTTGTCCTTTCCAAACCCGTAGTCGCTGCCGAGGAACGAAGGCTGCGAGCTTGTTAACCGCGTCGCTGCGAGAAAAAAGCTCGCAGCCTTCGTTCCTCGGCAGCGACTACGCAGTAATGATTTTCAAGGAGCACCCCCATGCTTTTCCACGTAAAAATGACCGTGAACCTGCCACTCGACATGGACCCGGCCAAGGCCGCGACGCTCAAGGCCGACGAAAAGGAACTGGCCCAGCGCCTGCAACAGGAAGGCAAGTGGCGCCACCTGTGGCGCATTGCCGGGCACTACGCCAACTACAGCGTATTTGACGTGGCCAGCGTCGAGGCCTTGCACGACACGCTGCTGCAATTGCCGCTCTTCCCCTACATGGATATCGAGATCGAAGGGCTGTGCCGCCACCCGTCCTCGATCCATGACGACGACCGCTAACCCTTTCATTCCCTCGCACAAGAACAAGATAAGGTGAGCCCCATGACCGTGAAAATATCCCACACTGACGGTATCCAGAGCTTCTTCAAAGAAGCCGCCGGCTTTGGCAGCGACAATGGCAGTCCGCGTCTCAAAAGCATCATCCTGCGAGTGCTGCAGGACAGCGCAAAAATCATCGAAGACCTTGAAATCACCGAGGACGAATTCTGGAAGTCCGTGGACTACCTCAACCGTCTGGGCGGCCGCTCGGAAGCCGGTCTGTTGGTAGCAGGCCTGGGCATCGAGCACTTTATCGACCTGTTGCAGGACGCCAAGGATGAGCAGGCCGGTCAGGTCGGCGGCACGCCTCGCACCATCGAAGGCCCGCTGTACGTGGCCGGTGCGCCGCTGTCCGAAGGGCACGCGCGGATGGACGACGGCAGTGAAGAGGGCGTTGCCACTGTGATGTTCCTCGAAGGCCAGGTGTTCGACACTCAGGGCAAGCCGCTGGCTGGCGCCACGGTCGACCTGTGGCACGCCAACACCAAGGGCACCTATTCGTTTTTTGACCAGAGCCAGTCTGAGTACAACCTGCGTCGGCGCATCATCACGGATGCCGAAGGCCGCTATCGCGCCCGCAGTATCGTGCCATCGGGCTACGGCTGCGATCCACAGGGGCCGACTCAGGAATGCCTGGATCTGCTGGGGCGCCACGGCCAGCGTCCGGCCCATGTGCACTTCTTTATCTCGGCCCCCGGCCATCGGCACCTGACGACCCAGATCAACCTGTCGGGCGACAAGTACCTGTGGGATGACTTTGCCTATGCCACCCGTGAAGGTCTGGTGGGCGAAGTGCAGTTTCGCGACGATGGCGCCCGTGATGTGACGGGGCGTTATGCCGAACTTGCCTTCGACTTCCAGCTGCAGCAGGCCGCCGCCCCCGCAGCCGAGTTGCGCAGCCATCGCCCGCGGGCGTTGCAGGAAAGCTGTTCGTCCAGCAACAGTTGAGCAACACCCAGGCGTGAATCCGGGCACTCCGGGGGCGGGTAATCTCCCCGGACGAGCCCTGAATCCGGGCCCGCATGGTGAATCGATACAGCGGCATGGTCTGTGCAATGTTCCTGAAAAAACACTTCAGGAACCACACCCATGCCTGCAACCGCTTCGAACAAACCGTTCATTCGTCGTAGCCGACTCTGGCAAGCCCTGACCCTGGCCGTCGTCAGTACAGGGCTTGCGACACTGGCCAGCGCCGATGACAGCGATGTCCCTTCGCTGGCCGGCAAACGCATCGCCATCAGCATGACGGGCACCAGTCATTATTTCGATGTGAAAGCCTTTGAAGCGCAGGTCGAGGAGGTCAAGCGCCTTGGCGGCACGCCGATCACCCTGGATGCCGGGCGCAATGATAAAAATCTGGTGACGCAACTGCAGACGGTGGTGACGCAAAAGCCGGATGCCGTGATCCAGACCCTGGGCACCCTGAGTGTGATTGACCCGTGGCTCAAGCGCATCAGCAAAGCCGGTATACCGCTGTTCACCATTGACGCACCCTCGCAATACAGCCTCAACAACACCACTTCGGACAATGTCGCCACGGGTAAAAACCTGGCCGGGCAACTGGTGGCAGACAGCGGTGGCAAGGGCAACATTCTGGTGTTCAACGGTTTCTATGGCGTGCCGGTGTGCGCGATCCGTTATGACCAGCTCAAGCTGGCCCTCAAGGATCATCCTGAGCTCAACATCATCGACCCGGAACTGCGGGATGTGATCCCCAACACCGTGCAGGATGCCTACAGCCAGGTCAGCGCGCTGCTCAACAAATACCCCAAGGGCAGCGTCACCGCGATCTGGTCCGCCTGGGATATTCCCCAACTGGGCGCCAGCAAGGCGCTGGTGGACGCCGGGCGCACGGAGATCAAAACCTATGGTGTCGACGGCACGCCTGAAGTGCTTGAGCTGCTTAAGCGCGAGGACTCACCGGTGGGCGCAGTGGTGGCCCAGCAACCGGCACTGATCGGTAAAACCGCCGTGCAGAATGTGGCGCGCTATCTGGCCGGGCAGCATGACTTGCCCAAGGAAACCCAGGTGCCGACGTTGCTCACTACCGCGGCCAACCTTGAGCAGGTGCAACGTCTGCGAGGCGACCAGTGACTCCCCCCGCGCTGCATCTGCAGGGTATCGCCAAGCGCTTCGGGCCTACCCAGGCGCTGGACGGCGTAGACCTGTGGGTCGAGCGCGGCTCGATTCACGGCCTTGTGGGTGAGAACGGCGCCGGCAAATCGACCCTGATCAAGGTACTGGCTGGCATCCACCGGGCCGACAGCGGCACGCTGGCGATCGACGGGCAGCCCTTTACTGCGTTGAGTCCGCGTCAGGTCGAAGCCTTGGGCGTACATTTCATTCATCAGGAGCGTCTGTTGCCCGGCCGTTTTACCGTGGGTGAAGCGCTGTTTTTTGGTCATGAACTCAGGCGCGGCCCTTTTGTCCGGCGCCGCGCCCAGGACCGTGAGGCAGCACGGCTGTTACGTGAGTACTTTGATCTGGAGTTCCCGGCGGGCGCACTCGTCAGCGAGCTGGACAGTGCGCAGCGTCAGATTCTGCAAATTACCCGGGCCTTGCTGGCCAAGCCCAAAATACTGGTGTTCGACGAACCCAGCGTGTCCCTGGTCAAGCGCGAAGTCGATCAGCTGCTGGCAATCATTCGTCGTTTGCGCGATCAAGGCCTGACGATTGTGTATATCTCTCACTACCTGCAGGAAATCGAAAGCCTGTGTGATCAGGTTACGGTGCTGCGCAATGGTCGGGCCGTGGCGGTGGTCGATCCGCGTACCACCTCGACCACTCAGATTGCCCGGCTGATGGTCAATCGCGACGTCGGCGAGATGTACCCCAAAGACGTGGTCAAGCCGGGTGAGGTGGTGCTTGAACTCAAGGGTTTGGGCTTGGGTACTGCGTATCACGACATCAATGTGAGCCTGCGCCGGGGCGAGGTGCTGGGGCTGACCGGACTGGTGGGGTCCGGTGCCAAGGAACTGCTTAAAAGCCTGTTCGGCCTGGTGCAGCCCGACCGTGGCAGTGTGCACTTGCAGGGGCGCCTTGTGCGCCTCAAGTCCCCCCGCGACGCCGTTCGCAAAGGCATTGCGCTGGTCCCTGAAGAGCGCCGCAGCCACGGGGTAGCGCCGCTGCTGTCAGTGCTTGAAAACCTGACCCTGGCCGGGCTTTCGCGGTTCAGCCGCTGGGGGCTGATGAACCCAGCGGCCGAGGCCCGGGAAAGCGAACGACTGATCGCTGAACTGGGTATCAAGACTGCGGGCCGCGACGCCCCGGTCCGGCAACTGAGTGGCGGCAATCAGCAAAAAGTCGCACTGGGTAAATGGTTGGGTCGCGGCTGCGCGGTGTACCTGCTTGACGAGCCCAGTGTGGGGGTCGACATCGGGGCCAAGGTCGAGATCTATCGCCTGATCGGCCGCCTTGCCCAGCAAGGCGCGGCAGTGCTGGTGCTGTCCTCGGACTTGCCGGAGCTGATGGGTATTACCGACCGGATTCTGGTGATGCACCGTGGGGCCCTGGCCGGTGAGTTCGATGCACGCCAGGTCGACAGCGACCGTTTGCTGGCCTGCGCCACAGGGGCCCGTGAGTTGTCCGCCCCGGGCCTTTCTTCCGAGCGGGAGCCTGAACATGCCTTCGTCTGAAATCCTCGCCCGGCCTTTAGTGCGCAGGCTCGGCCTGCTGGTGCTGCGCCGGGGTTCACTGCTGGCGTTCCTGCTGATTCTGGCGGTGTTCGCGGTCAGCGCACCCAACTTTCTCAGCCCGGGCAACATTGCCAACGTGTTTGCCCAGTCGGCGATCCTGGGCATCCTCGCCTTTGGCCTCACCTGCGTGGTGATCGGCGGTGGCTCAAACGTTGTTTCGGGCGGTCTCGATCTGTCCCTGGCGGCCAATCTGGGCCTGTGTGCGGCGGTCTACAGCAGCCTGAACAACGCGGGACTGCAGGCCGGGGAGGCGATTGGCCTGACCTTGCTCTGCGGGCTGGCCGTCGGTGCCCTGAACGGTTTTACCGTGGTGGTGCTGCGCCTGCCGCCACTGCTCGCAACCCTGGCGAGCATGAACCTGATTGCCGGGCTGGAGCTGGTACTGACCCAGAACAGCGTGTTGCCCACCGATTCGGCGTTGCTGGACACCCTGGCCAATGGCGAGTGGCTGCAGGTGCCTGCGCTGGCCTGGGTGCTGCTGGGTGTGGCGTTGTTGCTGGGCCTGCTGATTCAGCACAGCCCTTATGGATTGCGTTTGTACGCGGTAGGCGAATACCCCGAGGCGGCAAGGGCCGCCGGGTTGGGGGTGGGCCGCTACGTGTTTTCCAGTTACCTGGTCGCGGGGCTGTGCGCCGCCATTGCCGCCTTTTGCTCGGCCGCGTATTTCAGCGGCAGCACCACGGGTTCCGGGGAAATGCTGCTCTCGGTCGTGGCCATCGCTTTTCTGGGGGTGGTGTTTTCAAGGCGGCTGGTGGCGAACATCCCCGGCACGTTGTTGGCGACGCTGTTGCTGGGTTTTTTGATTAACGGTTTCCAACTGCTGAACATCGCCAGCTTCTGGGTCAATGGTGTGCAGGGGGTCCTTATTTTAGTGGTGGTGGCCATGTCCAGCGCCTTGCGCACAGAGGAGGGCGGACAATGACCTCGCTCGCTGCAACGCCCGTGTCTACGCTGTTTTTATCCCGTGCATTGCGGGGGATCCTGCCGCTATTGATCGTCGTGATCGTTGGGTTTTTCGCGGCGACAGCGCCGGGGTTCTTGACCCTCGGCAACCTGAGCAGCCTGCTGCTGAACAATTTTGTGCTGCTGGCGATAATTGCCATCGGCATGACCTGGGCGGTGGCGGCAGGGGGGATCGACTTGTCGGTGGGCACGGCGCTGGACTTCGCCAGCCTGGCCTTTGTGGTGGTGCTCAATGGCGGTCATGGTCTGGCCATTGCGATTCCCGCAGCCTTGCTCGCCGGGGTGCTGGTGGGCGGCTTCAATGCGGGGCTGATCGCAGGTCTTGGCATTACGCCGTTTCTGGCAACCCTGGGTACGTTGTTTATCGGCACCAGCGTTCAGCAATTACTGTCTGAAGGGGGGCAGCCGATCTACATTGCGCAGAGTGTTTTGCCGGGGCTCACCGGCATGACGTGGCTGGGGGTGTCGCTGCCACTGTGGGTGGTACTGGGCGTGGCGGTGGGGTACGGGGTGATACTGGCCCGAGGGCGACTGGGACGAGAAATCCTGGCAGTTGGCACCCAGGTACAACTGGCGCGCTACTCGGGGCTGTCAATCCGCGTGATCAGCCTCAAGGTGTTTATCGCCAGTGCGCTGGCCTGTGCCGTCGCCGGGATTGTGCTCAGTTCCACGGTCAACGCCTACGTACCGATGTCGGGCAATGCGTTCTTGATCAATGCCATTGGAGCGGTGTTCATGGGCACCACCCTGAGCCGAACCGGGCGCGCCAACATCCCCGGCACGTTGCTGGGGGTGTTGTTCATCAATGTGATTGCCAATGGTCTGTTGCTGATTGGCTGGAACTTCTATTGGCAGCAGGTGGCGACCGGCGCGCTGATTTTGCTGGTGCTGGCGTTCAGTTTCGCCAGTCGCCGCCTGCAGTTGGGGCACTCGTCGTGATCTATCCGGCTTTGAGGCTATTGCCGATCTGCCACACATACAGCGGCTCAGTCCCGTTAACGGCCCAGTCACCGACAATCCGTGCCTTGTATATCCACGGGTTGTGGGAGGCTGCCGTGCGGGCATTGCGCCAATGGCGATCCAGCGCCTTGCTCACACTGACCCCTGAAGCCCCCAGGGCGTTGAACAGATCGCTGGTCGCCCGCAGGATCAACTCCGACACCACGACCTGAGCTTTTGATGTCTCGATTTCGGCATCGATGTTGGCCTGGCGCTCGGCGTCTGTGTCCTGGGCCAGTCGCGCTACATAGGCCCGTTGCAGAGGTTCCGCCGAGCGCAGGGTAGCCGCTTCGGCCGCATACACCTGGGCCGATATCTGCCCGACCACCTGGAGGATCTGGGCGTCGCCACTGGCGGTGTCGGCATTGCCGTGGCTGAACACCCGTTTGCGCTCGCGAACCTCTTGGGCAATATCCCGCTCCACGGCACGGCCAATGCCCGCCAGTACGGCCAGCAGCACCAATTGATAAAACGCCGTCTGGTATTTAAACCGCGTCTCGAAGGGAATCACGTGTTCGGCGCTCAGGGGGACATCCACATACTGCGAGGTGCCGCTGCCGGTGGTGCGCTGCCCGAAGCCGTCCCAATCATCGCTCTGGGTCACGCCGGGGTGACTTGCATGCACCAGCGCGATCACGTCGGCGCCGTTGTCGGAGCGTTGGGCGTACACATCGATCCAGTCGGCAAAGATACTGCCGGTGCTGTAGTACTTGGCCCCGTTGAGCAGGTAGTTCTCACCGTGGGGGGTGATTTTGGTGAGGATTTCCCCCAGTTTGACCGCGCCGACCTCGGTCCAGCCATTGCCCACCAGTTCCCCTGCCACAAAGCGTGCGAACCAGGCCCCGCGTGACGGGCTCGGAGGTGCATTGAGGCGGTCTTCGACAAACGCAAAATGGCCGCGCAGTGATTGTGGAATGTTGGAGTCGGCTTCGGCCAGCTCGATCAGCAACTGGAACAACTGACCGATGGACGCACCGGCACCGCCATACTCGACGGGCACTCTGATTGCGCCAAAACCGGCCTGCTTCAACCAGCGAATGGGCTCGTAGGGCAGCTCGCGAGCGTGTTCGCGTTCAACATTGCCGGCGGCGATTTTGCGGAACAAGGGACGAAAGCGATTGGCCAGGGTTTCGTAGTCGGTACCCGCGGACAGAGGTGATGCGGTCATGGCAGTTCTCCTGAAATGGAAGGTTCCTGTCATGGGGGATTGCATGGTTTGTGCCGTTGGCGACAAGCCCGCAAAGCCTGGGATTCGCTCAAGCCAACTGACTGCTGGCCAACAGTTAAAAGCCAAGGTGTACGAAAACAGCACAGCCACCCTCACGAATACCCCTGTGGGAACGGGCTTGCTCGCGGGGGTATCGCCGCGATTTAACTCAAGGATCGCGGTGCCCGTATGGCGACCAGCCCCGCTCCCGCAGAGCAGGCGTAGAACCGGCACGGCCTGTGCAACAGCGCCTGCAATGTGTAGCGTCAGGAGCAATTCGATGTCCCGTGAAATCCGTTTGAATGCCTTCGACATGAACTGCGTCGGCCATCAGTCCCCGGGCCTGTGGGCCCATCCCCGTGACCGCTCGTGGCAGTACAAGGATCTTGAATACTGGACCGACCTGGCCAGGATCCTGGAACGTGGCAAGTTTGACGGGCTGTTTATCGCCGATGTGCTGGGGATCTATGACGTGTATCGCGGCAATGGCGATGCGGCGATCCGCCAGGGCGCACAGGTGCCGGTCAATGATCCGCTGCAATTGATCCCGCCAATGGCCCTGGTGACGGAGCACCTGGGGTTCGGCCTGACTGCGTCGTTGTCGTTCGAGCATCCGTACCCCTTTGCCCGGCGCCTGTCGACGCTTGACCACCTGACCAAGGGCCGTGCGGGCTGGAACATTGTCACCTCCTACCTTGAAAGCGGTGCCAAGAACATCGGCCAGCAAGCCCTGACCGAGCACGATGCCCGCTATGACTATGCCCAGGAGTATCTGGAGGTTTGCTACAAACTGTGGGAAGGCAGTTGGGAAGAGGGCGCCATCCTGCGTGACCGCGAGCGGCGGGTGTTCAGTGACCCGAGCAAAATCCATGAAATCCGCCACGACGGCAAACATTTCCAGGTCCCGGGCATCCACCTGTGCGAACCCTCGCCGCAGCGTACGCCGGTGCTCTATCAGGCTGGCGCCTCCAGCCGGGGCAAGCAGTTCGCAGCCGAGCAGGCCGAGTGTGTGTTTGTGGCCGCGCCGTCCAAGGTGCTGCTGAAAAAAACCGTCGCCGATATTCGTCGACGTGCCGCCGAGGCGGGGCGCGACCCCTCGAAAATTCTGATTTTCAACCTGCAGACCGTGATCCTCGGCGAGACCGATGCACTGGCCAAGGCCAAGTTCGAAGAATACAAAAGCTATGTCAGCTACGAAGGTGCAATGGCCTTGATCAGTGGCTGGACCGGGATAGATTTCAGCCAGTTCAAGCCCGACGAGCCCCTCAAACACGTGCACACCAATGCGATCCAGTCCGCCGTCGAAACCTTCTCCACGGCCGATCCGAACACCCTCTGGACCCCCAATGCGCTGGCGGACTGGGTGGGCATCGGTGGTTTCGGACCGCTGTTTGTCGGCAGCCCTGAAACCGTGGCAGACCTGCTCGAAGAGTGGGTGGCCGAGACCGATGTGGACGGCTTCAACCTGGCTTATGCGGTGACCCACGAGACCTTTATCGATGCCGTGGATTTGCTGGTGCCTGAGCTGCAAAAGCGCGGTGTGTACAAGAAGGAGTACGCCCCGGGCACCCTGCGCGAGAAGTTGTTTGGCGAAGGTCCCCGCCTTGCTGACGGACATCCGGGGGCGGGCTATCGCAACCTGGGCGAGCTTAATCGGGCCCAGGAAAAACAACGGGCCTGAAGCCCGGCGCTGGACACAGCGGGTGAGCTGAACGCAGCATGGGTGATCGATCCTGCGTTCAGCGCTTAATAACTCCAAGAACGAGTGAGTAACCATGAGTGAGCCGCAAACCGGACAGGCAACTCCTGCCATCCGTGAGGCCGATGTATTGATTGTGGGCGGTGGCCTGAGCGGCACCTTGTTAGCCATGCAACTGCTGCGCTTACCCGGCGCCCGGCGCATCGTGCTGCTGGAGCCCAGGCCCGAGCTGGGCCGGGGCGAGGCTTACAGCGCCACCGAACTGGGGCATACCCTGAACGGTAATGCGGCGCGCATGAGCATCGAGCCCGATGATGCCGATGACCTGACACGTTGGTTGCAGGCCCACCTTGATGCGGGCGGCTGGCCGGAGTCGGGTGCCCAGGATCTACCGGCCAGCGAATTGTTCCCGCCCCGCGGGCTGTTCGGCGTGTATGCCCAGCAGCGTCTTGCGCAGGCACTGATCATCGGCGAGGCGAATGGCTCCAGCCTGACCCATGTGCGCGATGAAGTGATCGACCTGCAAACCCTGGAGCACGGCGTGAGGGTCACGCTCAAGGAGGGAGCCCGGTGGCAGGGCGCAGTGGCCGTATTGGCAACCGGCATGTTCCCGGCGGCCCGTACGGCCCAGCGCGAGTCCAGCGGCCTTAACGCCGCGGCACTGGACCCGTGGAATGTCGAAGCATTGCGAGCACTGCCGACGGATGCCCGGGTGCTGATCATCGGCTCGGGGCTGACCATGATCGATGCCCTGGAATCCCTTGACCGGGCGGGCCATCGCGGGCCGATCGACGTGTATTCGCGTCACGGCCTGTTGCCCCATGTGCGCCGTCAGCCGCCCGCCTGGGAGGATTTTCTGAGCCTGTCGCCGGAGCTGCGCAGCCCCTTGCAGTTGCTGCGCGAACTGCGTCGTCAATGTGCGCAGGCGCAGGCGCAGGGTATCGACTGGCAGGCGCCGCTGGACACTGTCCGGGTGCACATTCCAAGGCTTTGGAGCCAGGCCAGTGATGCACAGCGCCGTCAGTTTGTGCGGCATGCCCGGCCTTGGTGGGAAAGCCATCACCATCGTTCGCCGCCCCAGGGCAATGCCTTGCTGGAACGGTTGCTCAAGGAAAGTCGGCTGACGGTGCGTGCCGCGTCCCTGCAAGGTGTAGACAGTGCCGGCCTTCGAATTCGACTGCGTTACCGTGGGCAAACTGAAGCGGTGTGGGTGCAAGGGGATGGGCTGATCAACTCCACCGGCATCGAGTACGACTGGCGCCGGGTGGATAAAGCCTTGCCCCGGCAACTGCTGCAGCGTGGGTTGATACGGCCCGGCAACCTGGGGCTGGGCATTGCCGCCGACGCGGGCGGAGCGGTTTTGAATGCCGATGGCGAGCCGGGACAAAGGCTGTTTGCGATGGGCCCGCCGTTGCGTGGCATGTGGTGGGAAAGCACTGCGGTGACGGACGTTGCACTACAAGCGAAGGCATTGGCCAATCGGTTGGCTATAGAGTTTTGACCTGACAGACCGCGTCGGCTGCATCCACTGCCTGGCACAAATCCCTGTGGGAGCGGGCTTGCTCGCGATGGCGTCTACCCGGTTCGGCGCAAAGACCGCGTCGTCAGCGTCGCAGGCAAGCCAGCTCCCACAGGTCTAGCGGCGCTCCCCGAGCTCACTGCCTGGCACAAATCCCTGTGGGAGCGGGCTTGCTCGCGATGGCGTCTACGCGGCATGGCTGAAAGACCGCGTCGTCAGCATCGCAGGCAAGCCAGCTCCTACAGGTCTTGCGGCGCTCCCCGAGTCCGCTGCCTGGCACAAATCCGTGTGGGAGCGGGCTTGCTCGCGATGGCATCTACCCGGTTCGGCGCAAAGACCACGTCGTCAGCATCGCAGGCAAGCCAGCTCCTACAGATCTAGCGGCGCTTCCCGAGTCCACTGCCTGGCACAAATCCCTGTGGGAGCGGGCTTGCTCGCGATGGCATCTACACGGTTTGGCGCAAAGACCGCGTCGCCAGCATCGCAGACAAGCCAGCTCCCACAGGTCTTGCGTTAGCCCCTGAATCTGCGTCCCGGACATAGAATCGGACACGCACAATGGCCATATAAATCCCCTTTTGGCCTGCCTCCCTCTGTGATCGGTTCTGGCTGTCGGCAAGAATCAACCCCACCACTCAAATAACAACAAATCCTTTCGTCCTTACCCTCGGCCTTCTACAGGCCTCTGCCGTGTACAGAACATAACAACTATCGATCTCACGCCGAACCTGGGGAACTGATCCATGGACACTCTGAAATGCTTACTGGGCGCCACTGTCTGTGGGCTCACGCTGCTGGCCACCAGCCTACATGCCGAACAGCGCGAGTTGCGGGTTTACAACTGGGCGGACTATATCCTGCCGTCCGTTCCCAAGGACTTCGCCAAACAGACGGGCATCAAGGTGACCTGGGATTCTTTCGACACCAATGAAGCCCTTGAAGCCAAGCTGCTGACCGGCAACTCTGGGTATGACCTGGTGGTGCCGTCCAATCAGTTTCTCGATACCCAGATCAAGGCGGGAGTGTTCCAGAAACTGGACAAGTCCAAGCTGCCCAACTGGCAGCACCAGGACCCGGCCCTGCTCAAGTTGCTGGAGACCAATGACCCTGGCAACCAGTACGCGGTGCCTTATATGTACGGCACGGTACTGATCGGCTTCAACCCGGCCAAGGTCAAGGCCGCGCTGGGCGAGAATGCTCCGGTGGACAGCTGGGATCTGGTGTTCAAGCCCGAAAACATGGCCAAGCTGAAATCCTGCGGCGTGGCGATGCTTGATTCCCCCTCGGAAATCCTGCCGTTGGCGCTGCATTATCTGGGACTGGACCCCAACAGCCAGAACCCGGCCGATTATGAAAAAGCCAAGGAGCTGATGCTCAAGGTCCGCCCCTACGTGACCTACTTCAACTCGGCCAAGTACATGACCGATATCGCCAATGGCGACATCTGCGTGGCCATCGGTTATTCGGGCAGTTTCTACCAGTTCGGCAATCGCGCCAAAGAGTCGGGTAACGGTGTCGTGGTCGACTGGCGCTTGCCCAAAGAGGGCGCGCCGATCTGGTTTGACACCTTCGCCATCCCTAAAAGCGCGAAAAATGTCGAAGAGGCCCACGAGTTCCTTAACCACCTGCTCGAGCCCAAGGTCATTGCCGGGATCAGTGATTTCCTTGGCTACCCCAATGCCAACAAGGACTCCCTGGCGCTGATCAACAAGGACATCACCGCCAATCCGAACCTGACCCCAACCAGCGAGGCGTTGAAATCCCTGTACGTGGTGCAGCCGCTGCCGCAGAAAATGGAACGGGTGCGCACCCGGGTCTGGACCAGTATCAAGTCGGACAAGTAACCCCTCAGGGGTAGTGAATGGGGGTTATCGTCAAGTGCCTGCCGGGTTCCTAAACTGGGGGCACTTAATCGAACGACGAGAACAGCACCATGCGTATCCGAGAGCTTGGCATCACTATCGGTTCAGGTACCCCGGGCGTGTACAACGCCATCACCGACGTACCGGGTGTGCGAGTGGGGCATCACACGCTCAATGTTGAAACCGATGGGGTTTCCATCCATTCCGGTGTCACCGTGATTGAGCCGCGGGCCGGAGCCACCCATTTGCAGCCGTGCTTTGCAGGCGTGCATGTGCTCAACGGCAACGGCGATGCCACGGGGCTGGAGTGGATCCGGGAGGCGGGCTTGCTGACCTCGCCCATTGCCTACACCAACACCCACAGTGTCGGCGTGGTTCGCGATGCGCTGGTAGCTGCCGAGCGGGAGATGGGCAAGCAACATACCTACTGGTGCATGCCCGTGGTGCTGGAGACCTACGACGGAACGTTGAACGATATCTGGGGCCAGCACGTGACTGCCGAGCATCTGCAACTTGCCCTGCAAGCGGCCGAGTCCGGGCCTGTGGCAGAGGGCAACGTGGGGGGCGGTACCGGAATGATCTGCCACGAATTCAAGGGCGGGATCGGCACGTCATCACGGGTATTGAGCCCGGAGCAGGGGGGCTGGACGGTAGGGGCGCTGGTGCAGGCCAACTACGGCGTGCGTGAAGCCTTGCGGGTGGGCGGCTACCCGGTCGGCACGGTGCTGGATGACGTGCCATCGCCCTTCAAAAGCGGGGTCAATGTCGGCGTGCCGGGCATGGGCTCGATCGTGATTACCCTTGCCACCGACGCGCCCTTGTTGCCCCATCAGTGCACCCGTCTTGCACAGCGTGCCAGTGTCGGGTTGGCGCGGGTGGGGGGAGGAACCGAGGACTCCAGCGGCGATATCTTCATTGCCTTCGCGGTGGGCAACCAGAACTTGCCAGCGGCCAACTTCGGTCATCCGGGTGAGCCGACAACGGCGTTGCAGATGGTCAACAACGACTACATCTCGCCGCTGTTCGTGGCAGCGGCCGATGCGGTAGAAGAAGCCATTCTCAATGCCATGCTGGGCGCCGATGACCTGACAGGCTGTGGCCATACGGTGCTGGCGCTCAAGCCTGAGCGATTGCTGGCGGCGCTCAGGCAGGTGGGCTGGAAAGCACCTTGAGCCTGTAGTCGCTGCCGAGGCACGAAGGCTGCGAGCCTTTAGCGATATACATCGCCAATCGCAGCCTTCGTGCCTCGGCAGCGACTACGGCCGGGGGCGGGATATTGGTTCAGAGCTTCGGCAATTGCCCGACGCGAGCCATCATTTCGGTGACGATCTGCAAGTCCAGCATGAACTGCTCGACCGTCTTGAACTCGTTGTCGGTATGGCCGGTGTACTTGACGTTGGGCATGGCCAGACCGAACTGCACGCCATTGGGCAGTTCATGGACCGATGTCGCACCCGCCGAGGTGCCGAAGGTGTGTTCCATGCCGAGGTTTTCGCTGGCTACGGCCAGCAGCGCCTTGACCCATTCACCCTCCGGGTTGCGGTACATCGGTTCGGCGATGGTGTAGTCAAACGTCACCGCCACCTGCTTGCTCTTGCTCCAGGCATCCAGCTTCCCGGCAATCTGCTCCTTGAGCGCCTGCGGGGACTTGCCCTTGGGCACGCGCAGGTTCACGGCAAGCTTGAGGGCCTTGTCATCCAGCCCGACAAACGTCAGTGACGTGGTCAGCGGCCCCATGAACCCGTCGGCAAAACCAATCCCCAACTTGCCACCTTCGTAGTCCAGGCCCCAGTTCTCGGCGCCATAGTGGGCGGCATCGGTAATGTGGTTGTGCTTGAGGGCGACCTGGCCATCAATGCTGCTGATGAAGTCCAGCATCCTTGCCACCGGATTGACCCCGGACTCGGGCTCTGAGGAGTGGGCAGACACCCCCGTGACGGTCAGCACGACATCCTTGCCGACCACCTTGGCGCTCACTTCGAAATTCCCGCCATTGCGCCTGGCATAGTCGGCACCGGCTTTATTCAACGTGGCGGCCAGCTCTTCAGGCGTGTCCGTGACCAGGGTGGCGACCGAGGTCGACGGGATCTGATTGGTTGCCATGCCGCCCGTGAGCGAGATGATTTCCGCGCCCTGACCCTCGGCGTTACGCCGCGCAAAGGTGGCCATGACCGTGCCGTAGCCTTTCTCGGCAATCACTACGGGGTAGCCGCCATCCAGCGCCAGGTTGTAGTTGGGGACCGGGTTGTTTTCGAAGTAATAGGGGATGGCGTCACCGGAGGTTTCCTCGGTGGTGTCGATCAGCAGCTTGAAGTTTCTGGCCAGCGGCAACTTCTCCTCCTTGATCACTTTCATGGCGTACATCGCCACCACAATCCCGTTTTTGTCATCCTCGGTGCCACGACCGTACATGCGATCGCCAATCAGGGTGACCTTGAACGGATCGAGTTTAGTGCCGTCCTTGAGCACCCAGTTTTCCGGGGTTACCGGCACCACGTCAGCGTGGGCGTGAATACCGACCACTTCATCGCCACTGCCTTGCAGGGTGACTTCATAGACGCGGTTGTCGACATTGCGAAAGTTCAGGTCGAAGGCCTGGGCAAGGCCCTTGATCTTGTCGGCGATCTTGATGAATTGCGGGTTTTCGTACTGGGGCACGCCGTCCAGGTTGACGGTCGGGATGGCAACCAGCTCACGCAGGGTCTGGGTGGCCTCCTTGCCGTATTTCAACCGCGTGTAGAGGCCCAGCAGACGATAGATTTCGTTCTGTTGCTCAGGGGTCAATGCCTTGTTGTCGAGAAAGGCGTTGAGGGTCGGCTGCAGGTTGTCGGCCTTGGCCAGATCGCTCTTGGCCAGCGCACCCAGAAAATGCCTGAAGTCAGTGACCGGGGTTTCACTGAAGGTCTTGAGGATGGTCGCGCTCTGTTGCGGCGTGATGGTGGCGTGGGCAGCGGTGCTGAACGCCGCAAGGCTGGCCATCATCAATGTCGCGGCGGCCAGGTGCTTAAGTGGAAAGTGCATGGTGTGGGGCATTCCTTTGCGGGCAGTGGGGTGGAAATGGAGGTAAATGAAACAAAACATTTCCAAACTTACACTGCAAGGAAGTGCAACGGTAGGTGCTTTTTATTCCTGCGCCTGTAAAAACAGCGAGAACAGTTCGGACTGTGACTTGATTCCCAGCTTGCTGTACATGTGCTTGCGATGCACCTTCACCGTCTCTGCGGAAATCGCCAGTTTTCGGGCAACTTCCTTGTTCGAACAGCCGCTTAGCAGCAATAGCCCCACCTCCATTTCCCGTGCGGTCAAGGGTGTACTCAACTGCTCGGTGGCGGTTTCCAGGCGGCTTTGCCAGTTGGGCGTCAGCTCTGCTGCCTCCCTGGGTTCACGCTCGAACACCAGGCGCTGGCGCATCAGTGCGGCCACCCAAGGCTGTACCAGCCCCAGCAATGCGGTCTGTTCCAGGCTGAACCGGCACTGGCTGCCCAGGGACAGGCTCAGGGTTCGTTCATTGTCGAGTTGCACATTGATATGCACCTCGTCGGTGACGATATTCAGGCGGAAGTAGCGTTGGTAGTAATCGGTCTGTTCAAAGCATTCCGGGGCCACGTCCTGCAGCCGGAACAGCCCGCTTTTCGGTGATTCGCGGTTGGCAATGTAGAACGGATCCAGCAGGTACAGGCCCTTGAGATAATCCTGGAACAGTGAATCCATACCGCCGTCCTCGCCGGGGGACTCGGCCAGAACCTGCGGTTTGCCGGCGCTATAGATCAGCACCACCCAGTTATCCACGGGCACATAGCGCCCCAGCAAACGCACCAGCGCCGTCCAGAAATTGGGCTGGTCGAGGGTTTCGATCACCCGGCCCACCGCGTCATGCCAAGCCACATCCTGCAACGTCAGATTCATCTCACTACCCATTGGGTGTTACCCCATCGAAGTCATTTAAAGGCGCTGTGCCGCGCACCATACTCGGCTCATCCCTGGGTAAAAGGACCTGAGATGAACATTGAAATGGTGCAACTGGCTGGCCGTGACGGCGACACCGCTTATAACCTGTCGCGCACATTGAATGCCATCGCCACCTGCGCTGGCGATACGGATTTGCTGGTGTTTCCAGAGACCCACCTGACCGGATTTGTCGGCGGCCAACAGCTGGCACAGGTGGCCGAGCCCCTGGACGGTCCGACTCTGCACGCTGTGCTGCAGGCCGTACGGGAGCGTGGTGTCGGTGTGGTGGTCGGGATTGCCGAGGTCCATGAGGGCACGTTCTACAACACCTCGGTACTGGTGACGCCCGAGGGGATCGCGCTGCACTACCGCAAGACCCATCTTTGGCCCTCGGAGCGTGGCGACTTCTGCCCTGGCGACCGTTTTACCACCGTTGTGTGGCAGGGCGTTCGGATTGGCCTGCTGATCTGTTACGACATAGAACTGCCGGAAACCAGCCGGGCCCTGGCGCAACTGGGGGCCGAACTGATCATCGTCACCAACGGCAACATGGATCCCTATGGCCCTGTGCACCGCACGGCAATCATGGCCCGCGCCCAGGAAAACCAGGCATTCGCCGTGATGGTCAACCGCGTAGGGGCAGGGGACGACGGGCTGGTGTTTGCGGGTGGCAGCATGGCGGTCGACCCGTTTGGGCGGGTGCTGGTTGAAGCCGGGCGCGAAGAAAATCGCCAGGTGGTGGCGCTGGATTTTGATCAGCTGAAGGCTGCCCGCCGTGATTACGACTACCTCAAGGATCGCCGTTTGTTGCTGTCGGGCACACAGCTCGAACATGCAGACGGTCGTCGCGAACTGTTGATCGGAGCCTGAACATGAATAATAAAAACGGTATGCGCCTGGCCCTGGCCGCGGTGTTGAGTTGCAGCCTCGCGAGCGCGGTTGCGGCGCAACAGCAGGTGAACATCTACAACTGGTACGACTTTATTGCCCCCGACACGATGAAAAACTTTAAGGCCGAAAGTGGAATCGGCTCGATGTACGACGTGTTCGATAACAGCGATGTGATGCAAAGCAAGCTGATGGCCGGGCGCAGTGGCTATGACGTTGTCGTGGCCACCGGGGATCTGCTGCCCAACCTGATCAAGGCCGGGGTGCTCAAGGAGCTGGACCCTGCGCAGTTGCCCAATCGCTCACACCTGGACCCGGACATCCTGGCCAAGATGCAGAGTAACGATCCGGGTAATCGCTACGCCGTGCCTTACCTGTGGGGCACCACGGGGGTGGGCTATGACGTCGACAAGGTCAGGGCCGTACTGGGGGTGGATGCGCCGGTCGATTCCTGGGACCTGATCTTCAAGCCCGAGAACCTGAGCAAGCTCAGCCAGTGTGGCGTGGCGATGCTGGACGCTCCCAGTGAAATCATCCCTATCGCCCTGCATTACCTGGGGCTGCCCTACAACAGCACCAACCCCCAGGACTACCAGAAGGCCGAGGCCTTGCTGCTGACGCTGCGGCCTTACATTCGCTATTTTGACTCGTCCAAATTCATCACGGACCTGGCCAATGGCAACGTGTGTGTGGTGGTGGGTTGGGCAGGCGGGGTGCAGGACGCCAAGACCGCCTCCCAAGTGGCCGGCAATGGACGAAACATCCGTTACAGCATTCCTCGCGAAGGTGCGCCGATCTGGGTCGAAAGCATGGTCTTGCTCAAGGACGCGCCCAACCCGCAGCAGGGCCTGGCATTCATCAACTACATGCTGCGTCCGCAGGTGATTGCGCAGACCTCGACCTACCTCAAATACCCCAATGCCAATCAGGATTCCAGGGCGCTGATAGACGAAAAAATCCGCGACAACCCGGAAATTTACCCCGGCAAGGACGTTATGCAGACGCTGTTCCCGCTTGAGCCGCTGCCCCTGAAACTTGAGCGGGTACGGACACGGGTATGGAGCAAGGTTAAAAGCGGGACGTGAGCCTCACAAAACCAGAGCTTCATCATCACGGTGGGAGCGGGCTTGCTCGCGATGCAGGAGGCGCGGTTTTCCGTTGAACCGCACCGCCTGCATCGCGAGCAAGCCCGCTCCCACAGGAGTGCTAAAGAATCGCCGTCTCGCGACAGACTTTGCTCGCCCTCGGCATCGCCGGCAGCACTGCTTCTTGCAAGGTCCGTGCTGCCGGGTGGGTAAAGCGCATTTGCGGGGTGACGGGCATGTCCTCCACCAGTTTGCCTTCGGCCAATACCACCACTCGCTGGCAAAAACGCTGCACCAGGCTCAAGTCATGGGTAATCAGCAAAAAACCCGTGCCGCAGTCGCGCCGTACTTGTGCCAGCAAATCCAGAATCTGCACTTGCAGCACCCGATCAAGGTTGGACAGGGCTTCGTCGAGAATAATCAGCTGAGGCCCGATCGCCATGGCCCGGGCAATCCCGGCGCGCTGCAGTTGGCCGCCGCTCAGTTGCGCGGGGAGTTTGTCGATGTCCCGGGCTTCCAGCTGGACCTGCTGCAACAGGTGTTCAACCCGGGCCTTGCACGACTCGGTAGACATTGTGCTGAGATGGCGCAGAGGCTCGGCAATGCTCCAGCCAATGCTGCGCTGGGGGTTGAAGGCGCTGAGGGCGTCCTGGAATACCATCTGCACGCTTTGCAAAAACGGCGGCTGGCCATTGAACACGATGCTGCCCTGATCGGCGGTTTCCAGGCCCATCAGCAGGCGCGCCAATGTGCTTTTGCCGCTGCCGCTGCCCCCCAGCAGGCCAAGGCTCTGGCCTTGCTCCAGGTCCAGATTCAATCCGTCGAGCACGTGCACTCGATGCCGTTTGCTGAAAAAACCGCCAGCGGTGTAACCGTGACTCAGGTCGCGTACTTGAATAAAGCTCATGGCGCGCAGCCCTCCAGGGTCAATGAGTGATGCGCCGCCAACAGCGTGCGCGCTTCCTTGCTTTGCGGTGCGTTGAACAGCTCATGCACACCGGCATGCTCGACAATCCGCCCGTTGGCCATGACGCTGACCCGGTCGGCGCAGCGCGCGACGACGCCCATGTCATGGGTGATCAGCAGCACGCCCAGGTTGCGTTGTTCCACCAGCCGCTCGAGCAGGTCGAGAAAGCGGGCCTGGGCCACAACATCCAGATCGCTGGTGGGTTCGTCGGCCAGCAAAAAGCGGCTGTCGGCCAGCAGGGCCAGGGCAATCATCATCCGCTGCAGCATGCCGCCGCTCAGTTGAAAGGCGAATGAGTCGAGTACCCGCTGATCATCGTGCAAACCCACTTCGTGCAAGGTGGTCTGGATCAGCCGCTCGGCCTCGGCGCCTCCCAGGCCTCGGGTCTGAAGGGTTTCGAGTGCGTGCTGGCGCAATGAGCGCACCGGGTTGAAGGCGCTGCGCGGGTTTTGCAGCACCAGCGCCACTTCACGGCCGCGCAGGTGCGTGGCCTCAACCGGGCGCCCGTCCAGCAGCAAGGTTGCGCCGCTGCTGTGGACACCCGGGGGCAATAAATCGAGGATGCCCAGGCTGGTCATGGACTTGCCGGAACCGCTGGCGCCCACCAGTGCATGCACCTGGCCAGCCTTGAGGGTCAGTTCCACCCGGTCAACCAGGGTGCGTTGCTGGTGTTTGAGGGTCAGGTCGCGAATGGTCAATGTGTGCTTCATTCCTTGATCTCCGCCAGTACGCTTGGGTCGAGCCGGTCACGCAATGCATCGCCCAGCAGGTTGAAGGCCATGACCGAGATAAAGATCATCAGGCCGGGCCAGAGCAGGAGCTGCGGCTGGGTCCAGATAAACTCCTTGGCGTCGTTGATCATCACCCCCCACTCGGGCGTCGGCGGGCTGACGCCCAGACCGAGAAAGGACAGGCCCGAGACGTGCAGCATCATATGGCCGATGTCCATCGACGCCAGGACCAGCAGTTGCCCCACGACGTTGGGCATCACGTGCTGGCGCAGGCGGGTCAGGCGTGAAGCACCGGCCAGTTGCGAAGCCAGCACATAGTCGCGATTGCGCTGGGCCAGGACCATGCCGCGCACCATCCGCGCATACCAGGCCCAGTGGGACAGGGCGATCGCGATGATGACGTTGGTCAGGCCGGTGCCCAGCAAGGCAATCAGAAAGAACGCCAGCACCAGGGTAGGGAAGGTCAGGAACATGTCGCAAAGACGCATCAGGAACATGTCCACCTTGCCGCCGACGATGCCCGCGATACCGCCAATGACCACGCCCAGCACCAGCACCAGGCCCAGCACCAGCACCACGCTGCCCAGGGACAGTTGCGTCCCGACGATGAGGCGCGAGAGCACGTCGCGCCCCAGGTGGTCGGTGCCCAGCCAATGGCTGGCGCTGGCGGGCAGCAGGCGGTCGTCCAGATTCACCAGGGTGGCGTCGTAAGGCGCCAGCCAGGGGCCGAGCAGCGCCATCACCAGCAGCAGGGCCACCAGTACGTAACCGATGCGCAGGCCGTGTTTTTTGCGGGTATAAGCCGCAGCTATTGCGCTCATGCCATCACCCCCGACAGACGCGTACGTGGATCAAGCCAGGCGTAGCAGATGTCCACCACCAGATTGCACACCACCAGCAGCGTGGTCAGCAGCAGGGTGAAGCACTGCATCACCGGAAAGTCGCGATTGAGCACCGCGCTGACCGCGAAGCGCCCGACACCGGGCCAGGCGAAGATGGTTTCGATCACCAGCGCACCGCCCAGCAACTCGCCGATATGCATGCCCGTGGCGGTCACCAGCGGCATCCAGGCATTGCGCAGGATATGGTCACGCCACACCCGTTTTTCATTGAGGCCACGGGCCCGGGCGTAAAACACATGGCGATGCTGGCGCACGTCGAGCAGGCTGGCGCGCAGCAGGCGGGCGTTGATCGACATCGACATCAGCGCAATGGCCAGGACCGGCATCAGCAGATGCTGCGGGCTGCCCCGGCCCATCGGTGGCAACCAGCCCAGCCACAGGGAGAACAAGGCGATCAGCAGAAATGCCAGCCAGAAATTGGGCATCGACACGCCGATAAAGGTGATGAAACGCACCACCTGATCGGGCCAGCGCCCTTTCCAGCGGGCAGCCGCCAGGCCCAGGGGAATGCTCATCACCAGCGTGGTGAGCAGGGCCAGGCCACCCAGCTGCAAAGTGGCAGGCAGGTAATAGAGGATGTCGTCGAGCACCGGGCGCCCGGTGATATAGGAAATGCCGAAATCGAGATGCAGGGCATTCCACAGCCAGGTGAGGTATTGCTCGGGCAGGGGGCGGTCAAGGCCAAGGGCATGCCGCGCCTCGGCCAGAGCGGTGTCGGTGGGCGGGATCTGCGACAGGCGCAGATAGTCCAGTGCCGGGTCGCCGTTGCCCAGGTGCAGCAGGACAAAGACGATCAACGACACCCCCAGCAGCACCGGGATCAGCAGCACAAGCCGCAGGATGATATAGCGCAGCATGGTTATGGCTTCCCTGTGGTGGGGTGCATGACCTCGAACGGCACGTCAAACAGCGTGCTGCCGAATTGCACGTTGTCGACGTTTTTGCCGCTGACACTGATGGCCGTAAGGTGTGAGATCGGCAGGTACACCGCTTGATCGTGCAGGGTGGTGAGGATTTCGCGGTAATCCTCGGCGCGTTTGCTTTCATCCGTTTCGCCCAGTACGTCGGCGATTTTATGGTCGATGGCGTCCTTCATCGGCAGGCCGCGCTGGGCCATGTAATCCGCGTGGCCTGCGTAGCGCATGGAGCTGACAAATGAGTGGGGGTCATAGGGCGCGCCCCAGGTGTCGGCGAAAATCATGCCGAACTTGCCTTCACGCTGGCGCTGGACCAGGGCGCCGTCTTCTTCGGCGCGCAACTTGACCTCGATACCGACCTTGGCCAACTCCCCCTGAATGATTTCAGCGAGATTTTTTTGCAGGGCGCTGGGGCCCAGAAACACCAGGTCGGTGCTCAGTGGCTTGCCGTCTTTCTCGCGAATGCGTTTACCCGCAGGGACTTTCCAGCCAGCCGCTTCAAGGGTTTTTTTCGCCTGCTCGGGGTCATGGGGCAAAGCCTTGAGGCCAAGATCGGCGTACGGCATGTTACTGGCGAACAGCGCATCGGCACGGGGTTCCTGGCCATGCAGCACCTTGGCGATGATGGTGTCCTTGTCCACGGCCTGATTGATTGCCTGGCGCACCGCCAGTTCATTGGTGGGTGCCAGGCCGGTGTTCATTGCCACGGTGCGAGTGGCCAGTGGTGCCGAAATGGCGGCTTTGAAGCCTGAATCGCGCAGGCGTACGAAAGTGCCCGGCGAAATTTCGCCGTCGGCGCCCTGGATCAGATCGATTTCTCCGGTTTGCAGGGCGATGGCGCGGCTGTCGGGGTCGGAGATGACCTTGACCATGACCGAGTCATAGGCCGGTTTTGGCCCCCAGTAGTGTTCGTTACGGTCGAAGCGGTCGTATTCGCCGCGCCGGGTCTGGGCGAGCACCCAGGGCCCGGTGCCCACCGGCGTGCCCGGCTTGGCGTCGGGTGCGCCAAACCGCAGCGGGCGCACTTGTGCCAGCTCCATCAGGGTCGGGTAATAAGGGTGTTTGAGCACCAGCACCAGCGTGTGCTCGTCCGGCGCTTCGACGCGCTCAAGGGTGGAGACCAGCTCCATCCATTGGTGGCGCTTGCTGTTGGCCAGCACCGCATCAAGGTTGGTTTTGGCGGCACTCGCGTTGAAAGGGCTGCCATCACTGAAAGTTACGTTGTCGCGCAGGGTGAAGGTGTAGGTCTTGCCGTCCGGCGACACGGTCCAGTGAGTTGCGAGCCAGGGTTCCAGGGTGCCCTGTGCCGTGTACCGCACCAGGGGTTCATAGACCATTGCCTGGGCATACATCTGGTTGGGCGAATAGCCTCGGGGGTCCAGCGGACCAGCATTGGTCGGCCATGAATAGGTCAGCGTGGGTGCCGGGGCGGCGGCCCAGGCAGTCGAGATGCCTGCGCTCAGGCAGGCTCCAATCATCCATAAAGCCAGCTGTTTTTTAGTCCGTGACTGCTTCACACTGCTTCTCCCTCAATTGATGGCTATTGGCCTGATCAGATGCTGGGTATGAAGTCTATGTCAAAAGTTCATAACTGCGAGGCTGATTGGATGCAGAGGGTCACTATTTCGCTGGACGATGATTTGTTGGCTGCCATTGATGCGCGTGTGGGCACCCACGGCTATCAGGGGCGCTCCGAGGCCATACGTGATTTATTGCGTGCCGGGTTGCTGGAACCGGAGCAGGGTGACCCGCAAAGTGCCTGTGTCGCGACCTTGAGCTACGTGTATGACCACGCTACGCGGGAGTTGTCCAAGCGTCTGAATACGGCCTTTCATGAGCACCATGACCTGACGCTGTCGACGCTGCATGTGCACCTGGATCAGGGCAAGTGCATGGAAGTCTCGGTGCTCAAGGGCACGGTGGGGGAAGTGGCGGAGCTGGCGCGTCATGTGATGGCCGAGCGTGGGGTTCGGCATGGCAGTGCGCAGATTATTCCGTTGGGCTAGGCGGTCCGGGTACCAAAAGCGCTATGTGGTGGCTTGCGCACGACCTGTAGTCGCTGACGAGCCGTGCGAGGCTGCGATCGTCTTGGTGCACCACTGCGACGTAGCAGTCGTAAAGTCAGCTTCCTCAGTGAATCAGGGATACCGCGTGTACCGGTTTTGCGACCGCTTCGCGCTCGATCGCAGCCTCGTTCTACTCGTCAGCGACTACAAGGGGTAGGTGGCGAATCTGTAGTCGCTGACGAGCCGTGCGAGGCTGCGATCGGCTTGGTGCGCCACTGCGACGTAGCAGTCGTAAAGTCAGCTTCCTCGGTGAATCAGGGATACCGCGTGTACCGGTTTTGCGACCGCTTCGCGCTCGATCGCAGCCTCGTTCTACTCGTCAGCGACTACAAGGGGTAGGTGGCGACCTGTAGTCGCTGACGAGCCGTGCGAGGCTGCGATCGTCTTGGTGCACCACTGCGACGTAGCAGTCGTAAAGTCAGCTTCCTCGGTGAATCAGGGATACCGCGTTTACCGGTTTTGCGACCGCTTCGCGCTCGATCGCAGCCTCGTACTACTCGTCAGCGACTACAAGGGGTAGGTGGCGACCTGTAGTCGCTGACTCGCCATGCGAGGCTGCGATCGTCTTGGTGCGCCACTGCGACGTAGCAGTCGTAAAGTCAGCTTCCTCGGTGAATCAGGGATACCGCGTGTACCGGTTTTGCGACCGCTTCGCGCTCGATCGTAGCCTCGTTCCACTCGTCAACTGCTACGAAGAGGGTTAGACGACGAATCCCGATACATCGCGCAGCAGGTGTCGCCATACCAGTCGGCCCAGGGTAATGGACCAGTTGCACAAGGCAATCCCCAGGATTATCCAGAGCAGGGTGTGCATTCCGTAGTTAACGATGATCTGCCCGGCCAGCCAGGGAAAACCAAATACCCCGACAAAATACGCCAGGCTGAACAGCACCAGCGACTGTGGCGTCAGCCCGGCAGGTGCTTCGTTGGCAGCCAGGCCGTTGATTACCGAGTACGTCAGGCCGTAGCCGACCCCAAGCACAATGGCTGCCAATAAATAGATGAACCCGGAGCTGACAAAGAACATCAGCATCAACACCGAAACCACCATCAAGGCCGTCAGCAAGCAGGACATGACATAGGGGTCGCGCCTGACAATCAACCCCGCAATCAGCAGGCGACAGGTGATTGCGGCACCCATGAAGCCGAGGAAGAAGAGTGAATAGTCCAGCTGGTTGAGCGTCGCGTAAGAGGTTTGAAAACTGGACAACCCTCCGAAGATGGCGCCGCCCAGGCCAACCATCATGATCGCGAACACGGCCTTGGAACGCAGCACCAGCGCAGCAGCCTGCGGCGTGATTTTGCAGGGGGCGACGGAGCCGGGCGTGCTGTGCTGGCGCTTGATTCCAGGGCCGATGACCACAAACATCAGGCCACCCAGCAGGCTGGCAACGGCCGCCACCAGGAATGCCGATTCCACCGGATAACCCAGCGCCTGGGCTGCACGACCGAGCAAGGGACCGGTGCCGATGCCGGTCATCATGCTGCCCGAGAGCAAGGCGAAGTGTTTTACCCGTTGCGCGGGCTCGATGAGCATGGCCACGACGATCGGCCCCAGGGTGTAAAACACTCCCCAGCCCAACCCCAGCAGCAAGCCAAAGATCAGCACCGCGGTGCCATGATCGGGCAGGGTAGCGAAACCCAGGCAGGCGGCGGCCAGCAGCAGGGAGCCACAGGCTATGGCCCTGGGAGCGCCGAACAGGTCGGTCAGGTGGCCGGAAAAAATCACTGCCAGGAAGGTACTCAGCATGGCGACCGAGATGATCGTGCCAGCCTGCGACTCACTGCCGCCGTGGGCACTGAGCATCATGGCCAGTAAAAAAGTGGTGCCATAAGACAACGACAGCAGGTAACTGGCGAGGCAGAAGAGCCCGAAGACGCCCTTGGCCTGTTGGGGGGGAGTGGATGGCATTGCGGGTCGTCCCTGAAGTTCGAGTGTTGTTGTGCGGCACATCGAACGTTAATAACAGACAACCCCTGATCTCAGGATTCAAACCTTTGAATCCTGAGATCGGCAGAACCTAAACAAACACGCTGTCGAGACGCTCCAAGCCACAGAGCGCAGCCTTGGGTTACTGGTCAGCGGCCACAAAACCCGGTTTCAGGCTCGCACTTTGATGGGCGCGGGTAATCACCGTGATGACCGCCAATGCCGCAATGACCAGTCCCGGTGAAGTCGCCAGCAGCACCCCGGTCGTTCCGGCCCCGGCGGCGAGGATCTGACCTGCGGCCAAGGGACCTGCAACCGAACCCAGGCGCCCGATAGCGACCGCAGCGCCGACGCCGGTTGCCCGTACGGCGGTCGGGTACAGCGGCGGAGCCATTGCATACAGCACCAGCTGCGCCGCCATGACAAACAGGCCCACGGCAAAGCCTGCGGTGGCCACGGGCACAATCCCTACCGAAAAGCCGATCCCGGCCAGTGATGCCAGTAGCCCGGCATAGACGCCCAGAACCACCTTGATCGGGTTGCAGCGGTCCAGCAGCAGGCCACCGAGCAAGGAGCCCAAAGCACCGCCTATGTTGAACAGCATTTGCACCATGCCCGCTTGCGGTTTGGTAAAGCCCTGGGCGAGCAGCAGCGTGGGCAGCCAGTTCAGCAGCATGTACATCACGGTCAGGGTAAAGAAGTAACTGAGCCACAACGCCAGGGTCGAACGGGCACGACCTTCACCAAACAGTGCCTGGCCCGTGGACACGCGCAAAGCCTGGCTGACGTCCTGGCGGAAAACCCGGGACTCGGGCAGCAGCATGATCATCAGCGGCACCACCAGCAACGGGGCCAGCCCGCCGATGATAAAGGTGGTCTGCCAGTGGTCATGGGAGAACATCGCCACTACCGCTGCCAATGCGCCGCCCAGTGGCACGCCGCAATACATGATGCTGATCGCTGTGCCACGACGGCGTTCGTCTACCGCTTCGGCACACAGGGCGATCAGGTTGGGCAGGGCAGCGCCCAGGCCAAGGCCCGTCATGAATCGCACCAGCAGCAAGTGGGAGTAGCTGTCTACATAGGCGGTCAACAGGGAGAAGACGCCAAACAGGATGACCGCGCCGATGAGGATTTTTTTACGGCCGATTCGATCGGCAATCCAGCCGCCGAAGAATGCACCGGGCAGCAGGCCGATGATCCCGGCACTGAACACCCAGCCCATCATTTTAGGGTCCAGGGCAAAGGTTTGACGCAGGCCGGCGGCGGCAGTGCCCGCGGCTTGCAGGTCAAACCCTTCGATAAGCGCAACGATAAAGCACAAAGCGATTGTCAGCGTCGAACGATGCTGTGGAGTGTTCATGGACGAACCTCATTATTGTTTTTGTAGGGGGGCTTTCTGCGAGCCAAATAAAGATTAACAAAGATAACTAAAAAAAGAAGCTGAGATTGTTATTGGCTTCAAAATGAGATTTAAGGTGTTTAAAACGGGCTTTTAGCCCGTATCTGTCAGTGATTATCAAAACTAGATAAGAAACATAATGTTCGATTATCGGTCATTTATGATTGACGTTGCTTTGACTTGTTTCCATTCTCTGGCTCAGGAAACGCCAAGAGAGCGTTCTGGTTCTGTCAAAAACAACAATAAATGGACATTCAATATGCATACGCTCAACCAAGGCGCCCTGCGCTTGTTCCCGCTTTCGTGCATTGCCCTGTGCCTGTTCAGCACCCCGGTTTGGGCCCAGGGATTTATCGAAGACAGTCACGGCACCCTGACCTTGCGCAACTACTACATGGACCGTGATTACAAGGACGGTGGCGCCAAGACCGCCGCGCGGGAATGGGCCCAGGGCTTCATTGCCAACATGGAGTCGGGCTTTACCGAGGGTACGGTCGGTTTCGGGCTGGATGTGCGTGGTCTGCTGGGGGTCAAGCTGGACTCTTCGCCTGACCGCAGCGGCACCGAACTGCTGCCGGTCAATAGCGACAAACAGGCTGCGGATGAGTACTCGCGACTGGCCTTCACCGGCAAGCTGCGTTTTAGCCAGACCACGCTCAAGACCGGTGATGTTTCGATTTTTCTGCCGTTTGCCTTTGCCAGCCCGTCGCGGCTATTGCCCCAGACCTTTCGCGGGACCACCGTCAGCTCCAAAGAAATTGACGGCCTGACCTTCAACACCGGTTATATCGACGCGATCAACAAACGTGACTCCACCAACTACCAGGCCATGACCATCGCGTCCCCCAATGGCCGATTCAAGGGCTCGGCTGAAACCTCGCACCTGGCTTACGGCGGTGGTGATTATCAGGTCAACAAGAACCTGAGCGTGCGCGCCTACCATGTCGAGGTGGCGGATTTGTACAAGCAAAGCACCCTGGCATTGCTGCACGACCTGCCCCTGGGGGATGGCGTGCTGACCACCGACCTGCGCAGTTTTTTCAGTGATGAGGCGGGCAGTGCCAAAGCAGGCAAGGTCGACAACATCAACGCATCGGCGTTGTTGGGTTATCGGCTGGGTGGGCATCGTTTAAGTGTGGGCTACATGCACTCCAGAGGTGATACGGCGACGCCTTACATCTCGGGTACAGAGTTGATGGGCATGAGCGAAATGACCATGAGCTCGGACTTTCTCAATGCCAAGGAGCGCACCTGGCAGGCCATTTACGACTACGACTTCACGGCGGTGGGGGTGGTGGGATTGAAAGGGCGGTTGCGTTATGTGCGCGGTGACAATATCGAATTGGCGTCCTTGAATGCGGATGATCGCAAGGAGCGCGAGTTTCAGATGGAGCTGGGGTACGTGATCCAGAGCGGGCCGCTGAAAAACCTGGGTCTTTTGGCGAGGAAGTCTATTTACCGCAACGACTTCCCGACAGGTGCGGCCTTTCGCGATGAAAACCAGACCCGCTTTCTGGCCATCTATACCTTGCCGATCTGGTAGGGGCGGTTTTGCGACCGCTGCGCGCTCGAACGTAGCCTCGTTCTACTCGTCAGCGACTACAACACGGAGATGGTGGTGAATCTGTAGTCGCTGACGAGCCATGCGAGGCTGCGTCCGGCTGCGAAGCAGTCGTGAAACCGGCTAGCACGGTTAATCAGGTATTGCGCGTGTTGCGGATTTGCGACCGCTGCGCGCTCGATCGCAGCCTCGTACTACTCGTCAGCGACTACAACACGGAGATGGTGGCGAATCTGTAGTCGCTGACGAGCCGTGCGAGGCTGCGTCCGGCTGCGAAGCAGTCGTGAAACCGGCTTGCACGGTTAATCAGGCACTGCGCGTGTTGAGGATTTGCGACCGCTGCGCGCTCGATCGCAGCCTCGTACTACTCGTCAGCGACTACAACACGGAGATGGTGGCGAATCTGTAGTCGCTGACGAGCCGTGCGAGGCTGCGTCCGGCTGCGAAGCAGTCGTGAAGTCAGCTTTCACGGTTTATCAGGCACTGCGCGTGTTGAGGATTTGCGACCGCTGCGCGCTCGATCGCAGCCTCGTACTACTCGTCAGCGACTACAACACGGAGATGGTGGCGAATCTGTAGTCGCTGACGAGCCATGCGAGGCTGCGTCTGGCTGCGAAGCAGTCGTGAAACCAGCTAGCGCGGTTAATCAGGCACTGCGCGTGTTGCGGATTTGCGACCGCTGCGCGCTCGAACGTAGCCTCGTTCTACTCGTCAACTGCTACGCAGTGGCTACAGCCCCGGCCTACTCCTGATACACCTTTTTCAGCAGGCGCAGCAGTTCTTCACGCTCGGCGCTATCCAGCGCCGAGGTCGCGTCGATGTCGCTTTGGGCAGCGATGGCCTTGAGCTCTTTGAGCAGGGCTTCCCCGGTCTTGCTCAGGAAGATGCCGTAGGAGCGCTTGTCGGGTTTGCAACGAACCCGTACCGCCAACGCCCGACTCTCCAGTTTGTTCAGCAATGGCACCACTTGCGGGGGCTCAATCGCCAGCGCACGGGCCAGGTCTGCCTGCATCAGGCCGGGATGCTGGTCAATGATCGCCATTGCCGAAAACTGCGCCGGGCGCAGGTCATGGGCCGACAGTCGGCTGATCAGGTTCTGGAACAGCTTTAACTGGGCGCGACGCATGGCATAGCCGATCAGTTCGTCCAGCGCGGTGTCCAGGGGGGGCTGTACGTCCGGGCTTTCAGGCAGGGCCTCTTGGGCGACGACAGGGGTGGCTGACTTGGCCATAAATAGAGGGTCCTTGCTCGAATGAAGTTAATAAACCTATCTAGTTTGCCGCGGTTGAAGGTTGATAGCCACCGCTGCGTTATTTTACGTGCGGTTGCCGCCAAAAAATTTGGTTAATTTAATTAATGGTTAATTGACATAACTAATTTTGCCGGTTAGTTTTTACTCATCTTCAAGCGAACAACAAGAGAGCAATCGCTATGAGCCAATACGAAGGCCGCTGGAAAACCGTCAAAGTCGAAATCGAAGACAGCATCGCCTGGGTGATTCTCAATCGTCCGGAAAAACGCAATGCCATGAGCCCGACCCTGAACCGTGAAATGATCGACGTGCTGGAAACCCTCGAGCAGGACCCGCAGGCAGGCGTGTTGGTGTTGACCGGTGCGGGCGATGCCTGGACGGCGGGCATGGACTTGAAAGAGTACTTTCGCGAAGTGGACGCCGGTCCCGAGATTCTTCAGGAGAAAATCCGCCGTGAAGCGTCGCAGTGGCAATGGAAGTTGCTGCGCATGTACGCCAAGCCAACGATTGCCATGGTCAATGGCTGGTGCTTTGGTGGCGGCTTCAGCCCGCTGGTGGCGTGCGACCTGGCCATCTGCGCCGACGAGGCTACGTTTGGCCTGTCGGAGATCAACTGGGGCATTCCACCGGGCAACCTGGTCAGCAAGGCAATGGCAGACACCGTAGGCCACCGCCAGTCGCTGTACTACATCATGACCGGCAAGACCTTCGACGGGCGTAAAGCCGCCGAGATGGGCCTGGTCAATGAGAGCGTGCCGCTGGCGCAGCTGCGTGAAGTCACCATTGAACTGGCGCGCAACCTGCTGGAGAAAAACCCGGTTGTTCTGCGTGCGGCCAAGCATGGCTTCAAGCGCTGCCGCGAGCTGACCTGGGAGCAGAACGAAGATTACCTGTACGCCAAGCTTGACCAGTCGAGACTGCTGGACACCGAAGGCGGGCGTGAGCAGGGCATGAAGCAATTCCTCGATGACAAGAGCATCAAGCCAGGCCTGCAAGCCTACAAGCGCTAATCTCGCTGTTCAGGGTGCGCCGGTCGCACCCTGTAAATGAATTCCCGATAACGACAATAAAGAGGAATCACAATGTTGGACGTGCCCCTGCTCATCGGCGGAAAGTCGTGCCCGGCCCGTGATGGCCGAACGTTCGAGCGCTGCAACCCGGTGACGGGTGAGGTGGTGTCACGCGTGGCCGCCGCCACTCTGGAAGATGCCGATGCCGCAGTTGCCGCGGCTCAGGCTGCTTTTCCTGCCTGGGCCGCGCTGGCGCCCAATGAACGACGTACGCGGCTGCTCGCTGCTGCCGAGTTGATGCAGGCACGGGCGAGCGAGTTTATCGAGGCGGCGGGTGAAACCGGGGCCATGGCCAACTGGTATGGGTTCAACGTCAAGCTGGCGGCCGGCATGCTTCGTGAGGCCGCTTCCATGACCACCCAGATCAACGGCGAAGTGATCCCTTCCGATGTGCCCGGCAGTTTTGCGATGGCCTTGCGTCAACCCTGTGGCGTGATCCTGGGCATCGCGCCCTGGAATGCCCCGGTGATTCTTGCCACCCGTGCGCTGGCCATGCCGCTGGCGTGCGGCAACACCGTGGTGCTCAAGGCTTCCGAGCTGAGCCCGGCCGTTCACCGGTTGATTGGCCAGGTGTTGCAGGATGCTGGACTGGGCGATGGCGTGGTCAACGTCATCAGCAATGCTCCGGCAGATGCACCGGCGATTGTGGAGCGACTGATCGCCAATCCGGCGGTGCGCCGGGTCAACTTTACCGGCTCAACCCACGTGGGGCGCATTGTTGCCGAACTGGCAGCCCGTCACCTCAAACCGGCCCTTCTGGAGCTGGGGGGCAAGGCGCCGTTTCTGGTGCTGGACGACGCTGACCTTGACGCCGCAGTCGACGCCGCAGCCTTTGGCGCTTACTTCAATCAGGGCCAGATCTGCATGTCCACCGAGCGGCTGATCGTGGACAACAAGGTAGCTGATGCCTTTATCGACAAGCTGGCAACCAAGGTGGCCACCTTGCGCGCCGGTCATCCCCAGGCGGACGACTCGGTACTCGGCTCGCTGGTGGACGCCAGCGCCGGTGTGCGGATCAAGGCACTGATCGACGATGCGGTCGGCAAAGGCGCGCGGCTGGTGGTGGGTGGTCAGGTCGAGGGCAGCATCATGCAACCGGCGTTGCTCGATGGCGTGACCCCGAGCATGCGCCTGTACCGCGAAGAGTCCTTTGGCCCGGTTGCCGTGCTGCTGCGCGGGGACGGCGATGAGGCCTTGCTGAGCCTGGCCAACGATTCGGAGTTCGGGTTGTCGGCGGCTATTTTCAGTCGGGACACCGGGCGTGCCCTGGCACTGGCCCAGCGGGTCGAATCGGGCATTTGCCATATCAACGGCCCGACGGTCCACGATGAAGCGCAAATGCCTTTTGGCGGGGTCAAGTCCAGCGGCTACGGCAGTTTTGGCGGCAAGGCGTCGATCGAGCAATTCACCCAGTTGCGCTGGATCACCTTGCAGAACGGGCCGCGCCACTACCCGATCTGATCGTCTGCACAAGGCATAACAATAACAAGGAGCCATGCCTGCGCCATGCCGCTTAAGTGTCGGACGGGCAGCGCATGCCTTGATGGAGGAGCATGACGTGAGTTTCGAATTCAATTCCCCGGCCAAGTCCCCTACACCGACGCCACGTTATCGCGAGGTGGCCATCGGTCACCCGGCGGTCGAAGTGCTGGAGGTCGGCGGCATCTTGCACATGCGCTCCCTGGAAACCCTGGAGCCGATGCCCGAACGCTTGCTTGATCGCCTGGTGCACTGGGCGCAGATCAGGCCCGGGCACACTTTTATCGCTGCACGGGACGCTGATGGCCAATGGCGTCGCATCAGCTATGCCCAGATGCTGGAAGACGTTCGCGCCATTGCGCAAAGCCTGCTGGCCTATGGCCTGGGGGCAGAGCGTCCGCTGGCGATCCTGTCGGGCAACGATATTGAGCATTTGCAGATGGCGTTGGGGGCGATGTATGCCGGTATTCCTTACTGCCCTGTTTCCCCTGCCTATTCGTTGCTGTCCCAGGATTTTGCCAAGTTGCGCCATGTCTGCGACCTGTTGCAGCCGGGCCTGATCTTTGTCAGTGACGCGGCGGTCTATCAGCGTGCCGTGGACGCGGTATTGCCCGCAGACACGCCATTGGTAGCGGTACGCGGCGAGATGGCGGGGCGGCCCCAGGTGAGCTTTGCCAGTTTGCTGGAGCAACCGGGCGGCGCCGAGGCCCAGGCTGCGTTCATGGCGTCAGGCCCGGACAGCATCGCCAAATTTCTCTTCACTTCAGGCTCGACCAAGCTGCCCAAAGCGGTGATTACCACCCAGCGCATGCTCTGTGCCAATCAACAAATGCTGTTGCAGACCTTTCCGGTATTTGCCGAAGAACCTCCGGTGCTGGTGGACTGGCTGCCCTGGAACCACACGTTTGGCGGCAGTCATAACCTCGGGATCGTCCTGTACAACGGCGGTACGCTGTACCTGGATGGCGGTAAACCAACGGCTCAGGGCTTTGCCGAAACCCTGCGCAATCTCAAGGAAATCTCGCCAACTGCCTACCTCACCGTGCCTAAAGGCTGGGAAGAACTGGTCACGGCGCTGGAAACCGACAGCGAGTTGCGCGAGCGTTTTTTTGCCCGCATCAAACTGTTCTTTTTCGCCGCCGCAGGCCTTTCGCAAAGTATCTGGGACCGCCTCGACCGGGTTGCCGAGCAACACTGTGGCGAACGCATCCGCATGATGGCCGGGCTGGGCATGACCGAGGCTTCGCCTTCATGCACCTTCACCACCGGGCCGTTGTCGATGGCCGGTTACATCGGTCTGCCGGCGCCGGGCTGTGAGGTCCGTCTGGTACCGGTGGATGGCAAGCTGGAAGGGCGCTTTCGCGGCCCGCACATCATGCCCGGTTACTGGCGCGCCCCCGAGCAGAGTGCCGAGGCGTTTGACGATGAAGGTTTTTACCGCTCCGGTGACGCCATCAAGCTGGCCGATCCTTGCAACCCGCAATGGGGGTTGATGTTCGACGGGCGGCTGGCCGAGGACTTCAAATTGTCATCCGGGGTGTTTGTCAGTGTGGGGCCGCTGCGTAACCGGGCCGTGCTCGAAGGTTCGCCCTATGTTCAGGATCTGGTGATCGCAGCGCCGGATCGCGAATGCCTTGGTGCGTTGGTATTTGCCCGGCTGTACGAGTGCCGACAGTTATCGGGCTTGCCTGCCGACGCCAGCGACGCGCAGGTGTTGGCCAGTGAACCGGTGCGCCAGTGGTTTGCTGACTGGTTGCAGCGGCTCAATCTTCAGGCCAGTGGCAATGCCAGTCGCCTGGAATGGATCGCGCTGCAGGATGAGGCCGCGTCGATCGATCGCGGTGAAATCACCGACAAGGGTTCGATCAATCAGCGTGCAGTGCTGCAATGGCGAGCGGCGCATGTGGAAGCGCTTTATCGCGGGCAGGCGCCTTCGATCCTGCGTGCTGGCAAGCCGTCGTGAGCCCTGGGGGGCAGTACTCGGCATTCACCGATGTCGCCATTCTTGAGGCGGTTCGTACCCCGTGGGTCGACCTGGGCGGGGCATTGGCCCAGGTTTCACCGATCGACATGGGGATCAAGGTCGCCCGTGAGGTACTGGCCCGTGCCGGGCTGGACGGGGGGGCAGTGGACTCGGTACTGGCGGGTTCAATGGCCCAGGCCAGCTTCGATGCGTACATGTTGCCGCGTCATATCGGCCTCTACAGCGGTGTGGCACAACAGGTGCCTGCCCTGGCGGTGCAGCGTATTTGCGCCACAGGGTTTGAACTGTTGCGCCAGGCTGCCGGGCAGTTGCATGACGGCATGGAACTGGCGCTGTGCGTGGGCACGGAGTCCATGTCCCGCAACCCGATTGCCGCCTACACCCATCGCGGTGGATTCCGCCTGGGGGCGCCGGTCGAGTTCAAGGATTTTCTCTGGGAAGCACTGTACGACCCGGCTCCCGGTGTGGACATGATTGCCACGGCGGAAAACCTGGCCACGGAGTACGGCCTGAGCCGTGAGGCCGTGGACGGCTATGCCCTCAATAGTCACCAGCAGGCACTTCACGCCCAGGCCAGCGGCTGGCTGGGGGATGAAATCGTCACCCTGCGCAATGAAGTGTTTGAGCTGGAAGGCTACCAGCCGCGGGGTATCAGCCTGCCGCGTCGATGTGAGTCGGTCAGCCTCGACAGCCATCCGCGATCCACCGACGCCGCGGCCCTGGCCAGACTGGGGGCCATTCACCCGGGGGGTGTGCAGACGGCGGGTAACAGTTGCGCAGTGGTGGATGGCGCTGCTGCCGCGCTGGTCGCCCGTGCATCGGCGGGGCAGCCGGCCCTGGCCAATTTACTGGCGACGGCGGTGGTCGGTGTTGCGCCACAACGGATGGGTATCGGCCCGGTGCCTGCGATCCAGTTGTTGCTCAAACGCAGCGGTTTGGCGCTGGACGCGATTGATCTGTTTGAAATCAACGAGGCGCAGGGCGCACAGGTTCTGGCGGTGGCACAGGCACTGGAACTGGACCGGCAAAAGCTCAATTGCCGTGGCGGCTCCATTGCCCTGGGGCATCCCCTGGCCGCCACCGGCCTGCGCCTGGTGCTGACCCTGGCCCGGCAACTGCGCGAGCAGAATCTGCGTTATGGCATTGCCGCGGCGTGCGTCGGGGGTGGCCAGGGCATGGCGGTACTGATCGAGAATCCGCATTTTTCAACGATTTGAGGTTTTCCCATGTGGCAATACCAGGCGCCGCTGCGCGACATGCAATTTGTGATTGAACACTGGCTTGAGGCCCCACGGGCCTGGGCGCAAACAGAGCGCTTCCAGGACCTCGATCTGGCGCTGGCCCGCCAGGTGCTTGAAGAAGCCGGGCGGTTCAGCGCCCAGGTGCTTGCGCCGATCAACAGCAGTGGCGACCGCCAGGGATGTAGTTTCGACGCGGGCCGGGTGACGACGCCCGCCGGATTTGTCGAGGCGTATCGTGCCTACACCGAAGGCGGCTGGTCAGCCCTGGCGTGCGATGAGGCCTACGGCGGGCAGGGCTTGCCGCAGCTGCTCGACGCGGCGCTGCAGGAAATGCTCTATGCCAGCAATCATGGCTGGGCCATGTACACCGGCATCGCCCATGGTGCCTACCTGTGCCTCAAGGCCCATGCCCCGCAGTGGATCAAGGCGCGTTATTTGCCGCAGATTGTCAGCGGTGAAGTCTTGCCCACCATGTGCCTGACCGAGCCGCAGGCAGGCAGCGACGTCGGCCTGCTGCGCTGCCGTGCCGAACCGCAAGACGACGGCAGTTATCGTGTCAGTGGCAGCAAGCTGTTTATCTCTGGCGGCGAACACGACCTGAGCGCAAATATCCTGCATCTGGTGTTGGCGCGACTGCCCGGTGCGCCTGCTGGCAGCCGGGGCATTTCGCTGTTTCTGGTGCCCAAGCTGCTGGACCATCATCAGGTCAACACCGTGCGTTGCGACGGTATCGAACACAAAATGGGGATCAAGGGCAGCGCGACCTGTTCGCTGGTGTTCGAGCAGGCACACGGCTGGCTGATTGGCGAGGCCAATCGCGGCCTGGCGGCGATGTTCGTGATGATGAACTCGGCGCGGCTGCACGTGGGTCTGCAGGGGCTGGGACACGCCGAAGCGGCGTGGCAGAACGCTCGCGACTATGCCCTGGAACGCAAGCAGATGCGTGCGCCGGTGCGGCCTGTCGGGGTCAGTGCCGATGCCGCCGACCCGATCCATTTTCACCCGGCCATGCGCCGCACCTTGCTGGAGTTGCGCGCCTGCACCGAGGGGATGCGGGCCGTGGGCTATTGGGTGGCGCATCTGCTCGATGAGGCTGAGCACCAAGAGAGCCCGGCCGAGCGACAGCGCGCCCTGCAACTGGCAGAACTGCTGACGCCCGTGATCAAGGCGTTTTTCACCGACCAGGGGTTTCGCCAGGCCAGCAACGCTTTGCAGGTGTTCGGCGGTTACGGCTATGTCAGCGAGTTCGCGATCGAGCAAACTCTGCGCGACAGCCGGATCGCGATGATTTATGAGGGGAGCAACGAGATCCAGGCCAATGACTTGCTGTTGCGCAAAGTGCTGGGCGATGACGGCCGGGCGTTTGCCGAGTTGCTGGCGGTGATGCGCCAGGAGTCCGCGCTGGCCCTGGAGGCCTCGGAGTGTGCCGGTTTTGGCACTGAGCTGGAGCGACTGTGCGACAAGCTTGAAGCGGTGGTGGGCGCAGTTCGTGAGCGCGCTGGCGAGGAGGTCGAGTATCCCTATCGGGTTGCCGGGGACTTTTTGCGGTTGTGCGGGGTGGCTCTGCTGGGGTTTGCCTGGGTACGAGGGGCGCGGGTGTCCCGTTTGCTGCCCGACAGCGACCCTGTACGCGCCGGCAAGCTACAAACTGCGCAGTTCTTTTTTGCCTATGTATTGCCAGAAGCCGACTACCGAATCGCCTCCATTCGTGGCGCACAGGCGAGCCTGGCGTTTGTCGAGTGATACCCAGAAAACACTGCTTCAGTGGATCCAATAAATCGATTTTCAAGTGACTAATACGGGGTTCGTGGCCAGGCAGGGTTTCTGGCTACGAGATTGGTCGATAATCGAACGCTAAAGTGTAGAGGGTCTTTGTAATGCAACGTATTGTATTTAAAGGAAAAAATTAATATCCCTGCGCCGGTTTCAGGATCTGAGGGCCGGGGTTCTTGAGATTGTGACAATCCCTCATATTGCCTGTGGATCCATTAACGGGTTGACTAGCGCCCTGGCGATGGCTGGATTCCTTCCTGACCGTCGCCCATAAAAATTACAAAAAAAAGGGTCTCGTCATGAAAGGCTTATCCAGAGCACAGAACTGTCAGGGTTCTGTCCGCTTTATGTCTGCGCGCACTGCCGTGTTTTGCGTTTGCCTTGCCCGGGTCGCTTGCGACAGGCAGGTGCAATGATGGATATCGATCTGAAAGCTCGCGTGGATAACGGTCCGATGGTGCGGTTTCAATGGCTCGCCATCGGGATCTGCATCGTGTTGAACATGATCGATGGCTTTGATGTGCTGGTGATGGCGTTCACGGCGGCTTCAGTGTCGGCCGAGTGGGGCCTGAGCGGGGCGCAAATCGGCATGTTGCTCAGTGCCGGGCTGTTTGGCATGGCGGCGGGTTCACTGTTTCTCGCCCCCTGGGCAGACCGCATCGGTCGACGCCCATTGATCCTGTTGTGCCTGGTGGTCAGCGGCACGGGCATGCTGCTGTCGGCGTTGAGCCAGACACCGGTGCAGTTGGCGCTGCTGCGCGGGCTTACGGGGCTGGGGATTGGCGGGATTCTGGCCAGCAGCAACGTGATTGCCAGCGAGTACGCCAGCAAGCGCTGGCGCGGCCTGGCAGTGAGCCTGCAATCCACCGGCTATGCCCTGGGCGCCACCCTGGGCGGTTTGCTGGCAGTCTGGTTGTTGACCCATTGGGGCTGGCGTTCAGTGTTTGTCTTCGGCGGGGTTGTGACCTTTGCGGTGATCCCGCTGGTGTTGCTGTGGCTGCCCGAGTCGCTGGACTTTTTGCTGGCGCGCCGCCCGGCCACGGCCTTGCAACGTATCAATAGCCTGGCCCGACGCCTGGGGCAGCCAGCCTTGAGCCAGATGCCTGCTGCGGTGGTGAGTCCGGCGGGTGCCAGTACCGGCCTGACCAAGCTTCTGGCGCCCGCCATGCGCCGCACCACGCTGCTGATCTGGCTGTTGTTCTTCCTTGTGATGTTCGGCTTTTACTTTGTGATGAGCTGGACGCCAAAACTGCTGGTGTCGGCCGGGCTTTCGGCGCAACAGGGCATTACCGGCGGCGTGCTGTTGAGCGTGGGCGGGATCTTTGGTGCGGCGCTGATCGGCGGCCTGTCATCGCGCTGGCCGCTGACCCGGGTGCTGTCGCTGTTCATGCTGATTACCGCGGGCTTGCTGGTGCTGTTTGTCGGCTCGGGGTCTTCGGTCATGGCCGCGCTTGGGCTTGGATTGCTGATCGGGCTGTTTTCCAATGGCTGCGTTGCCGGGCTCTATGCATTGTCGCCAGTGGTGTATGACGCATCCGTACGAGCGACGGGCGTGGGCTGGGGGATCGGCATTGGGCGTATCGGCGCGATCCTGTCGCCCATTGTGGCCGGTTTTCTGCTGGATGCCGGCTGGCAGCCCCTGCACCTGTATGGCGTGTTTGCCATCGTGTTCGTGATCGCGGCCGGTTGCTTGCTGCTGCTCAAGCCGTCGACTTCGCAGGCACAACCGGCGCTGGCCCAGGCCTGATTCAACCTTCTGATCAATGCCCGGCCTGGCCGGGCGCATACCCTTATCTATCTGTCTGGGCGGGCTGTATTAGCTGCGGGGAGCGGCTGCGCCCAACAATCGGAGAACAATAATAATGAAGATGCTTGCAGGTTTGCTGTCGTTGTCGGTGTGTGCCTCGGCAATGGCCCAGGATGAAGGTTTTTTTGACGGCGCGAAGGCCGATTTGATGCTGCGCAACTACTACTTCAATCGTGATTTTCGTGACCACAGCGCCGGCAAAAGTAAGGTGGATGAATGGGCGCAGGGCTTTATTCTGAAATTCAGCTCCGGTTACACCCCGGGGCCTGTGGGTTTTGGCCTGGAAGGGATTGCCATGCTTGGGGTCAAGCTCGACAGCAGTCGCGTGGCCAGTGGTTCCGAACTGCTGCCGGTGAACAGCGATGGTCGCGCGGCCGATAACTTTGGCCGGGCAGGGCTGGCGGCCAAGGCGCGTTTTTCGGAAACGGAAGTGAAGGTTGGCGAATTGCTGCCGGATGTTCCGGTGTTGCGCTACGACGATGGGCGACTGCTGCCGCAGACCTTCCGTGGCGCCATGCTGGTGTCCAGGGAGATTGAAGGCCTGGGGCTGCAGGCGGGGCAATACCGGGCCGTGAGCCTGCGCAACTCTTCGGACATGCAGGATCTGGCGGCGTGGGCTGCGCCGGGCGTGACCTCCGACCGATTCAACTATGCGGGGGCTGAGTACCGTTTCAATGAGCAGCGTACCCAAGTGGGGGCGTGGCATTCGCAGTTGGCGGATATCTATCAGCAAAGCTATTTCAATCTGCTGCACAAACAGCCGGTGGGTGACTGGGTGCTGGGCGCCAATCTGGGTTATTTCATCGACAAGGACGATGGCAGCGCGCGTATCGGTCGGGTCAGCAGCCGCACGGCGTATGGATTGTTCTCCGCGGCTACGGGCGGGCACACGTTGTACCTGGGGTTGCAGCGGGTCAGCGGGGACAGCGGCTGGATGTCGGTGTATGGCAGCAGCGGGCGCACGCTGGGCAACGACATGTTCAACGGTAACTTCAGCAATGCCGACGAGCGCTCCTGGCAAGCGCGTTACGACTACAACTTTGCCGCGCTTGGGGTGCCTGGATTGCTGGCGATGGTTCGCTATGGTCATGGCGACAACGCCACCACCAAACAGGGGACTAACGGCAAGGAATGGGAGCGCGATACCGAGGTTGGCTATACGTTCCAGAGCGGCACGCTGAAGAACCTCAGCTTGCGCGTCAACAACGCCACCAACCGTCGCAGCTTCAACAGCGACTTCGACCAGACCCGTGTGATCGTGAGTTATCCGTTGTCGATGTAGGGGGGGCTGCGATGAAGGTCGTGCGGTGTGTCTGCTGAACCGCGTCGATACTATCGCGAGCAAGCCCGCTCCCACAGGGGGGATGTGCCAGGCAGTAGATTCTGAGAATGGCGCACTGCTTGTGGGAGCTGGCTTGCCTGCGATGCAGGCCGTGCGGTGTGTCTGTCGAACCGCGTGGATACCATCGCGAGCAAGCCCGCTCCCACAAGGAGGTGTGCCAGGCAGGAGATGCTGAGGGATGTGCGCGCCGCTCAGTCTCTAAAGCCGCTCATGCGTTACTATGGCCGCTCACGTTTTCTGGATGCTGCCTGGATGAGCAAACCCGGTCAATTGGTGCTGATTGCACTGCGCAAGATGATTGCCTCTGGCGAGCTTGCCGCTGGCGAACGCCTCATGGAAATTCCCACTGCCGAGTTGTTCGGCGTCTCCCGCATGCCGGTACGCATGGCCTTTCGCACGCTTGAGCAGGAAGGCTTGCTGGTGCGTTTCGGCGGGCGCGGTTTTCAGGTGCGTTCGGTCAGTGCCAATGACATCGCGGGTGCGGTGGAGGTGCGCGGGGTGCTCGAAGGCCTGGCGGCACGTTTGACGGCCGAACGCGGGCTGTCGGGAGAGGCACGGGCCGCCCTGGAGTTGTGCCTGTTGCAAGGGGATGAGCTGTTCGATAAAGGCTTCGTCACCGAGGACGATCTTGAGGTCTATCACGATCTCAATATGCGCTTTCATCAGGTTATCGTTGAGGGCAGTCACAACCCGGCCATTGCCGATGCCCTGGCACGCAATGATCATTTGCCGTTTGCTTCCGTGACGGCGCTGGCGGTTGATCGCAAGGACATGGCCCGTGAATACCGGCGCTTCAACTATGCCCATATGCAGCATCATTCGGTGTTCGATGCGCTGGTCAGTCGCCAGGGTGCCCGCGCCGAAGCGATCATGCGCGAGCACGCCAACGCGACGTTGCGCTATGCCGAAATCTTCGGCTCGGCCACTGCCAATGAGCGGATGAAAGTGATCCACCGCTCCGATTGAAGTTCAGATATCCAGCACCAGCATGGGCGATTTCGAGCGCGAACAGCACGGAGTGAACTGATCGTTGCAAGCCTGCTCCTCTTCGGTGAGGAACATGTCGCGATGATCCGGAACGCCTTCCAGCACGCGGGTCAGGCACGTGCCGCATACCCCTTGCTCGCATGACATGGGTATATCGATGCCGTGACTTTCCAGGACCTGGACCACGGTTTTGTCCGCTGGAATATCGAAGACCTGGCCGGTGCTGCCCACCTTGACCGAAAAGCTGCCGTCGTTGCTGCTGTCAACCGGGGCGGCGGCGAAGTACTCACGGTGCAGGGCGTGCTCCTGCCAGTCTTGAGCGCGCGCACTGTCCAGAACATGCTGCATGAAGCCACCCGGGCCGCACACGTACAAATGGGTGCCGGGCTGCGGGCTGGCCAGCACCTGGGCTGCATTCAGGGCGGTCTCTGGCTGCTCGTCGAAGTGCATGAACACCCGGTCGGCAAAAGGCGAGTTGCGCAGGCGCTCGACAAAGGCCGCCCGCTCGCTGGACCGGGCGCAGTAATGCAGTTCGAAATCTGCGCCGCTGTGGGCCAGGCGCTCCGCCATGCACAAAATCGGGGTGATCCCTATGCCCCCTGCAAACAGCAAGCTGCGGCGGGCTTCGTGGACCAGCGGGAACAGGTTGCGCGGTTCACTGATGCGCAGGCTATCGCCACGCTTGATCTGTTCATGCAGGCTTTGCGAGCCGCCCCGTGACGCCGGATCCCTGAGCACGCCAATCAGGTAGCGATGCTGTTCATCAGGATGGTTGCACAGGGAGTATTGGCGGATCAGTCCGCCGGGCAGGTGCACATCAATGTGCGAACCGGCACTGAAGGCGGGCAGGGCGCTGCCATCGGCGCTGGCCAGCTCATAGGTGCAAATGCCCTGTGCTTCGTTGTTGCGAGATACCACCACCACATCAATCATGCTGCTTCCTCAAAGCGTTGCCATTGAGGGGGCTGGCCCACGTGCGCTCGCCCCCGTCCGGGAATTACTGCGCAGTGGCGATCAGGTGTGGCTCGGGTGTGCGTTCGCTGGCGATGATGCGGTCCAGGACGCGGCGTGACTGCACGCCGCCCGAGTCGATGTTGAGCTTGAGCAATGCGCGTTGCGGGTGGTCCAGCAGGTTTTGTTGCTGTTGTTCGAGCATCTCCAGGTCTTCGCTGAAAATCTTGCCCTGGCCCTCGCGGATGGTCGCGGTGAGCGCCTGATCCTGAGGGTTGAAGTTGCGTGCCATCCCCCAGAAGTACCAGATCGAGGTGTCTGTTTCAGGGGTGATGAAATCGACCACGATGCTCGATGCCTTGAACTCGGGGGCTGCGTGGTAGCCGCCTTTGCCCGCGTGAGCGACCCCGACTTCGATCAAGACGTGGCTGGGTGGCGAGAAGCGGCAGATCTGCCAGCGGTCCACCGGCACATCGTCGGCCAGATTATTGCCGCGCAAGGCCATGCGCCAGAACGGCGGGGCCATGATGTTTTCCATGTGCCGCGCCGTGACGACTTCGTTGCCTTCAACCGTGGTGGTCGGGGCGACTTCGTCGATTTCCTTCTGGCCAATGCTGGAGGCGTGTACGTAGGTTTCGTGGGTCAGGTCCATCAGGTTGTCGATCATCAGGCGATAGTCGCAACCGATATGAAACAGGCCGCCGCCATAGGCCCATTCATCGCTCACCGCCCACTCCAGGTGGTGGATCAATGCAGGGTCGGCTTGATCCTGATCGCCGGGCCATACCCAGATAAAGCCGTAGCGTTCGACCACGGCATAGGTTTTGTTGCACGGGAAACCGCGTACCCGCTGTCCGGGCATCTCGACGGTTTTGCCGTCGCAGCCCATGACCAGTCCGTGATAGCCGCACACCAGGTTGCCGTTCTCGACATAACCCAGTGACAGGGGAGCACCGCGATGCGGGCAAAAGTTCTCGACAGCGGCGACCTTGTTTTCGTGGCCGCGATAAAAAACCATTTTCTCGCCGCAAATCTGCCGGCCCAAAGGCTTGTCGGTGATTTCATCGGGGGTGCATGCGACGTACCAGGTGTTTTTTGGGTACATGACCAATCTCCAGATCAGGTGTTATTGCTCTTATGGATCCATTAGGCGGCATTGGGATCTTTCAAGTCAATTTCACGCGGGAGTATTATTGGGTTTGAATGGGGGTTTTGGCGATTATCGAACACAATATGCAAAGATGAGCGATAGTAGTGGATCCATTAAATAAATATGCAGGGAGTGCCGATGTTCATCAACAGCTCCCCGAGAAGGCTATAAACTACCGTCTGCGTGGTTCTGGCTCGAAGGGTCTGCAAGGGCGGTCGTGTCATGGGCTTGTTAGATCATCGATAGCGAGTAGTGCATTCTTTAAATGACCAACCCCACTTCTACCTCCAATGCCACCTGGCAGCCGGTCATCGCGCTGGCGCTGGCCGCCTTTGTGTTCAACACCACGGAATTTGTGCCTGTGGGGTTGTTGAGTGCGATTGGCGGCAGCTTTGATCTGTCCACTGCCAAGGTCGGACTGATGCTGACCATCTATGCGTGGGTGGTTTCGCTGGCATCGCTGCCGATCATGCTGCTGACCCGCAACGTCGAGCGCCGCAAGTTGTTGCTCGTGCTGTTCGGGCTGTTTATCGCCAGTCATGTGCTGTCGAGCCTGGCGGCCAACTTCGGCATTTTATTGTTAAGCCGGATCGGGGTAGCGTTGTCTCATGCCCTGTTCTGGTCCATTACGGCGTCACTGGCGGTGAGGCTGGCGCCAGAAGGCAAGGAGGTGCAAGCCTTGGGGCTGTTGGCGACGGGTACGTCGCTGGCGATGGTCATGGGTGTGCCGTTGGGTCGCTTGCTGGGTGAGGCGATGGGCTGGCGCACTACCTTTATCGTGATTGCGGTGCTTGCCGCAGTGCTGGTGTTTTGGCTGGCCAGGACTTTGCCGTTGTTGCCAAGCCAGAACTCGGGTTCCCTCAGAAGCCTGCCGGTGTTGTTCAAGCGACCTGCGCTGGTGGCGGTCTATGTGCTGACGGCGGTGGTGATCACGGCACAGTTCACTGCCTACAGTTACGTCGAGCCCTTTGTGCAGGGTGTGGCCGGCATGAGTGGCAGTACCGTTACCCTGATTCTGCTGCTGTTCGGCGGTGCGGGGATTATCGGTTCCCTTTGCTTCAGCTGGTTCCACAAGTACAGCCCGCAGGCTTTCCTGTTGATCGCTGTAGGCCTGATCGCGCTGAGCCTGCTGTTGCTGTTGCCGGCCAGCAACTGGATTGAATCCCTGGGTGTGTTGAGCATTATCTGGGGGATGGCGATCATGGGGTTTGGTTTGGCGATGCAGTCCAGGGTTCTGACACTGGCGCCCGATGCGACGGATGTGGCGATGGCCATGTTCTCGGGTATTTACAACATCGGGATCGGCGGGGGTGCGCTGCTGGGCAGTTCGGTGGGCAGCCATTTCGGCTTTGCCTGGATCGGGCTGGCGGGGGGTTCGCTGGCGGGGCTGGCATTGGTGTTCTACGCCTGGACCATGTACCGGCTAAATCGCAGCGCCGCACAGGCCTGAAAAACCGGGGTTCTGGCGCAATGCCAGAGCCCCGGAAGGTATTACACGGCGCTCAGATGCTCGTACAGAATCGTGGCGCCCACGATGATCAACACCACGCCGCCCACGATCTCCGCACGCTTGCCGACGAGGCTGCCCAGCGCCCGGCCAAGCATGGTGCCGATAATGACCATGGTCATGGTGGCCAGGCCGATGGCAGCAGCAGCCACCAGGATATTGACGTCCACAAAAGCCAGGCCAACGCCTACCGCCAGCGCATCGATGCTGGTGGCGATGGCCGTGACCACCAGAATCCAGAAAGAGTGTTGCGACGGTTTGTCTTCGGGCTCGTCTTCATCGGGTTTTACGCCGTTGTAGATCATGTACAGGCCCAGACCCAGCAGCAGGGTGAAGGCGATCCAGTGGTCCCACTGAGTGACGTAGCTGCTGGCCGCCTGACCGATGGCCCAGCCGATCACAGGCGTAATGGCTTCGATCACACCAAAGATCAGACCGGTGCGCAGGGCTTCGCTGAAACGGGGTTTGTGCAGGCTTGAGCCTTTGCCAATGGCGGCGGCAAAAGCGTCGGTGGACATGGCGAAAGCCAGGAGAATCAGGGCAATTGGGTTCAATTCAGTCATCCAGCCGGGCTTGAGACAACGACATAGCACTGCGCGCCCGACTTCAGCACAGGTATGACGTTGGTCTCGCAAATCCGTATTGATGCCATGGCCACGGCAGGTTGCCGAGAATGTTGACCAGAGCGCCGCCACGCAAGTGACGGCCAGCTACTCCCCAAAGAGGGGCGCAGAATAACAGCAAATGATGCAATTAAGGGAAAAGGCTAAATTTATCGTAGGATTCTTCGTTTATAAGATCGCCTGAAAACCGTAGTCAGCTCCCGCAGGGGGGCATTCAGGCCGACGTGCTGACCATCGACCCCGAGCCACTGCTGCCTTGGGCTGTCAGTGCCTGCAGCAATGCGGCCGTGGCCGCTTGCAGCGCCGCAGTGGTAGCCGTCACTTGTGCCTGGGCCCCGGCAACGGCAGCGGCCTTGGCGTCCGGGCTCTGGTCACTGGCCTGAATGCTTTGCAGTGCCTGCATCTGCTGCTGGAGCTGTTTTTGCAGCTGCGCGATTTGTTTTTTCAGCTGCTTGACCGTGTCTGAACTGTCGTCACTGCTGTCTGGCGCAGGTGCCGCATTGGCGCCCCTGGACGCTCGGGGCTTGACCTGTTCGGTGGCCGTGGCGCTGGCGTCACTCACGGCGCTGCTGTCCGGCGCCTTGCTGGATGCAGTGCTGGCCACGCTCTGGATATTCAGGCTGGATGCCAAGGGGTTGATGCTGCCGACCATGTCGATTCGTCCTTTAAACCTTATGCCATTCAAGTCCATCGGCAGGGCCCGCCAGTGCTTTAGGCCGTGGCGCGAAATAAGCCGGATCACAGGTCATATGCTTATTCCCTAACGGTATTTAAATTAAATTTCTTATACCTATAAAGTCATACCCCTGCGTACAGGTCGACCAATCGACGCGCCGCACGAAATGAACCAACACGGGACCTCCGTGAGTTTCTGATCGATCAGCGCGCCATTGGGTGTGCTCTGCGTGGGAGTGATTTATGTCTGCACCGTCTGCCTCTGCGATTGCTGTAAGCATCGCCCCTCAGTCTTTTGAGATCCGCCCGTTCAGCGGTGCCGTGGGTGCCGAAATCATCGGGCTTGATCTGGCGTTGCCGGTCAATGACCAGGATTTTGCGCGCATTCACCGCGCGCATTTGGAGCATCACGTGGTGGTGTTCCGCGATCAGCGCATTACCCCGCAGCAACAAATCGCCTTCAGTCGCCGTTTTGGCATTTTGCAGATCCATGTGCTCAAGCAGTTTCTGCTGACCGGCCACCCGGAAATTCTGATCGTCTCCAATATTATCGAGAACGGCCAATCCATCGGGCTGGGGGATGCGGGCAAGTTCTGGCACTCCGATCTTTCCTATAAAGAGCTGCCGAGCCTGGGCTCGATGCTGCATGCCCAGGAGCTGCCAAGCGAAGGCGGCGATACGCTGTTCGCCGACATGCACAAAGCCTGGGACGGCCTGCCGCAAGCCTTGCGCAGCGCCGTGGAGGGCCGCTCGGCCGCGCATTCGTATACGGCGCGCTACAGCGAAACCAAATTTGAAGGCAACTGGCGCCCGACCCTGACCCCGGAGCAACTGGCTCAGGTCAGCGAGGTGGTGCATCCGGTGGTACGGACTCACCCGGAAAACGGCCGCAAGGCCCTGTTTGTCAGCGAGGGGTTCACGACCCGCATCGTGGGCCTGCCCGAGGATGAAAGCCGCCAGTTACTGGAGGAGCTATACGCCCACAGCGTGCGGCCTGAAAACATCTACCGCCATCAATGGCAGCCCCATGACCTGGTGTTCTGGGATAACCGTTCGCTGATCCATCTCGCTGCCGGATGCCCAAGCCATCTGCGGCGCAAGCTCTATCGCACCACCATTCAGGGCAATGCCCCTTACTGATCGTCCCTATTTCAAGGAGCATAACCATGCCCAAATCATTCAAAACCGTCGCTGCCAGTGTAGGCCTGGGCTTGAGTCTGCTTGCCGGCAGCCTGGTCGCACCTACCGTGGCCCATGCCGAAGGCGAGATCCGTATCGCCGAACAGTTCGGCATTGTCTACCTGCTGCTCAACGTGGTGCGCGATCAAAACCTGATCGAGAAACACGGCAAGGAGGAGGGCATCGACATCAAGGTCGACTGGACTCAATTGTCCGGCGGAGCGGCGGTCAACGATGCCTTGCTTTCCGGTTCCATTGACATTGCCGGCGCCGGGGTTGGCCCGCTGCTGACTATCTGGGACCGCACCCACGGCAAGCAGAACGTCAAGGCCGTGGCATCGCTGGGCAACTTTCCGTACTACCTGCTGAGCAATAACCCGAACGTCAAAACCATTGCCGACTTCTCCGAGAAGGACCGCATTGCCGTGCCTGCTGTGGGTGTTTCCGTGCAGTCACGCTTTTTGCAATACGCGGCTGCCAAGCAATGGGGCGACAAGGAATTCAACCGGCTGGACAAGTACACCATCGCCGTTCCCCATCCTGATGCCACGGCTGCGCTGATTGCCGGTGGTACAGAGCTGAGCGGGCATTTTTCCAACCCGCCGTTCCAGGATCAGGCGCTGAAAAACCCCAACGTACACGTGGTGCTCAATACCTACGACTTGCTCGGCCCCAACTCACCGACCGTGCTGTTTGCCACCGAGAAGTTCCGTAACGACAACCCTAAAACCTACAAGGCCTTTGTCGAGGCGTTGACCGAGGCGGCCGAGTTTGCCCAGAACGACAAGGCTGCTGCCGCTGACACATACATTCGCGTAACCAAGTCCAAAGTCGATCGCGACGAGTTGCTGAAGATCATCGACACCCCGGAGTACGAGTTCAGCGTGACGCCGAAAAACACTTACCCACTGGCTGAGTTTCTGTACCGCGTTGGCGCGATCAAAAACAAACCCGACTCCTGGAAAGATTACTTCTTCCAGGACGCCAAACCGCTGCAGGGGAGCTGACAGCCATGAATGCCTCCGTGCAAGGCCACACGGCCAGCCACTTGAACGCAACAGGGCCCGCCCTGTTGTCGGTCGATCAGGTAAGCCTTGAGTACCGCACGCCGCAACGTGTGGTGAGGGCGACCCACCAGGTCAGTTTTGAAATCGATCCGGCGGACCGTTTTATCCTGCTTGGCCCTTCGGGCTGCGGCAAGTCGACGTTGCTCAAGGCAGTCGCCGGGTTTCACACACCCTGTGAGGGGCAGATCCGCCTCCAGGGCCAGGCCGTCACCGCACCGGGGCCGGACCGTATGGTGGTGTTCCAGGAGTTCGATCAGCTGCCGCCCTGGAAGACGGTCAAGCAAAACGTGATGTTCCCTTTGCTGGCCTCCAAAACCCTGCCACGGCGCGAAGCCGAGGAACGGGCACTGCATTATCTGGACAAGGTCGGCCTGGCAGCGTTTGCCGATGCTTATCCGCACACCTTGTCCGGTGGCATGAAGGCCCGCGTGGCGATCGCCCGGGCCTTGGCGATGCAGCCGAAAATCCTGTTGATGGACGAGCCCTTTGCCGCACTCGACGCCCTGACCCGACGCAAGATGCAGGAAGAGTTGCTGCTGCTCTGGGAGGAGGTGCGCTTTACCTTGCTGTTTGTCACCCACTCCATCGAGGAGGCGCTGGTGGTGGGCAACCGGATCTTGCTGCTGTCGCCACACCCCGGGCGTGTGCGGGCTGAAATCAACAGCCATCAGTACGATCTGCACAGCCTGGGTGGTACGGGGTTCCAGCACACGGCGCGGCGCATTCATCGGCTGCTGTTCGATGAAACCGATGCAGGCACTGACGAACAACCCCTGAATTTCGCTGATATCCGTATCGCTTATTGAGCCGTGGAGGATTGCCCGATGAGCCAATCATCATCTGTACGCCAGGAGTATGAAGTGGTCCTGGAGCCGTTGCTGACGGTGCCGCTGGAGCGCGAACTGCCCCTCGGCCAGCGTCTCTGGCAGCAGGGCTGGTTACGCAAAAGCCTGATTCTGGTCGTGCTGGCCGTGCTCTGGGAGCTGGTGGCGCGCTACCAGAACAACGACCTGCTGCTGCCCACGTTCTTGCAAACGAGCAGTGCCCTGTATCACGGCCTGATCAGCGGTGAATTGCTGAGCAAGGTGGGCATTTCAATGGTGGTGCTGCTCAAGGGGTACCTGATCGGGATTCTTCTGGCGTTTGCGCTCACCACGCTGGCGGTCTCGACCCAGTTGGGTCGTGATTTGCTGAGCACCCTGACGTCGATGTTCAACCCGTTGCCGGCCATTGCCCTGTTGCCACTGGCATTGCTGTGGTTCGGGCTGGGGCAGAACAGCCTGATTTTCGTGCTGGTGCATTCGGTGCTCTGGGCGTTGGCCCTGAACACGTATGCGGGTTTTCTCGGCGTCTCGGAAACCCTGCGCATGGCCGGGCGCAACTATGGGTTGAAGGGCATCCGCTTTGTGCTGTTTATCCTGATCCCTGCAGCGCTGCCATCGATCCTCGCCGGCCTGAAAATCGGCTGGGCATTTGCCTGGCGCACGCTGATTGCCGCCGAACTGGTGTTCGGCGCCACGAGCGGCAAGGGCGGCCTGGGCTGGTATATCTTCCAGAACCGCAACGAGCTGTACACCGACAAGGTGTTTGCCGGGCTGGCGGTGGTGATTCTGATCGGCTTGCTGGTGGAGAACCTGGTGTTCGCTACCCTTGAGCGGGTCACGGTCAAGCGCTGGGGCATGCAGCGCTGATGTGCAAAATCCGGAGCGCTTGAAGGCGCTCCGGGATTATTTCCCGCCGGCCTGATTCTTCAGGCCTTTGTACTTTCTGGCCCGTTCTTGCGGCAAAAACGTTGTCGTTTAAACGCAAAAAATCCCCGTTTTTCAAGCGTATGCCCGTGATTGATGGCTATGTGCTACTTATTGCTTGTCATTCATGGCAGGCGTTGGCATGATTTTGACACTAAGGTTATTCCCTAAGTGTTTGCTGTCGGGATCACGGATCACGCTCTGCTTGATGCAGGCATCATCCTCACCTCGCTGCTTCCTTGATGTATCTCCTGAATTTTCCCGGAATCGCTTGATGGCACTGACGATTGCGGCGAGTTTCAAGCTCGGCCGTTACGTTCAAATCGGTGATTTGGCTTCACGACCTCTTTTTCGGAGCGAACGCCATGCAGTTATTCAAAAAACTGATGAACATTCTGGAGCAGGCTGATCGCAGTCGCGAGCGTACTGGCAATCCTTTATTTGTCCCGCCTGAGTTTGAACACCTGAAACGGGATCTCAACATCGTTGAGCAAGCCCGGCGCCACGGTGAGCAGGGCTATCCCCCTGAGGAAGCCACCCGGCTGACGGCGACTGAAGAGACCATCCGTGTGACCCTTGAGCTGGAGCGGGAAAAGGTCCTGGCATGGGCCGAGTCGCGGATCGCAGCGGTTCAAAATCGTCTGGATGCCCTGGATATCGGCGCTACGGTGAGCCGCTGTGCTCATGTTGACCAGGATTTCGAACGTGCCGTAGACAGCCTGGTGAGCGATTACGCGATACGGCTGCAGCGCCTGGAGTACAGCGTGCGCGAGCGTGAGGCTGAATTGTGTGCCTACAAGGCAGAGCATCACTCGGGATTCGAAAAACATCAAAAGCGCCGCAATCAAGCGTTGGGGATCTATCAGGACGAGATTGCCGACGTGCGCAATGAACTGATGGCGCTCAAGCAGCAGTTTCTTGAAAAGCTTGAGTCCGATGTTCTGGCGTGCAATGAGCAACTGGTCAGCTACCAGTCGGCCCTGGACGAAAAGCGCAATGTGAAACCCCGGCTGGCCAGTGGCCTGAACAAGGCTGAAATGATTTTGGCCGGGCTGGTTCAATGCTATCGCGCCGAAAACCAATTGCATCGCAATGGTCGACGAGTGCCTGCTTACTTCAGTGAACGTATTGCGCTGCAGGCAATTACATTGCCCGAGAGCGATGTGGCTGAGGATGAAATTCGTCTGGCCTCGCAGCAGCAAGCGCTGGTGGAACTGATTGAACAGCTGGAGCAGATTCGCGGCCGGATTCAGTCCTCGTTCTATCAAAAATACAATCAACTGATGCCGCTATCCTGGCTGCCTGAATACCCGCCTGTGATGGAGCAACGCATCACTGCAAGCCCGGTTTGAGGTGAGTGCGGGCTGGTCGCTTACGTCCAGCCCAGCGTGACTGCCGTCAACAGCAGATACCTGGCGCCCTTGGCCAGGGTGACGATCACCACGAAACTCCATAGTGGTTCGCGCATGATGCCGGCAATCATGGTGAGCGGGTCGCCGATTATCGGCACCCAGCTCAGCAGCAGCGACCATCGGCCATAGCGCAGATAGAACGCGCGGGCCTTGTCGAGTTTTTGCTCGCTGACCGGAAACCAGCGTTTGTGCCGAAAGCGCTCGACCGAGCGGCCCAATACCCAATTCAGGACCGAACCCAAAACATTGCCGAGGGTGGCCACGACCAGCAGTGTCAGGGCGACGTACTTGCCGGACAGCAGCATGCCGACCAGCACGGCTTCCGATTGCATGGGCAGGAGTGACGCGGCACCGAATGCCGCGAGGAACAGGCCGAAATAGCTGGTTAATTCAAACACGCGAACTTCCACGAGTGATGGGCGCCGGCCTTGTGTTGTGGGAGCGGGCTTGCTCGCGATACAGGCGCTGTGGTCTTTCTGGCAAACCGGGCCGATGCTATCGCGAGCAAGCCCGCTCCCACAGAGATCGAGGACAGTTGCTCGCGCAAAGGCGTGGTCAGGCGGCCCTTATCGCAGCCTTTTGCAGCGACTACAAGTTTTGTGATTCCAGCAGGTGGCGCTGTGAGGGGGCAGGGTTGACGCGGCATCAAATGCCGCCAGGAACAGGCCGAAATAGCTGGTTAATTCAAACACGCGAACTTCCACGAGTGATGGGCGCCGGCCTTGTGTTGTGGGAGCGGGCTTGCTCGCGATGCAGGCGCTGTGGTCTTTCTGGCAAACCGGGCCGATGCTATCGCGAGCAAGCCCGCTCCCACAGGGATCGAGGACAGTTGCTCGCGCAAAGGCGTGGTCAGGCGGCCCTTATCGCAGCCTTTTGCAGCGACTACAAGTTTTGTGATGCCAGCTGGTGGCGCTGTGAGGGGGGCAGGATTGACGCGGCATCGAATGCCATCAGGAACAGGCCAGAAACAGCTGGTTAATTCAAACATGCGAACTTCCACGAATAATGGACGACGGCCTTGTGTTGTGGGAGCGGGCTTGCTCGCGATACAGGCGCTGTGGTCTTTCTGGCAAACCGGGCCGATGCCATCGCGAGCAAGCCCGCTCCCACAGGGTGCGAGGACAGTTGCTCGCGCAAAGGCGTGGTCCGGCGGCGCTGTGAGGAGGGCAGGTTCGCACAGCGGATCTGATCAACTACAGGTCGGATTCGCACAAAAAAACCGTTCTTGTATCTGTTCGAATGATCCTCAACGACCCGCCTGCCGGCGGCTTCTGATGCTCGATCACAGACAAGGACCCAAGACATGCAAATGCCGAAAACCATCCAGATCAAAAACGGTGAAAAGGTCTCTCCCACGTTCTCGGCTCAGGAGTACGCCAACCGTCAGGCGAAGCTGCGAGCCTATATGGCGCAGAACAATATCGATGCTGCGGTATTCACGTCCTATCACAACCTCAACTATTACAGCGATTTCCTGTACTGCTCGTTTGGCCGCAACTATGCGCTGGTGGTGACTCAGGACAGCGCAGTCACCATCAGCGCCAATATTGACGGCGGCCAGCCGTGGCGCCGGACCATGGGCACCGACAATATTGTGTATACCGACTGGCAGCGCGATAACTACTTTGTCGCGATCCAGCAGGCCCTGCCCAAGGCCGGTCGCATCGGGATCGAGTTCGATCACATGAACCTGCTCAATCGCGACAAGCTCGCCAGCCGTTACCCCCAGGCCGAGCTGGTGGATATTGGCGCGCCGTGCATGCGCATGCGCATGATCAAGTCAGCCGAAGAACACGCCATTATTCGCCACGGTGCACGGATCGCCGATATTGGCGGTGCGGCCATCGTGGAAGCGCTGCGTGATCAGGTGCCCGAATATGAAGTGGCGCTGCACGCGACCCAAACCATGGTGCGGGAAATCGCCCGTACCTTTCCCGATTCCGAGCTGATGGACACCTGGACCTGGTTCCAGTCGGGGATAAATACCGACGGCGCACACAACCCGGTGACCACCCGCAAAGTGAACAAGGGCGATATTCTGAGCCTCAACTGCTTCCCGATGATTGCCGGTTACTACACGGCGCTGGAGCGCACCCTGTTTCTGGACCACTGCTCGGATGAGCATCTGCGGCTGTGGGAAGTTAACGTGAAGGTGCATGAGGCTGGCCTGAAGCTGATCAAGCCCGGCATGCGTTGCTCGGACATCGCCTTGCAACTCAACGAGATCTTCCTGGAGCATGACCTGCTGCAATACCGCACTTTTGGCTATGGCCACTCGTTTGGCACTCTCAGCCATTACTATGGCCGCGAAGCCGGGCTGGAGCTGCGTGAAGACATCGACACGGTGCTGGAGCCGGGCATGGTGGTGTCCATCGAGCCGATGATCATGATTCCCGAAGGTCGTCCGGGTGCGGGCGGGTATCGCGAGCATGACATCCTGATCGTCAACGAGCAGGGCGGGGAGAACATCACTCATTTCCCGTACGGCCCGCAGCACAACATCATCAAGAAGTAGTGTTGCCATGACCCTGTGGGGGCGGGCCAGCCCGCTCCCACACAATTGCCAAGCTCGATACCAGCGCATGCGTACGCAGATTACGCAGCGTTTTCTGACCTGTTTACCCCTGCCAAAAAGAACACAATGAGGGTATCTGTCATGTCCCGCGTCCCGACGTTGCTTGCCGTTTTCCTATCCCGCATCTCTTTCCCCGGAGGTGCTCAATGAGTATCCCAAGTGCAAGTCTGGCATTACCTCTGACAACCGAGCAGCAAACCGAGCGTCTCAGCGAGCGCAAGGCGCTGCGCCGTGCTGCCACGGCCAGCTTTATGGGCAACTTTGTCGAGTGGTTTGACTACGCAGCCTATGGCTATCTGGCGACTGTCATTGCGCTGACGTTCTTCCCGCAAACCGATACCACCACAGGGCTGCTGGCGACCTTCGCGGTATTTGCCCTGTCGTTTATCGTGCGCCCCATCGGTGGTCTGGTCTGGGGTCATTTTGGCGACAAGTACGGGCGGCGCAGTGCCTTGTCCTGGTCGATTCTGATCATGACCCTTTCGACCTTTTGCATCGGCATTCTGCCTACCTACAACCATATCGGCCTGTGGGCTCCGGCGTTGTTGCTGTTGATTCGCCTGATGCAGGGCTTTTCGGCGTCGGGGGAGTACGCAGGGGCCTCGGCCTTTCTGGCCGAGTACGCGCCCGAGGGCAAGCGTGGTTTCTACACCAGCATTGTGCCCGCGAGTACCGCCGCCGGATTGCTGTTTGGCGCGATGTTTGTTGCCGGAATGCACGCGCTGATGACCGTCGAAAACCTTCACGACTGGGGCTGGCGCCTGCCGTTTTTACTGGCGGCTCCCTTTGGTCTGGTAGGGCGCTATATCCGCGTGCACCTGCAGGACTCACCCAAGTTCCTGGAAATGGAACAGCGACTGGAAGCCAAGGAATGTGCGACCCATGCTCCGGTCCGTGAATTGCTGACGGTGCATCGTCGGGCAGTGATGATCGGGATTGGCGTGACCTGCCTGAACGCCGTGGCGTTCTACCTGCTGCTCAGTTACATGCCGACCTATCTGTCGACTGAAATGGGCATGAGCGAGAGTGATTCGTTTATTGCCTCGACGGTGTCGCTGGCGACCTATATCGGGCTGATTTTCCTGATGGGCACGCTGTCTGACCGTTATGGCCGAAAGACCATGCTGGTCACCGCGTCGGTGCTGTTTTTGCTGCTGACATTTCCGCTGTTCGGGATGCTTGGCAACCCGTCGCTGCTGGTGATTCTGATGATTCAGATTGCCTTCGGCGCGATGTTGGCCATGAACGACGGCACCTTGCCGTGTTTCCTGGCCGAGATTTTCCCGACCCGGGTCCGTTTCAGCGGATTTGCCTTCAGTTTTAACGTGGCCAACGCGGTGTTCGGCGGGACTGCCCCGTTTATTGCCACCTGGCTGATTCATATGACCGGCAACAAAATGGCCCCGGCCTGGTATTTGCTGGCAGCGGCTGCGGTAGCGCTGGTTGCGATGCTGGCCAGTCGCGAGACGGCGCACACCGCGTTGCAAGACTAAACACACCGCTGAAATACGCCTGTGGGAGCGGGCTTGCTCGCGAATGGCTCGATGCGCACTGATTGTCAGACCGCGTCAAAGCCATCGCGAGCAAGCCCGCTCCCACAGGTTTTCTGGCCTGTGGGCAGGGCTCAGTGCAACGCCACTTGCTTGCGCTCACCAATCGGCGACACCCCAAACAACCGGCTATAACATTTCGAAAAATGCGCCGCCGAGACGAAGCCGCAGGCGAGGGCGATGTCGCGCACTTGCGACTCGCTGCGCAGCAACAGGCTTCGCGCTCTGGCCAGGCGCAGTTCCAGGTAATACTGGCTCGGTGTGCGCTGCAGGTGTTTGTGAAACAGGCGCTCCAGCTGACGCACCGACACCTCGTTCAAGCGCGCCAGGTCTTCAAGGCTGACCGGCTCTTCAAGGTTGGCTTCCATGATGGCTACCACCTGGCTGAGCTTGGGTTGGGAGGTCCCCAGCTTCTGGCGCAGCGGCACCCGTTGCTGCTCCTGCGCTCCCCGCGCCCGGTCACACAGCAGCAGCTCGGCCGCATGGGCGGCGATTTCCCGGCCACCCGGCTCGCGAGCGATCAGTTGCAGGGTCATGTCCATCGACGCCACGCCGCCCGAGCAGGTGTAGCGGTCGCGATCCAGTTCAAATAGCTGATTGGAAATAATGATCCCCGGGAAATGGTCCTTGAGGGTCTCGATGTCTTCCCAGTGAATGGTGCAACGATAACCCTTGAGCAAACCGGCCCGTGCCAGCCAGTAGCTTCCGGTGCAAATGCCGCCCAGCGCGACCCCTTCGTGTGCCAGCTTGCGCAGCCAGTTGAGCACGGGCCGGCTACTGAGGTGGGACACGATGGGGTTTGAACCCACCACCAGCAAAATGTCCAGTTTTGGCCCATCACCCACCACATGGTCGGGCAGGATGCGCATGCCATTGCTGGCAGTGACCGGGTCCAGGGTAGGGGCGATGCTCACGGTGCGAAACATTTCACAGCGGGCGGCCATGTTGGCCATGCGCAGGGTTTCGATGGCTGAGGCAAAACCGATGGTGGTGAAGTTTGGTATCACCAGAAAGCCCACGGTTTTTACCGTGGGCATGTTGATCGGTGACGCTGTAACAGGCGTTGCCATCCTTACGCTCCTCTAGATGACCCCGGACGCGTTTAGCGTCGGGGTTCACGCAGGTTGTTGCATCTCCAGGCCGGGGCTGGGGATGCAAGGTTCTGTGCTTTGGGAGTCAGGAAGCATTTGTTGTGCCAGCAGCTAACAGCTTGTTATTGCGAAAAAAATTATTGCCGTCAGAGGCCCGAGGATGACCGGCGTGTGTGGCCCCGTCCCGCTGAAGGTGTCGGCGACAGGTACCGCCAGCGCTCGCGCTGCCTGGTTGCCACGGCCATGACCCTGGTCAAACGCCCTGACTTTAAAAGCCGGTACAACCCCTTAGTGAGGAGTCAATAACAATACCAGCACGGCCCGTTTCGAGGGGATCACCCCAGATCGACGCCTTAAAGGAATAACGCGATGCTTTCTACCTTCCCACGTCTGGCGCTGGTCGGCCTGACGTTGTTTTGCACTGTTCAGGTGCAGGCCGGTGAGCCGACAACGGCCCCTGTCCCCGAAAAATCCCTGATCGAGCGGGGCCAGTACGTGGCCAGGCTTGGCGACTGCATAGCCTGTCACACCGCCCAGGGAGGGGCTGTGATGGCAGGTGGGCTGGAGCTGAAAACGCCGATGGGCACGATATATTCGAGCAACATCACGCCAGACCCCGAGACCGGTATCGGTCAGTACAGCTTTGAGCAATTTGACCGGGCCATGCGCGAAGGGGTGACGCCTGCGGGGCAGAACCTGTACCCGGCCATGCCGTATCCGTCCTACGCCAAGATGAGCGAAGAGGATATGCGCGCGCTTTACGCCTACCTGATGCAGGACGTAACGCCGGTAAAAATGGCCAATATCGAGGCGGACATGGGCTTTCCGTTCAACCAGCGCTGGGGCCTGGCGCTATGGAACTGGGCCTTTGTCGACCAACAGCCGTTCGTTGCCGACCCTGGCAAAAGTGCCGAGCTGAACCGGGGGGCTTATCTGGTGCAGGGCCTGGGGCATTGCGGTTCCTGCCACACGCCTCGGGGCATCGCCTTCCAGGAAAAGGCCCTGGACGATGGGGGGCGCAGTGGCAAGCACTACCTGGCGGGTGAAACCGTTGAAGAATGGCGCGCCTTGAGCCTGCGCAACCTGTGGACGGTGGAGGACACGGTGCAGTTGCTCAAAACCGGGCAAAACCGGTTTGCCACGGTCTCGGGCAACATGGCCGACGTCATTCATCACAGTACCCAGCATTTCACCGACGCGGATTTGACCGCCATCGCCAGTTACTTGAAGTCGCTGCCACCGGGCAAGGATGATTTGCCGATGCCTGCTGTGGCAATCGAACCTGCCAAGGCGCCGGACACGCTGTTTACCAGCCGTGGCGGGTTGGGCTACACGCAGTTCTGTGCCGACTGCCATCGCCCGGATGGAGGGGGTGTCAAAGGCATGTTCCCGCCGTTGAACGGCAACCCGGGGATCGTGGCGGCTAACCCGACCACCCTGTTGCACATCACCCTGACCGGCTGGAAAACCCCGCAAACTGCGACGCACCCACGGGTTTACACCATGCCCGGGTTTGCGCGCCTGGGGGATGATGAAATTGCCGAAATCCTGAGTTTTGTGCGCAGCAGTTGGGGTAATGACGCCCCGGCGATCAAGCCCGCGCAAGTGGCCAGCATGCGCAAGCAGCTCAACCCCCAGACCACTGACGAGAGCGCGTTTGTGACGCCGCGACTGGCCAATCTGCTCAGCGCTGCCAATGCCGACCAGGTGGTGCGCGGCATGCGCTTGCACTTGCAAACCAAGGCGTTGCTGGCGGACAACGTCGGCAATGCGCTTAATTGCACCAGTTGCCACCTGAACGCGGGCACCGTGGCTGATGGCTCTCCGTTTGTGGGTGTGTCGGCGTTCTTCCCCAGCTATGCGCCGCGTGCGGGCAAGGAAGTGACGTTGGAAGAGCGGATCAATGGGTGTTTTCGCCGTTCGATGGATGGCAAGCCGTTGCCGGTGGCCTCACCAGATATGCAGGCGATGGTGGCGTATTTTGACTGGATGAAAATGAACACCGTTGCGGGCGACAAAGTGGCAGGTCGGGGCGTGGGCAAGGTTGATCCCACCATCAAGCCCGATCCTGAAAACGGCAAGGTGATTTATGCGCAGCAATGTGCGGTGTGCCACGGTGACAACGGCCAGGGCCTGAAGCATGCCGACGGCAGCTTTGTGTACCCGCCGCTGTGGGGGGACGAGTCGTTCAATATCGGCGCGGGCATGGCACGCACGTACACGGCGGCGGCGTTCGTCAAACGCAACATGCCGATCGGCTTCCACGAAAAATTCCCGTTGGGGCAGGGTGGGCTATCGGATCAGGAGGCGGTGGATGTGGCGCAGTACTTCTCCCATCAGACACGGCCTGACTTTGTCGACAAGGCCAAGGATTGGCCTGAAGGCGGCAAGCCGGTGGATGCACGGTATTGAGGTAAAAGCCCGCGCCCTCTCACGGAAGGAGAGGGCTGGGGTGCTTTTCAAACATGGGGGGTCGGGTGCGCCTTGACCTGCGGGCTGGCGTATTGCGGTTTGAGCACGCCCTGGTTGTCCAGCAGCCAGGCGTCCATCACCTTGCGCACCACGGGCCCCGCCACCCGGCCACCGGCTTCGCCGTTTTCGATCATCACCGAAATCACGATCTGGGGATCTTCAGCTGGCGCAAAGCCTACAAACAAGGCGTTGTCGCGATTGCGCTCGGCGGTTTTGAGGCGGTTGTAACGCTCGCCCTGCTTGATCGCCACCACCTGTGCCGTACCACTTTTGCCGGCAATCCGGTATTGCACACCCTGGGCCGCTGCCCGGGCGATGCCGCGCGGGTCGTGCATCACCAGTTGCATGGCGTGGTTGACCTGATCCCAATCCCGGGGATCACGCAGCACCAGATTGGGGATCGGGTGCTCATCCACCGGCGGCGTACCGTCAACGGTTTTGGCCAGGTGCGGACGGTTCCATACACCTTTGTTGGCAATCAATGCGGTGGCCTGGGCCAGTTGCAGGGGGGTGACCTGCATGTAGCCCTGGCCGATCCCCAGAATGACGGTTTCACCGGGGAACCAGGCCTGGCGGCGGGTGCTGCGCTTCCATTCACGGGACGGCATCAGGCCGGACGACTCTTCAAACATGTCCAGGGACACCTTCTGCCCAAGCCCGAACTCCGCCATGTAGTCATGCATGCGGTCGATGCCCAGTTTGGAGGCCAGGTCATAAAAGTAGGTGTCGTTGGAGCGCATGATTGCCGCGTTCAAGTCCACCCAGCCATCGCCGCTGTGGTTCCAGTTGCGGTACTTGTGATCAACGTTGGGCAGCTGGAAATAGCCCGGGTCAAATACCCGGGTCGAAGCTGAAATCACGCCGCTGTCCAGGCCCGCAATCGCCACTTCGGGCTTGATCGTCGAGCCGGGTGCATACAGGCCACGCAAGGCCCGGTTAAACAGCGGCTTGTCGATGGAATCACGCAGGCTCGAATAGTCCCTGGAGCTGATGCCGGTCACGAACAGGTTGGGGTCGAAGCTGGGTTTGCTGACCATGGCCAGCACTTCGCCCGTTTTCGGGTCCAGGGCAATGATCGAGCCACGACGATCGCCCAGGGCTTCTTCGGCAGCTTCCTGCAGCTTGATATCCAGGCTCAGTACGATGTTTTTACCGGCCACGGCATCGGTGTGGCGCAGTACGCGCATGACCCGGCCCTGGGCGTTGGTTTCGACCTCTTCAAAGCCGACCTTGCCGTGCAGTTCATTTTCATAAAAGCGTTCGATGCCGGTCTTGCCAATGGACTGCGTGCCCCGGTACTGGGTGGCATCCAGTTGTTTGGCTTCTTTTTCGTTGATACGCCCCACATAACCGACCGAATGGGCAAAGTGATCGCCCTGGGGGTAATGGCGTACGAACTGTGCCTCGACATCGATACCTGGCAGGCGGAATTGATTCACGGCCAGCAGGGCAATTTGATCTTCCGTCAGCTCGTACAGCAGGGTGGAGGGATCAAACGGGTGGCGCGCCTGCTTCATGGCCTTGGCAAATATCGCCCGGTCTTCGTCAGGCAAATGCAGGATGCTCATCACCGAGTCCAGCACTTTGGCGGTATCCCCGGCCCGCTCGCGGGTAATGGTCATATTGAAGCTGGGTTGGTTATCGGCCAGCAGCACGCCATTGCGGTCGTAGATAAAACCGCGCTCAGGGGGGATTGGCAGCACGTGTACGCGGTTGTTCTCGGAGACCGTGGAGTTGTAGTCAAACTCGGTGACCTGCAAAAAATACATACGGCCGATCAGCGCGCAACTGATGGCCAGCACCAGCCCCGCGCACGCGATCAGTCTTTTATTGACCAGGCGTTTTTCGCTTTCGTGATCTTTAAGAGGGATCGGTTCGGGCATGTGGGGTGTCTCGCGTGAGTCAACAGATAGCAGCAGCCAGCCAGGCTGCGAAATTCGGCGCACACCTTACCAAGAAGCCTGATGTCGAGTCAGGTTATTGGTTGGCTTGTATATGAAAGCCGACGGGCTGTTGTGGCTGTAAACTGCACTTTTTCAAACGGAGCCCCCATCAATGCTGCCCTTGATCAACTGGCACCCCCATGCGCCCTTGCAGCGCCTGCACCTTGACTGGCTGGAACAGGCAGGGGTTGAGGTGGCCGTGCTGCGTCTGGACCTGATCGATCCGCTGATCAGCGGCAACAAGTGGTTCAAGCTCACCGAGCACTTGCTGGCGGCCCATGCCGCGGGGGCTGAAGGGTTGATCAGCCTGGGGGGCGCCCATTCCAATCATTTGCATGCCCTGGCGGCAGCCGGTAAGCGTTTTGGCTTTGCCACCGTGGGGCTGTTGCGTGGTCATCCTCAGCAAACCCCCACCACGCTGGACCTTGAGCGTTATGGCATGCAGTTGCACTGGCTGGGTTTTGCCGGTTATCGGGCCCGCCATGAACCCGGCTTCTGGCAGCCCTGGCAGGCCATGTACCCGAAGCTGCATCAGGTGCCGGAGGGCGGTGGCGGGCTGGCGGGAGCCTCGGGATGCAAGTCGCTGGTGAGCAGGGTGCGCAGTCAGCTGGCGGATGTGGGCTGGGATGATTACGACGGCTGGTGGTTGGCGGCAGGCACCGGAACGACCCTGGCCGGGCTGGTGCTGGGTGAGGAGGGTGCGCGGTGTGTGTATGGCGCGCTGGCGGTGCCACTGGATCACGGTGTCGCGCCACAGGTGGAGGCCATTTTGCAGGCGGGCGGGGCAACGGAGCGCAATTTTCAGTTGCTAGAGGCCAGTCGCGGTGGCTTTGCCAGGGTCGATGACGAATTACTGGGGTTTATTCAGGACAGCGAAGCGGCCTGTGGCTTGCCGCTGGAGCCTTTGTATACAGCCAAGGCATTGATGGCGCTGGAACAGGCGGTCAAGGAAGGGGTCGTTGCGCGGGGGATGCGTCTGGTGTTTGTCCACACCGGCGGCTTGCAAGGCCGCCGGGGGTTTGCGTAATCACCCCGAATGCAGGATCAATGTGAAAATGGGCTTGCTCGCGCTACAGGCGCTGCGGTCTGCCAGGCAAACCGCAGAGATACCATCGCAGGCAAGCCAGCTCCTACAGGTTGGGTGATGTCCCTGACGGCAGGATCGATGTGGGAGCGGGCTTGCTCGCGATGCAGGCGCTGGGGTCTGTCAGGCAAACCGCAGGGATACCCTCGCAGGCAAGCCAGCTCCCACAGGTTAGGTGATGTCCCTGACGGCAGTATCAATGTGGGAGCGGGCTTGCTCGCGATGCAGGCGCTGGGGTCTGCCAGGCAAACCGCAGGGATAGCATCGCAGGCAAGCCAGCTCCCACAGGTAGGTGATGTCCCTGACGGCAGGATCAATGTGGGAACGGGCTTGCTCGCGATGCAGGCGCTGCGGTCTGTCAGGCAAACCGCAGGGATACCAGCGCAGGCAAGCCAGCTCCCACAGGTTAGGTGATGTCCCTGACGGCAAGATCAATGTGGGAGCGGGCTTGCTCGCGATGCAGGCGCTGCGGTCTGTCAGGCAAGCCGCAGGGATACCATCGCAGGCAAGCCAGCTCCCACAGGTTGGGTGATGTCCCTGACGGCAAGATCAATGTGGGAGCGGGCTTGCTCGCGATGCAGGCGCTGCGTTTTGCCGCGCAAGCCCGCTCCTGCAGGTTTAACCGCGTCCAGGCAGCATGCGCAGCAGGGTGTTGTCCTTGATCAGGTAGTGGTGCGCGAGCCCTGCAACGGCATGCAGGCCGATCAGCCAGTAACCGATGGTGCCGCCCAGTTCGTGCCAGCTCTTGATCTGCTTGGCGAAGTCAGGGTCCTTGGCGGTGAGTGGCAGGATATCGACGCCGTAGAAGAACACCGGCTTGTCGTTGTAGCTCAACACCAGGTAGCCCAGTACCGGCATGGCGATCATGAACAGGTACAGCGCCCAGTGCATGAGCGTGGCCAGTGCTGTTTGCCAGGCAGGCGGGGTTGGGGTGATTTTTGGCGCGACGCCCAGGGTTCGGGCCAGCAACCGTAGCCAGACCAGCGCAAAGACGGTCAAGCCGAGCATGAAGTGCGCGTCTTTCATCAGGTTGCGACCGGCGCTGTCCTTGGGAAAGATCCCGCGAAACTCAATGGCGGCGTAGATCAAGACAAACAACAACACCATAAGCCAGTGCAGGGCGATGGACATTCGACTGTAGTGATGGGCGGTGCTTTTCCAGGACATGGTGTTTCCTCACAGTTCAGGTCTGAAGCCTCCGTTCTTGTGTGACGGAGTCCCTGTACTTTAAGCGAGTTGGGCGATTTCGCACTGAGATACGTCAGCTTTCTGGGTTGCCCGGCACATTTGGCCAAAGGTCGGACACTAAAAACAAACGTTCGGCTTCTTCCCAGTCGCCCTCACTGTTCTGCACCAGACGGACCAGCAGTTGGGCCGGTGCCTGGGGGTGCAGTTCGGCAAGCCACACGTCGAGCTGTTGCGCCGTCCATATCCCTTCGGGGCCATAGAGTGCCGGGGCAAGCCAGGCATGACGGGGCAAGGGCTGCCAGCAACCGGCAGGGCTCTGGCGGATAAACGCCGGCCAGTCGCGCTGATGCAGCCAGCTGCCACGCAGGTGCTGGGGGTTGGCGCCTGCCGGGGCCTGTGCCTTGCCCGGCCACGGATACAGCAGGTAGCCACCGAGCCACAGGTGCGCGCTGAACGTCTGGACATCAAGGCTGGCAAGGACTTCGCGGCTTTCGGGGCGGCTGGACATGGGGAGCTGATGCTGGCTGAAATGCTTGAGCTTGCGGTCCAGCCGGTCATTGCTGCCGGGGCCGAGCCATTGGGCAGGGTCCGTGCCGTCTGCGTCCTGAGGCCCGAGGTAGAGCTTGATCGCCAGTTCCAAGTGATGCACACCTTCGCGGTCACGCACCAGCAGGTCCAGTTCCCCCAAGGTATGCCCGCCAAGCCGGATCGGCAGGTTGGCCGCAATCAGCTCGACGCCCGGCGCGTGCTGCACGGCAAATTGCCATAGGCGCTCGTAGTAGCGCCCCAGGCGCCGGGTGGTCGCCAGTGCCAGCCAGTGCTGCAGCGGTTCGCTGCACCGGTCCAGCTCGCGCAGCCAGTGCTCAAGCTGCTCCGGGGCCTGGACCCAGTCGCTGCCTGCCAATGGGTGACGTTGGGGCCAGGGTGTGCGGCTCAGCATCGGTGGGGCGAGAATCACCCACGCCAGGTCGCGCACCTCAGGGTGACGCAATTGGTGGGGCAGGTTGAGCAAGTCGGGAAAGAGTGTCATTGAGCGAGCATAGCTGTTTGCCAGACCCCGGGGGCTGAAAGGGTTTTGTCTATCGTCGTCTTTCGCCCATAATCGTTGTTTTCGCACGCATTGAATCCCGCAGGAGCCCCATGGAGCAATTTCGCAATATCGGCATCATAGGTCGTCTGGGCAGCTCCCAAGTGCTCGACACGGTTCGCCGACTGAAAAAATTCCTGCTTGAGCGGCACATGCACGTGATCCTCGAAGACACCATCGCCGAGGTGTTGCCCGGTCATGGCTTGCAAACCTCGTCGCGCAAAATGCTCGGCGAAGTCTGCGACATGGTGATTGTGGTCGGCGGCGATGGCAGCTTGTTGGGCGCGGCTCGCGCACTGGCCCGCCACAACGTCCCGGTATTGGGCATCAACCGTGGCAGCCTGGGCTTTTTGACGGACATCCGTCCGGATGAGCTGGAAGTCAAAGTGGCCGAGGTGCTCGACGGTCACTACCTGGTTGAGAACCGCTTCCTGCTGCAAGCCGAAGTTCGCCGTCACGGTGAAGCCATCGGCCAGGGCGACGCCCTGAATGACGTGGTGCTGCACCCTGGCAAATCCACGCGCATGATCGAGTTCGAACTGCATATCGACGGTCAGTTCGTGTGCAGCCAAAAGGCCGACGGCCTGATCGTGGCGACGCCCACCGGCTCCACGGCCTACGCGATGTCCGCGGGCGGCCCGATCATGCACCCCAAGCTCGACGCCATTGTGATCGTGCCCATGTACCCCCATACCCTCAGCAGTCGCCCGATTGTGGTCGATGGCAACAGCGAGCTGAAAATCGTCGTGGCCAAGGACATGCAGATCTACCCGCAAGTCTCGTGCGATGGTCAGAACCATTTCACCTGTGCTCCGGGCGACACCATCAACGTCAGCAAAAAAGCGCAGAAGCTGCGCCTGATTCACCCGTTGGACCACAACTACTATGAAGTGTGTCGGACCAAGCTTGGCTGGGGTAGCCGACTGGGCGGCAGGGCTGACTGATGCTCGATCCAGCGCGCAGTTACGATCTGATCGGTGACGTGCATGGCTGTGCTCATACCCTTGAGCACCTGCTGGAGCGTCTGGGCTATCGCAAACTCGCCGGTATCTGGCGACACCCGCAACGGATGGCGGTGTTCCTGGGTGACATCATTGATCGCGGCCCGCGCATTCGCGAGTCGCTGCATATTGTTTACGACATGGTCAGGTCCGGTCAGGCCCTGTGCCTGATGGGCAACCATGAATTCAACGCGCTGGGCTGGTGCACACCCGCGCCCGCCGCAAGTGGCAGGCAGTTTGTGCGTGAGCACACCCCGCGCCATGCCCGGCTGATCCACGAAACCCTCGAGCAGTTCGACCAGTACCCTGCTGAATGGCGTGAGTTCGTGCAGTGGTTTTATGACATGCCGCTGTTTGTCGACGCCGGGCGTTTCCGGGTGGTGCACGCCTGCTGGGACGCCGAGGTGATTGCCACCTTGCGGGCGCAATACCCCGATGGCTGCATCGACGAGGCGTTTTTGCAGGCGGCCGGCATGCCGGACAGTTTTGCCAACATGAGCTTCAACCGACTCTTGCGCGGTACGGACATGCGCCTGCCGGGCGGCATGACCCTGACGGGTGGTGATGGCCTGACGCGGGCGTTCTTTCGCACCAAGTTCTGGGAAGACGACCCCAAGACCTACGGCGATATCGTGTTCCAGCCTGACGCGCTACCTGATCGCGTGGCGCAACAACCGCTGTCCTCAACCGAGAAGAGCGCCTTGTTACGCTACGGCATTGATGAGCCGCTGTTGTTTGTCGGTCACTACTGGCGCAGTGGTCGGCCTGCGCCGATCCGCCCCAACCTGGCGTGCCTGGATTACAGCGCGGTGCTGTACGGCAAGCTGGTGGCATACCGTCTGGATCAGGAAACCCGGCTCGATCCGAACAAATTCGTATGGGTGAATGTAGATCGCCCAGAGGCCATTCAATGAGTGCTGTAGCTGTATTACGTTTGCCGCTGTCCGTCGACCTTAGCGGCTTTGTTGCCTTGCTCAGGCGCATGCAGGTCCCGCATCGGGTCAGCGAGGAAGCGGGCGAGCAGGTGTTGTGGGCGCCCGAGGCCATCGCCGATGATGTGCGCAGTTTGTACCAGCGTTTTCCTGTGGGTGATCCGGAGCACGAACTGCCCATCGTTGAACGCCCGGCGGCCATGCCCCGGCCGGGTTTTGCCCAGCAACTGCGTGCCAGCCCGGCCACGGCGGTGGTGTTGCTGCTGTGTGTGATCGTGGCTGCAGTGACGCAACTGGGTGACAACCTGTCGGCCCTGAGCGGGCTGACCTTTCTCGACTTCAGCATTCGAGGCCAGTACATCCAGTTTGTCCCGCTGTCCGACAGCCTGGCGTCGGGGCAGTGGTGGCGATTGTTCACCCCGATGCTGATCCACTTCGGCTTTCTGCACATTGCCATGAACTGCATGTGGTACTGGGAGCTGGGGCGGCGCATTGAAATGCGCCAGGGCAGCATCAACCTGATTGGCTTGAGCCTGTTGTTCAGCCTGGTATCCAACTTCGCCCAGTACCTGTTTGGTGGCCCGAGCCTGTTTGGCGGGTTGTCCGGGGTGTTGTACGGGCTGCTGGGGCATGTCTGGATTTACCAGATGATGGCGCCAAACCCTTTGTATCACCTGCCTCGCGGGGTACTGGTGATGATGCTGGTGTGGCTGGCGCTGTGCATGTCGGGTCTGGTGTCGATGATCGGTTTTGGCCAGATTGCCAACGCGGCCCATGTGGGCGGTTTGGTGATCGGGTGCCTGACCGGTTTGCTGGGCGGGCTCTGGGCGCGGCGCAAACAGATGGCTTAACTCTGTAGTCGCTGCCGCAGGCTGCGATGGGCTGCGCAGCGGCCCTGCTTTTTTGAAGGTCCTTTGGACCTTATCGCAGCCTGTGGCAGCGACTACAGGTTTACTTTTTAGAGTGGAAACGAACCATGTCCTCTTTCAACGAAATGATTCAAAACATCACCCCCGAGATCTATCAGAGCCTGAAACTGGCCGTTGAAATCGGCAAATGGGCAGACGGCAACAAACTCACTGCCGAACAGCGCGAGCTGTCGTTGCAGGCGATGATTGCATGGGAAGTGCAGAACCTGCCTGAAGACCAGCGTACCGGTTACATGGGTCCGCAAGAGTGCAGCTCCAAGTCGGCGCCAGTGCCTAACATCCTGTTCAAGTCGGATGCCATCCATTGATTGAGATTGGCCGTGGTGCAATCAGCAAAATGTCGGCAAGCCTTGAAACGCCGACCGTTCAGTATGCGTTTCGTTTGGGCGATACCGAGGTGCCGGTCAATCCGTTGATCGGCACCAAACTGCGTCTGGAATACCTGGGTGAGATCAACTGCACTCACTGCGGGCGCAAGACCAAAAAGAGCTTCAGCCAGGGCTACTGCTACCCGTGCATGACCAAGCTGGCGCAATGCGATGTGTGCATCATGAGCCCGGAGCGTTGCCACTACGAGGCAGGCACTTGCCGTGATCCGTCGTGGGGCGAGCAGTTCTGCATGACCGATCACGTGGTGTATCTGGCCAACTCCTCGGGGATCAAGGTCGGCATCACCCGTGCCACCCAGTTGCCGACACGCTGGCTCGACCAGGGTGCCAGCCAGGCGCTGCCGATCGTGCGGGTTGCAACCCGTCAGCAATCGGGCTTTGTCGAAGACCTGTTCCGCTCGCAAGTGGGCGACCGAACCAACTGGCGTGCACTGCTCAAGGGCGATGCCGAGCCTGTTGACCTGAGTGCCGTGCGTGAGCAATTGTTCGAGAGCTGTGCCGAAGGCATGAAAACCCTGCAGGAGCGTTTTGGCCTGCAAGCGGTCCAACCCTTGTCAAACGTGGAGCCGATTGAGATTCGCTACCCGGTCGAGCAGTACCCGAGCAAGATCGTCAGCTTCAATCTGGACAAGGATCCGATCGTGGAAGGCACGCTGATGGGGATCAAGGGCCAGTACCTGATCTTTGACACAGGCGTGATCAATATTCGCAAATACACGGCCTATCAACTGGCCGTGCATCAGTAAAAGGACTCCAGCATGCGCACCGAACAACCGCAAATGATCTACCTGAAGGACTACCAGGCGCCCGAGTACCTGATCGACGAGACGCACCTGACCTTCGAGTTGTTCGAGGACCACACCCTGGTCCATGCGCAACTGGTGATGCGTCGCAACCCGGCACGTGGCGCGGGGTTGCCGGCGCTGGTGCTGGACGGTCAGCAGCTTGAGCTGCTGTCAGTCAGCCTCGACGACATCGAACTGGCGGATGATGACTATCAGTTGGGCGACAGCCATCTGATCCTGCACCCGACCGCCGAGCAGTTTGTGGTCGACACCAGCGTCAAGATCCATCCCGAGTCCAACACTGCGCTGGAAGGCCTGTACAAGTCCGGCGGGATGTTCTGCACCCAGTGCGAAGCCGAAGGCTTTCGCAAGATCACCTATTACCTAGATCGTCCCGATGTGATGAGCAAGTTCACCACCACCGTGGTGGCCGAGCAGCACCGCTATCCGATCCTGTTGTCAAACGGCAACCCGATTGCCAGCGGTCCCGACGAAGACGGTCGGCACTGGGCAACCTGGGAAGACCCGTTCATGAAACCGGCCTACCTGTTTGCGCTGGTAGCGGGGGATCTGTGGTGCGTTGAAGACAGCTTCACCACCATGAGCAACCGCGTGGTTGCACTGCGCATTTATGTCGAGCCGGAAAACATCGACAAATGCCAGCACGCCATGGTCAGCCTGAAAAAGTCCATGGCCTGGGATGAAGAAACCTACGGTCGTGAATACGATCTGGATATTTTCATGATCGTCGCCGTGAACGACTTCAACATGGGCGCGATGGAGAACAAGGGCCTCAACATCTTCAACTCCAGCGCCGTACTGGCCCGCGCCGAGACCGCGACCGATGCCGCTCACCAGCGGGTCGAGGCCATCGTGGCCCACGAGTACTTCCACAACTGGTCGGGCAACCGCGTGACCTGTCGCGACTGGTTCCAGCTGTCGCTCAAGGAAGGCTTCACGGTGTTCCGTGATTCGCAGTTCTCGGCGGACATGAACTCGCGCACGGTCAAGCGCATTCAGGACGTGGCCTATCTGCGTACCCACCAGTTCGCTGAAGACGCGGGCCCAATGGCTCACGCGGTGCGCCCTGACAGCTTTATCGAAATCTCCAATTTCTACACCCTGACCGTTTACGAAAAGGGTTCTGAAGTGGTGCGCATGATCCACACCTTGCTGGGGGCCGAGGGCTTTCGCATAGGCAGCGATCTGTACTTCGAGCGCCATGACGGCCAGGCCGTGACTTGCGATGATTTCATCAAGGCCATGGAAGATGCCAACGGCGCCGACCTGAGCCAGTTCAAACGCTGGTACAGCCAGGCAGGCACTCCGCGTCTTGCCGTCAGCGAGCACTACGATGCCGCGCAGAAAACCTACAGCCTGACCTTTGCCCAAAGCTGCCCGGCCACCCCGGACAAGGTTGAAAAACTGCCGTTCGTGATTCCGGTCGAGCTGGGCCTGTTGAACGCCCAGGGCACTGAAATTGCCCTGCAACTGACGGGCGAAGCAACTGCCGAGGGCACCAGCCGCGTACTGTCGGTGACTGAGGCCGAGCAGACGTTCACGTTTGTCGGTATCAACGAAAAGCCGTTGCCATCGTTGCTGCGCGGTTTCTCGGCACCGGTGAAACTGAGTTTTGCCTACAGCCGCGACCAACTGATGTTCCTGATGCAGCACGATACCGACGGCTTCAACCGCTGGGATGCAGGCCAGCAACTGTCGGTGCACGTGCTGCAGGAATTGATTGGGCAACATCAGCGCGGTGAAGCACTGGTGATGGATTCGCGTTTGGTAGAAGCCTTGCGCAGTGTGCTGGGCAATCAGGCGCTGGATCAGGCCATGGTCGCTGAAATGCTGTCGTTGCCGGGCGAAGCCTACCTGACTGAAATCAGCGACGTGGCGGACGTTGAAGCGATCCACATCGCTCGTGAGTTCGCTCGCAAGCAACTGGCCGACAGCCTGTTCGACGGTTTGTGGGCTCGCTACCAGGCTAACCGTGAAGTGTCGAAAGTCACGCCATACGTGGCTGAAGCCGAACACTTCGCCCGTCGTGCGCTGCAAAACATCGCGCTGTCTTACCTGATGCTTGCCGGTAAGCCAGAGGTGCTGGCGGCGGCTCTGGAGCAGTTCGAGCACAGCGACAACATGACCGAGCGCCTGACGGCGCTGGCGGTACTGGTCAACTCGCCATACGAGGCTGAAAAAGCCGCGGCGCTGGCCAGCTTTGCCGAGCACTTCAAGGACAATCCACTGGTCATGGATCAGTGGTTCAGCGTGCAGGCCGGCAGCACCCTGCCGGGTGGCCTGCAGCGTGTGCGCGAGTTGATGGAGCACCCTGCATTCAACCTCAAGAACCCGAACAAAGTGCGGGCTCTGGTGGGTGCGTTTGCCGGACAGAACCTGATCAACTTCCATGCCGCGGATGGCTCGGGCTATCGCTTCCTGGCGGACCTGGTGATCCAGCTCAACGGCTTCAATCCGCAGATTGCATCGCGGCAACTGGCGCCGTTGACCCGCTGGCGCAAATATGACGGCGCCCGTCAGGCGCTGATGAAAGCGGAACTGGAACGCATCCGCAATTCGGGTGAGCTGTCCAGCGACGTGTTTGAAGTGGTGAGCAAAAGCCTGGCGTAAACCTGTTCACTTTCAAATGTGGGAGCTGGCTAGCCTGCGATGCAGACGCTGCGGTCTGGCAGGCAGGTTGGGTTGATGCCATCGCGAGCAAGCCCGCTCCCACAGAGGCGCAAATCGCTTAAGTGAACAACAGTGGTCTTGAAAAAGGCGCTGCCCGAGTGATCGGGCAGCGCCTTTTTCATGGTGTCGACTTCTGCTCTTGCAGGGTTACCAGGCGCGATACCGGTACCCCGTTAAACACCAGCGTGTAGTTGATGGGCCCCTTCAATGCCTGGATATCGTTATCGACATAGGAATGTTCATGGTCGGTAAGCCGGGCGATGGGCTGGCCGTCGCGGTAAATCTCAACGGGCTTGCCAGTCGGGGTTTCTGTGCGCCAGGACAGGTTGACTTGGGCGCTATCAGGTTGTTGCTGCGCAGTGAGCTGTCTGACACCCACGGGCCCGATCAGGGGCAGGCCATCCATTGTGTAACGGGTCAGGTCCAGTTTGACGCCAAGCCAGGCCAGCACGGTGGGGGTGATGTCCGCCTGGCTGGCAAAACCGTACAGGCCCTTGAAATCGGGGTTCAGGGGTTTGCCGATGGGGGCCGTCAGTTGTGCGTTGCCTTTCTTGTTCATGGCGATAAAGGTGGTTTTTTCGCTCAGGGTTTGTTCGCCGTGGTCCTTGCCTTCAGGCAAGTGCCTGCCGTGATCGGGCAACACGATCACCAGCCAGTCTTCTTCGGGATGGGCTTTTTCACGGCGTTGCAGGGCCAGGAGTATCTGCCCGACCTGGGCATCTACGGTCTGAATCGCCTGTTGATACTCGGGTGTGAAGCCGAGTCGGTGGCCGGTGATATCGGGTTCATCGAAGTGGGCGAACAGCAGATCGGGCTGGCCGTTTTCCAGTTCATGACTGACGTTGTCGACGACGCACGGATCAACCCCCGAGCACTTGAAAGCCAGGTCGATGTAGCCCTGGGCAATATCCTCGGCGAAGTTTTCGTGGATCACGTTCCAGCTCACGATGCTGGCCGTCTTGCGGTCAGGGAAGGCCAGCTTGAGCTGTTTGAACAGGCTGGGCGCCTGATTGCGCAGGGCCTCGTCATTGGCGTTGACCTGATGGCGGTCAACCCAACTGCCGGTAAGGATGGTTGTCCAGCCCGGGCCACTGACCGTGGGCTGCTGGGTGGAGGTACCCAGTACCCCGCCGGTGTAGCTTTTGTACAGGTGCAAGCGGGCAATAGTGGGCGCCTTGCCCTGTTGAATGGCCTGTTGCAGCTTTTCGTACTGCATGCCATCCACGCCGATGAGCAAGGCCTTGTGGGTTTTGAGGGTGGGGGTTTCGGCAGCAGGGGCTGCCAGTGCCGTGAATGTGAGGCTCATACAGACTGTAATCAGGGCACACCTTAGTAACATCATGCTCACCTCCGTGACGTGGATGGTTATCGCTTACATCAGCTTAGTCCTTCTGGTGAGCTGGCTTGCTTGCGATGCAGACGCTGCGGTCTGGCAGGCAGGCTGGGTTGATGCCATCGCGAGCAAGCCCGCTCCCACACTAGGTGGTGCAGTGACCTGATTGTGGGAGCGACACGCAACCTGTGGGAGCTGGCTTGCCTGCGATGCAGACGCTGCGGTCTGGCAGGCAGGCTGGGTTGAAGCCCGCTCCCACACTAGGTGGTGTAGCGACCTGATTGTGGGAGCGACACGCAACCTGTGGGAGCTGGCTTGCCTGCGATACAGGCGCTGCGGTCTGGCAGGCAGGCTGGGTTGATGCCATCGCGAGCAAGCCCGCTCCCACAGTAGGTGGTGTAGTGACCTGATTGTGGGAGCGACACGCAACCTGTGGGAGCTGGCTTGCCTGCGATACAGACGCTGCGGTCTGGCAGGCAGGCTGGGTTGATACCATCGCGAGCAAGCCCGCTCCCACAAAACAAACACAGTTTTGTGCAGGTTTAGAACTTCCAGCTGACCGATGCCGTGACGTTTCGCGGTGCGCCATAGTTGCTCTGGCCGTAACGAACGCTTTGCAGGTATTTCTCGTTGGTCAGGTTGTCCAGGTTGAGCTGGGTGCTCCAGTGCGGATCAATGTCGTAGCTGGTCATCAAGCCCACCAGCGCATAAGCGGCCTGGTTGGCGGCAGGGGCGGCGTCGTTCTCGATTTTGCTCTGCCATTTGAGGCTGCCGCCCACCTTGACCTTCGGCGCCATCGGCAATCGGTAGGTCATGGAGGAGGTCAGGGCATTGCGCGGGATAAATTTACGTCCGCGCTGGTTGTCGGCATCGGTGATGTAGACATAGGTATAGCCACCGCTGATTTGCAGACCCGGGGCCAGTTCCCCCGAAGCTTCAAGCTCCAGGCCGCTGCTTTTGTACGACATGCCGTCATACAGGTAGCCGCCCAGAGCAGAGTCAAAGCCAGCATAAGTGGCGACGTTGTCCTGTTTGGTGTGGAACACCGCAGCCGAAACGTCCAGTCGCTTGTCCAGCAAATGCCCCTTGATTCCAGCCTCGTAGCTTTTGCCTTCCAGGGGTTCCAGTACCTGGCCCTGGGTGTTGAGGTAGTACTGCGGATTGAAGATCCTGGTGTAGCTGGCATACAGCGAATACTGCGGGGTGAGGTCGTAGACCAGGCCTGCGTATGGCGTGACCTTGCCATGAATCCTCACGTTGCGGCCCGAGCCGTAGTTTTCGCCGTCGCTGTCGGCACTGAGCATGCGTGCCCCGGTGATCAGGTGCAGGTCGTCGGTCAGGCTGAAGCGGGCACCGGCGTAGAGGCTTTTCTGGCGGTCCGTGTAGTTGGAGGTTCCGTCGGCATTGGCGATGTTGTAGGTGGGCTTGGGGAGGGTGCCGTTGAGGGCATCTTCCAGCGACACCGGAGTGTAGTACGACGCGCTGCCGTACAGCGACGCCTCCTGGGTGCGCGAGCGCGCCACGTTGGCACCGAAGGTCAGTTGGTGCTCGCGGCCGCCCAGGCTGAAAGGGCCGCTGAACGACAGGTCGCCATCCAGCTCACGGGTCTTGCCCTTGTATTTTGAAGCCAGGCCCGTGTAGCCAGTAGTCGAGCCATTGTCGCCATAAATGTAGAACATGTCGGTGTCTTCGCGGTGCTCCATGGCCGTCAGGGTCAGCGTTGACTTCCAGTCATTGATGAAGCGGTGCTGCCACTCGGCAAAGGCCCGGGTGGTGCGTACGTCCCAGTACACCCAGGGTTGGGCAATGTTGGAGGAGGTGCTGCTGTAGTGCACCGCATTGCCGTTGCTGTCGGTGAGTGGCAACGCGCCCCAGCTGGCACCGTTGGCGTCGCTTTTCTGGTCTTCGTAACCGACGGTCAGGGTATCGTCGTCGGTCAGGTCGAAAGCCAGCATGCCACTGAAAATGTTCTTTTCCCGGGAATAGCGGTCCAGATAGGAATTGCCCACTTCGTTGGCATAGATCACACGCCCGCGCACATTGCCCGAGTCGGTCAGCGGCCCGGAAACATCCAGGTCGACCCGGCGCTTGTCCCAGGAACCGGCGCTGACGCTGACCTTGGCCTGCGGCTCATACGTGGGGCGCTTGCGAATGAAGTTGACCGTGGCAGAAGGGTTTCCGGCGCCCGTCATCAGGCCGTTGGCACCGTGCAAAACGTCTACTTGCTCGTAGGGTGCGGTGTCGATATCGCCCACCAGAACGCCGCCGGTAAGCCCCATGCCCATACCGTCGTACTGGAAATTGGTGATATCAAAACCGCGGGCGGTGAAGTACGTGCGGTCGGTCTCGACCTTCTGCACGTTCACCCCCGGAGTGCTCTCCAGCACATCGCGAATGCTGTTGAGCTGAAAGTCATCCAGTTGCTCACGCTTGATACTGGTAATGCCCTGGGGCGTTTGCCCGGCGGTGAGGTTCAAGCGTGTCGTCGTGGCACTCGGCTTGGCCTGATAGCCCTGTGGGGCCTCATCGCTGTCTGCCGTTGAGGTGATGCTGGTGGACGGCAGATTCAGGGTGTTTTCATCGGCCAGTGCAGTATTGCAAATACTCAAGGCGAGCAGCGTGAGGGCTGATGCGGGCAGGGTGAACAGTGGGCGCATGATCTGCGAATACTCCGGACGGGAACTGCGTAAACGAGAATTGGTTACAAAGCTTTACATTTGTATTAATGGTAATCAATTCTATTTACCAATCTTTATGATTCGCATTTGTGCGGACGCGCGGTTTACCGTTTTCGATCGCAGATCGGCTAAGGGCAGATTCTGTATTTACAGGGAGTGTGTAGTCGCTGACGAGGAACGAAGGCTGCGTCCGGTTTGGTGCGCCACTGCGACGTAGCGACCGCAAAAACTGCCCCCCGGTTTTTCCTGACTCACCGCAACATCCGGGTTTACGACGGCTTCGCCGCCGAACGCAGCCTTCGTTCCTCGTCAGCGACTACAGATTGAGCCGCGCCCCCACATACAAGCCGCTGACGAGCAGTGCCCATTCCGCCCTAGAAATCCCAGCGGGTATTGAGCATCACATTGCGCGGGTCGCCGTAATACGCGGTGTTATAGAAGCCGATGTTGGTGTAGTACTCCTTGTCGAACAGGTTGTTGACGTTGAGTGTGGTGGAGAGGTGCTCGTTGACTTGATAGCGGACCATCGCATCAACCAGCCAGTAGGCATCCTGGCTAAAGTCCTGGTATTGGTCCCTGGCGCGGTTGTAGATGTTCTGCCAGCTGCGATTCTGCCAACGGGCACCGCCGCCGATGGTCAAGCGGTCCAGCGGCCCCTTGAACCTGTAGGTGGTGTACACGCTCAATTGGTCCTCGGGCTCCCAGGTGGAGATTTTTTTGTCTTCGCTGTCACGAATGACCTTGTGCGTAAAACCGGCCTGCGCTTGCCAGCCAGGCGCCAGTTCACCGGACATTTCGGCTTCAAAACCCTTGGCTTTGGCCTTGGTGCCGATTGATGCATAGAGAATCGACGGGTTGGTCGGATCTGCGTTGTATTCGGCATCCGGCTCGGCACGGTTGCTTTCATGTACCTCGAAATAGGCCAGGCTGGTGTTCAGCCTGCCACCATAGAATTCACCCTTGATTCCCACTTCGTAGTTTTTGCCTTCATCCGGCTCGAGCACCTTGTTCTTGCGATCACGGTTGTAGGTCTGCGGCATGAAGATGTCGGTGTAGCTGGCATACGCCGTGAAATGGTCGTTCAGGTCGTAAGTGGCGCCCACATAGGGCACCAGCCGGCCAGTTTCGGTGATGTCGTAATCGCCGGTCAGCCAGTAATTGGCGACCCGTGTACCGAGCAACAGATTCAGCTCATCGGTCAGGTTGAAACGGGCGCTGATGTAGCCTGCGGTTTGTCGCGTGGTGGTGTCGTTATATTGGGTGGGTGCGCCCCAGTTCGGTTCCGTGGTCTTGCCATCGAAGTTCCAGAAATCAATCACGTTGGCACTGAGGAAGGTCGGGTTGCCGTAGTCCTTGCCTTGCCAGTGGGCGGTGGAGGCCGACGCTCCGATGACCAGTTCATGCTCGCGGCCGGCCAGGCTGAACGGGCCGCTGAAGTAGGCGTCGGCGGCGTCGGTGCGGGTGTTGCCGGTAAATTTGTTGGCATAGATCGATGACAGGCCGGTGGCAGGGAATGGCCCGCTCATGACCGAACCCAGCGGGGCATCGTAGCTGTTGACCTGATGGGTCAACTGCGCCTTGCCGACCCAGGCGTTGGCGAAGCTGTGCTCCAGGGTGGCGAACACGCTTTGGGTGGTCTGCTCCCAGCGGCTCCAGTTGGCGCCGTTGTTGTACGAGCGCTTCACGTCGATGCGTTCGCCAGTGCGGTCGAATAACGGGCGACTGCCTGACCAGCCCGAAGCATGGGGGTCGTTGTTCTGATAATCGAAGCCCACGGTCAGCAGGGTGTCATCGCTCAGATCGGCTTCCAGAGTGCCGAAATAGACGCCGGTCTTGCGCTCGTAACGCTCCATGAACGAGTTCTTGTCCTGATAGGCAGCCACGGCCCGGCCACGCAGGTTGCCGCTGTCGGTGAGCGGGCCGCTGACGTCGACTTGGGTGCGGTAGTTCTCCCAGCTGCCAGCCCCTGCCTCGATGCTGGCTTTGAATTCGCGGGTCGGTTTCTTGCGGATCAGGTTGATCGTCGCACCCGGCGCGCCTGCGCCAGTCAGCAGGCCGGTTGCACCCTTGAGGATTTCCACCCGGTCATAGATGGCCATGTCGCTCAGGGTTTGCCCCGAGGAATAGGCCGAGTTGCGCAGGGTGGGAATGCCGTCGTACTGGAAGTTCTCCACCGAGAAGCCGCGGGCATAGTAGTTGGTGCGCTCGCTGTCAAAGGTCGACACCGTGATGCCCGGGGTGTGGCGCATCACTTCGTCGATGGAGTTGAGGCCAAAATCATCCATGTGCTGACGGGTGATCACCGTGATCGACTGCGGCGTTTCCCGCGGCGTCAGCACCATGCGGGTGGCCGTTGCGATGGTGCCGGGGGTGTAGGAGCCGCTGCCTTCGGTGATGGTGCCCAACTGGTTGGACGTGACCTGGGTAGCCTGCAACTCCAGTTGCCCGTTGTTCTGGGGCCCCCGTGCAATAACACGGTAACCGTCGCCTTCTCTGACCGCTTGCAGGCCCAGGGGCTCAAGGAGGCGCTGCAAGCCTTCACCGACGTCAAAGCTGCCGCTCAGGCCGTCGCTGTGGATGCCGGTGGTCAGCGTCGAATCAACGGCGATCATCACGCCGGCTTGTTGGCCAAAGCTGCCCAGCACCGAGTCCAGACTGCCCGGTGCGATGCGGTAGGCGTGTTCGCTGTCCGGTGCTGCGAATGCCCCGTGGCTGGCCGTGGCAATGGATAAACCAAATACAAGGGTGCGCAATGCACCGGCAAGGGGGGTAAGTCGGCTGTGCATAAAAAACTGTCCATGTGTGAGAAGGGTGGGCATTGCGCTGTTAATCAGCGTCTTCCCTGAACTTGATGCACCAGATGGGAAAAACTGCCGCCTGTGCTGAAAATAAATAGTTTTCAGGCAGGGACGACGTTGGCCCAGTAGCCGAAAACACGCTGCACACGGATCGGCAGCACGTGGGTGAGCAGGTCGAGGCTGGCGTCCGGACGGTCGATGGAGAACGACCCCGACACCTGCAAGGCAGCCACCGCGGGGTCGCAGCGCACCACGCCAGGTCGATAGCGGTTGAGCTGGGCAATGACCTGGGACAGCGGCATGCGCTCGGCGATCAACAGGCCGTTGACCCAGGCATCGGCACCGGCCGACACCTGGCTGTAAGGTCCGGCGCCATGGCGATCGAACGTCAATTGTTGACCGGCGCCAAGGTTGAAACGGTCACCCCGTGCCAGCTCGATCGAAGCGCTGCCGGTCAGTACCTGCACCCGGGTGCCGTCGATCCCGGGCAGGTTCTGGCTGATGACCAAGCGTGAGCGGGCCGCTGGCAGCACCCGGCCATGGACCGTGCTCAGACAGACGTTGGCCCCAGTGATCAATACGCGGCCCAGGTTCAGCGTCAGGTTGGTACCGGTGCCCGTGGTTCGGGCATCGAGTGCGGTGTGGGTGTCCAGCGTCAGCTCGACCTGCCGGGCCAGGGAGAATTGCCGGCGCTCACCGGTGGCGGTGCGGTAGTCGCTGAACAGTTCCGGCAGCAGTATCCGTTCACGCACGCTGAAGCCCGTGGCCAGCGCCACCCCTAGACCGGCAAACCCCTTGAGCAGTGTGCGTCGCGAAGTGGCATGGCGTGAGCGCAATAACGTACGCGCTCCTGCGGCAGGGAGCATGCGGGTACTGTCGCGAAAATCAGCGTTCAGCCCGGTCAACCGTTGCCAGGCCATCTCATGCTGCGCAGATTGCGTGCGCCAGTGCTGGCAGGCCTGACGTTCGGCTTCGGTGCTGACGCCCGATTGCACGATAACCATCCACTGCAGGGCCTGCTCGACCACATCATGGTCCAGGCGCTGGGCATTGCAGGGTTCAAACCGGTTCACCCGACGTAGACCGCGCTGTAACAGTGACGATAGGCCTTGAGCATGGCTTTTTGCACGACGTTGACTGTCAGGCCCATGTGCGTGGCAATTTGCGGGTAGGTCAGGCCGTCCAGTTGCGAGAGCAAGAAGATTTCCCGCACCCGGGTGCCCAGGCCATCGAGGACCTGGCCGACAGCGTCCAGGGCTTCGAGCACCAGCAGGCGTGACTCAGGGGAGGGCACATGCTCTGGCTCAAGGGCTGCCAGCGACTCCAGGTACGCCCGCTCCAGTGCCTGGCGGCGAAAATACTGGCCGCACAGGCGGCTGGCAATGGTGGTCAGGTACGCACGGGGCTCACGTAACACCGGTGGCGTGTCAGTGCGCAGCATCCGCAAAAAGGTGTCCTGAGCCAGATCCAGCGCCTGCTCCTGATTGCCCAGTTTGCGGCGCAGCAATTGCACCACCCAGCCGTGGTGCTGAACGTAGAGATCACCCAGGGCACAGCGTGTGGAAGAAGGGGACGTGAGCATCGATTGCAATTCCAGAGCAGACACTGACAAGGATGGCAATGATAGCGCTTCTCATTAGCGTGTGCTCGGGAATGTTGCTGGGTGTGTCGGGTGACGAGGTTTGCGATCGTGAATCCAGGTGGCGGGTTTTACAACGGCTTCGTTGCAGTGGCGCACCAAACTGGACGCAGCCTCGTTCTACTCGTCAGCGACTACAGGCGATTACAGGTGATTACAGGCGGCTTACTTGTCGGTCAGGATCTTGGGGTTGGAGTTGCCCCACACCGTGTACAGGTCCGCCAGCAGTGCACCGTTGATGTCTTCAACTTCTGCCTGGGTGATTTCGGCTTTGCCTTGATGCCCGAACAGCACCACTTCATCGCCACTCTTTACATCCGGCGCGTCGGTGACGTCGACCATCAGGGTGTTCATCGAGACCTTGCCCACCACTGGCACACGGTGCCCGTTGATCAGCACGATGCCTTTGTTGGTGAAGGCGCGACGGTAGCCGTCAGAGTAACCCACGGTGATGTTGGCCAGTTTCGAGTCGCGGCCCAGGGTGTAGGTGCGGTCGTAACCGACGGTGTTGCCCTTGGGGTAGCTGTTGACCGAGGCAACGTGGGATTTGAACTGCATCACGCGCTTGTAGTCGGTGTGGGATGGCACGGTGTCACCGAACAACGCGCCGCCAGGGCGGACCATGTCCAGGTGCGACTCGGGCACTTCAAGGGTGGCGAACGAGTTGGCTGCGTGCAGGGTGATCTTGCTGCGATCAAGCTGGGCCGTGTCGATCAACCATTGCGCCTGCTGGTTGAACGCCTTGAGACCGGCGCGCACGTCATCGGCATCTTCGACCGCGAAGTGGGTCATGATCGCCCGCACTTCAAGGTTCGGTACTTTGGTGATGGCGACCGCATCGCGGCGGCCTTCAGCCGTGGTCATTTCTACGCCGTTGCGGCTCATGCCACTGGAGTTCAGCCCCAGGTGAACCACCAGCGGACGACCGTGCTGTTCGGCGATCAGGCTGGCCTTGACGGCGAAATCGAGGTTGCCCACCAATTCTTCCATGTTGTACGGCAATGCCGCTTCCAGCTCGCTCAATGCCGCCGTGCGTACGCGAATCAGCTGGCCCTTGAAGCCGCTTTCACGCACGACGCGTGCTTCTTCATTGCTCGCGACGCCCACACACGGCACACCCATGGCGATGATCGATGGCATTAGCAGGCCGATCCCGTGACCGTAGGCATCAGCCTTGAGCACGGCGCAGATTTTCGACTTGCCGGCGAGGGTGGTTTGCAGCACGCGAATGTTGTTTTCGAACGCGGCTTTGTTGATCTCGACCCAGGCATTGCTGTCCTGTGTGTTGACCTGGGCAACGCCGTCGACCATCGACAGGGGCGGCGCCGCAAAGGCCGGGTTTTGCAGTAAAGCCATGCCCAAAGAGAGGGCAAGAAGGGTACGGGTGAAGGGCATTTTCAGAGTTTCCATACGTTTTTTTTATGGGGCGGGGAGTGATGCGCGGCCATACTAGAATCGGCCTGTAGGAAATGTCACTCCCTCGGCCGCGGATCTGTCTGAAAGTGTCGTGTCAGGCTTATCGGCGCCACGCCCAACGTAATTTCGTGGAATTCCTGTAAGTGAATTCTTACGGCGACATCAGCTTAAAGCTATGGATGCGGGAATAGTTTGTCTCTATAAAACGCCCTGGTCATTTTTCCCGCCAGTGACTGCCGAAGTGCGGATCATCGACCGCAAAACGCGCCTGCAGACGCATAGTCAAATGAGCACACTCTCGAGGATGCAGGGCAAGAGCATGGCGGTTTTAAAACTGTAATTTTTATCAGCGCCAGCTAACTTCGAGTGAAGTAGTGGGATCAAGCTGATTGAAGATCCCATGATAGACAAGGTGTAAAACTTTCAATGAATGTTTCCCCAAAAGCCCCATCGAATGGGCAAGTGCTTGCGCGTTTTTTATTCAGGGGTTGTCTGGCACTTGTGACCGGGCTGTTAGCGCTACAAGCCAATGCCCGTGTGGTCGAGATTTCCGCTGTTTTTGCCCCCGATCCGGTCAATCCAACCGTCAACAAGTTTAAAAATACGACACCTAATACGGGACTGTGCAATGAGTATCCCAATATCTGTAATCCAAGAAATCTATTTAGTATTTCTCTTGGATTTGAGCCCCTGACCCAGTTTCCGATTTTGGCTAACCATACTGACATCAGGGCTGGAGCAATGATCAAGGTTCCGGCTGGTGTCAGAAACATTCGAGTTACAAACGACACAGGTGAAAGTGTTGATGTGGAGTTTTCCATTATGGCCTTTAGCGGGACGATACGGACCCGAGATCTTCATCTGATCCTTGCTGATGTGCCCGTGATGCCCACAGTATCGGCTAACGCTCACAATTTACTTTGGAGCGGCGGGGGATGGGGGGGAAGTACGGCGTCTCCATGCATACGAGCAGTAGCGTTGGGGTCTTCCTGGGCGGACGCTAACTTTTTCTGGTTTACACCGGTGCAAGCACCTTGTGCAAAGTCACCTACGTATGAGATCGATTGGCTGAGACTGCGCAATGCAAGCGTTGCTTATCTGATGACCGCCCCTGACCCGCTGAGTATGGGGACGGGCATTTACCGAGGCTCGATCACTTACGCGGTTGGCCCGGGCGGTGACTTCGACTTTGGCGACAACCTGTCCACCTCCGAAACCAGCGTCACTTTCAATCTCACCCTTGAAGTCCAGCACACCCTGAAATTCCAGTATCCGGCGGGCTACGATCGTGTCGTTCTCAACCCGGCAGGCGGTTGGCAGCAATGGTTGGACAACGGGCGTCGGCCTGAAGCACTCAAGGCCAATCAGCCCTTCAGCATTTGGTCTTCCACCCCGTTCAGCATTGAACTGCAATGCGAATACCCCGTGGCCATGCAATGCGGAATCAAAAATCCTGCGGGCAATATCGTTGCGGTGGAGACGCGAGTGACCTTGCCCACTGGCTTGAACGATGCTGCGGGCCAGGCGGTCAACCGCCGACTGCTGAGCACGATTGCGGAGCAGTTCTCGCCCAGCCGCTACGTAGACAATGGCCGCGCGGCCTTGCATTTTGAGGTTGAGCGCGAGGAGGTTGCCAATATGATCAATGCCCATTCGGGCAGCACCTACAAAGGCAATATCGCCGTGATCTGGGACAGTGAAATCCGGTGAGGCTCTGCCCATTGCAGTCGCTACCGAGCCACCAAGGCTGCGAAGGGGAGCGCAGCGATCTGTCTTGCGGGGTGGCGCAGCGCCAGGTTAGCGGCGCCACGCCAGCAGCACCACGCCCACCGTAATCAGGCTGATCCCTGCCCATTGGCGGATATCGAGCTTTTCACCCAGCAGCGTCACCCCCAGCACGGCAACAATCACCACGCTGAGCTTGTCCACGGGGGCAACCAATGAGGCCTGGCCCAGTTGCAGGGCGCGGTAGTAGCAAATCCACGACGCGCCGGTGGCAAGCCCCGACAACACCAAAAACACATAGCTGCGGGCCGATATCGAGCCCAGGGACTGATATTGGCCGGTCGCATACAGGATCAACGCCAGGCTGACCAACACCACCACGGTCCGCAGCAACGTGGCGAAGTCGGAGTTGATCCCGGTGATGCCGATCTTCCCGAAAATGGCCGTCATGGCAGCGAACACGGCCGACAGCAGCGCCCAGAATGTCCAGCTTGAATAGAACGAAGTGCCCATAAATTTACCTGAAGGGTCAGAAACGCTGGTTGTGGGTCAGTGCATGTCGGTTTTCAGCCAGACCGAAACCCATAAGCCGCTGTGGTTGAGCTTATCCGAAAACGCGAGTTCAACCCTGGCGCCGATACGCCCGGCGATGGCCTTGACGATCGAAAGCCCCAGTCCCGAGCCCGTTTCGCCGGAGCCCAGGCTGCGATAAAACGGATCGAAGATGCGGGCCTGTTCGTCGAGGGCAATGCCCGGCCCGGTGTCCTTGACATACAGGCGTACGCTGCCGTGCATCAGCTCCACGCCAAGATCGACCCTGCCCCCTAGCGGGGTGTAGCGAATGGCGTTGTCCGTGAGGTTTTTGACCAGGGTAAACAGGTCCATGTCATTGATCATGAGCTGCACATCTTCGTCGCCTTCCACCCCGATATCGAGTTGCTTGCGCTGCGCCAGGGGCAATAAGTCTTCCAGCACCCGGCGAAACACGTCATGCACTGAAACCCGGGTGCGTGGGCGTTCAGCGGTAAATTGTGCGGCGGCCAGGCTCAGCAACTGGTCGATCAGTTGCCGGCTGCGCTCAATCCCTCGTGACAAGGGTTCCAGGCGCTCGCGGGCCTGCTCCGGCATTTGGGTCGCGGCCAGTCGTTCGGCCTGCAGTGACAGAGCGGTCATGGGCGAGCGCAGTTCGTGGGCGGCGTCGGCGACAAAGCGCCGCTGGCTGTCCATGGACTGCTCCACGCGGGCGAGCAGGCGATTGATGGCCACCACAAAGGGGCGGATTTCAGTGGGTAGATGCTGCTCGTCAATGGGATGCAATGCTTGCTCGGCACGCTGGTCGATTTGTGCGGCGAGGGTCGCGATGGGCCGAAACAGTTTGCGCACCAGGTCACTGACCACCAGGAGCAGCACAGGAAACAAAAACAGGAAGGGCAACACACTGCGCCAGGCACTTTCGCGGGCGTCCTTGTTGCGGGCATCGACCTCCTGGGCGACGGCAATGCGCTCGCCGTTGGCGGTGGTCCTGACCAGCACGCGAAAGGCTTCGCCGCCCACGTCTACCGTGGACAGGCCATCGGCCAGGGTGGTGGGCAATGGCAACGGCAGAGCGTCGTCGGTATTGCCCGGGGCTTTTTTACCATCGATCAGGTATTGAATGATTACCCGGGACTCTTCGTCATCCCCCGCAGGGCCCAGGCCCTGAGGGTAGTGCAGGGTCATTTGCTGGCGATCGAACAGAAGGGCGATCTGATGCAGGTTTTCGTCCTGCAACTCGTGGGCTTCGTCCAGGGCCGAGAAAAAGGCAAACACGCTGGCGATCACGGCCACCAGCACAATGGTCAGTGACAGTGCCGCCGATAGCCTGAGTTGAACCGACTCCCTCAAGCGTTTTTTGAAACCATCCATCCCATTCCCCTGACGTTCTTGATGATGTGGCTGCCCAATTTTCGGCGCACGGAGTGAATCAGGAACTCGATGGCATTACTTTCGACTTCGTTGCCCCAGCCATACAGACGATCTTCAAGTTCACTGCGCGACAGAATCGCTCCCGGACGCATCAGCAACGCCTGCAGCAGGGCGAATTCGCGGCTGGAAAGGGCGACGCCGCCTTGAGTCTCGGTAGTGGCCAGTTTGGAGACCGGATCCAGGGACACCACACCGTTACTGAGCAGGGGCAGGGCGTTGCCATCCTTGCGCCGCAGGACCGCACGCATGCGCGCCAACAGTTCAGCCATGTCGAAGGGTTTGAGCAGGTAGTCGTCGGCTCCGCCGTCCAGGCCGCGCAGTCGGTCGTCGAGGCTGTCCCGGGCAGTGAGGATCAGCAAGGGCACCGGGTTGTTGCGGGCACGAATGCTGGCCAGGACTTCAAAGCCATCCTTGCCGGGCAGGCCGAGATCCAGCAGCACCATGTCGTAGCGTTGGGTTTCCAGTGCGCTCAGGGCTTTGAGGCCGTTTTTCACCCAGTCCGCTGCATAACTGGCGTCCGTGAGTGCGCCCTGGATCGCATCGCCAATCATGGGATCATCTTCGACCAGCAATATGCGCATGTGCCGCTCCGGAAAATAAAACAGGCGCGCCGGTTTTCACCGTCGCGCCTGTATTGAAGCACCTGTGCCGTGGCTTGTCCGCCCGACGCTTCAGGAATTGCCTTTCATCGAGTCAAATGCCTTGAGCAGGTTGTCCATGGCCGCCTTGCACTCGACCGTGCTCGGGCTGTCGGCACGCAGGGCATCCAGTGCGTGGTCAATGGCCTTGTCCAGCACATGCCAGTCGCTGGCAGCCCGGGGTTTGATCCCCGCTTCGGCAGAGTCCCAGCTGGTTTCGAGGTCCTTGATACGGGTTTTCGCCCCCGACAGATCATTGTTGGCGACCCGTGCGCTGACGTCAGCGGCGATGCTGTGAAAAGGTGACAGGTCGCCCAGCTTCGAGCCCGTCGTGCTGTATGTGCTGGAGGTGGCGGCACTCAGGTCGGCCGGTTTGTCGGCAGGTTTTGAGCAACCGGCGGTGATGCTCAGCAGCAGGATTGAGGAAACGATGCCAATACGACGAATCAGGGTTTGAGGGTGGCGCATGGTGATGTCCTTGATGGAAATTTAAAGGTTCAGGCCGTAACGGCTTTGCGGTTGTTCGCATTGAACTGGGCGGCGGCCACCAGCAGCACAATCACGCACAGGAACAGGGCGCTGGTCCAGGTGGCACCCATGCCCAGGCCGCCATAGGTTTTGGCCTGGGTCAGCAAGTCGCCCAGCGAAGCACCAAATGGTCGAGTGAGGATGTAGGCGATCCAGAAGCTCAGGACGGGGTTGGCACCCATGCGCCAGGCCATCAGGGTGAGGGCAATCAAGCCTGCGAAGATCACTGCGCCGAGGGTGAAACCCAGGCCCAGGGCTTCGGTTGCCAGATCACCGGCCGCCGTGCCGAGGGCGAATGTGCAGAGCACCGTGGTCCAATAGAACAACTCACGCCTGGGCGTGACAATCTCGCGGATCGACAGGCTGCGTTCGGTGCGGTACCAGGCCATGAAGTTGATCGCCAGCAACCCGGAAAAAATCGCCGTGCTGGTGTACAGACTCACCTCCAGCTTGTCGGTGAGGATGTCGGTGATTTGCGTGCCGACGATGCTCACCAGTACCACGGTCAGCCAGTAGATCCACGGGGTGTAGGCCTTGGTGCGCAGTTGGCAGAACAACGCAATTGCCAGCAGTGCGGCCATGCCGATACTGGTCCAGCCCGCGCCGAAGCCCGCGTCAACGGCCAGGTAATCGGCGCCGGTTTCGCCCACGGTCGTGGACATGATCTTGATCACCCAGAATGACAGCGTCACCTCGGGCACCTTGTTCAGCCATCGGGCTGCAGTGGCATTCATTTGCGTAACCTCTGTGATGCGCGGTCATTGGCGCAGGACAAAAGGTACGGCACGACACTTAGCTGAGACTGAGGGCGCTCAACTTTTCAGGACATGGGCCTGGCCCACAGTGGTCAGTTGCACCGCGCTGCCAATGGCTGGCGCCATCAAACCCGGGCAATGCACCGGTAACGACCGGCCCGGCTCGAGTGTGCCTGCCACCAATGTGACGCTCAGGGTGCAGGTATTGCCGCCAAAATCGCGCTCGGTGACCACCCCTCTACAGCCTGTGCCATCCGGGGATGCCGGGCTGACCTGCAGTTGTTCGGGCCTGAGCATGATCTGCGCCGTTTTGCTGCGGCCCTGATGGTTGACAGCAATCCGGCCCAGGTCGCACTCGGCCCAGCCGTTATCGATCATGGCGGGTATGAGCACGGCTTCGCCGAGGAACAGTGCAGTCTGCTCGTCCCTGGGGTGCAGGTACAGCGCCATCGGCTGGCCGGCCTGCACCAGGCAACCCTGGCGCATCACCGCGAGCTGATCGGCAAAAGACAGGGCTTCGCCCTGATCGTGGGTCACCAGAATCGCTGTAACCCCTGCATCTGCCAGCAAGCGTGCGACCATTTTGCGCATGGCGGTACGCAACCCGGTGTCCAGGGCTGAAAACGGTTCATCCAGCAGCATCAGGCTGGGCTGTTGCGCCAGCGCACGGGCCAGCGCCACCCGTTGTTGCTGCCCGCCAGACAATTCGTGGGGCCAGCGCGTGGCCATGTTTGAGTCCAGGGCCACGCTGTCCATCAGTTCGGCGATGCGTTCATCTCTGGCGTGGCCCTTGGTTGCCAGCCCAAAACCAATATTGGCGGCCACGTTCATGTGCGGGAACAGGGCGCCATCCTGTGGCACATAACCGATCCGGCGCTGGTGGGCAGGGACGTTCCGGGTGCTGTCCAGGAGGACCTTGCCGTTGAGCGAGAGGCTGCCGGAGTCGGGTGATTCAAAACCGGCAATCATGCGCAGCAGGGTGGTCTTGCCTGAGCCGGACGGCCCGACAATGACTGTTCTGCTGCCGGAGGGCACCGCCAGAGTGATGTTGTCCAGGGCGCGCTGAGAGCCGAAGGTTTTACAGATCGCGTTGAGTTCGAGAGCGTTCATCGGCCAGCCGTGCGTTTGGATTGATGGTAAAGAAGCCCGGTCAACGGCAGTGACAGCAGGATCATGATCAGTGCATAGGGCGCTGCCGCCGCATAGTCGATTTCACTGGTCATGGCCCAGAAACCGGTCGCCAGGGTGCGAGTGCCGTTGGGCGCCAGAAGTAGGGTGGCGGTCAGCTCGTTGGTAATGGCCAGAAACACCAGCGCGGCGCCTGCGGCCGCTCCCGGTGCGGCGAGACGCAGGGTGATCAGCCACAAGGCCCGGGCCGCGGAGCGGCCGAGGCTGCGGGCCATGTTCTCCAGTTCAACGGGGGCTTGAGCAATGCCTGCGCGCAGGCTCACCAGTGCCCGGGGGATAAACATCAGCAGGTAGGCGAGCAGCACGGTGAGGGTGGTCTGATAGATCGGTCTGGCGAAGTGGATGGTCACAGTCACCAGCGCCAGCGCGACCACAATGCCGGGCAATGAGCTGGTGATGTAGTTACAGCTTTCCAGCAGGCGTTGCAGGCGTCCGGGGGCGCGAATCGACAGCCAGGCAATCGGCACCGCCGCACAGGTGGTCAGCAAGGCGCCCGCCACCCCCAGAAACAGGGTCTGCTCCAGTGCCGGGAGCAGATCGCTCCAGTGCCATACCTCCCTTCCTCCCGCGATCAGCCATTTGCCGAGGGTCATCAACGGGACACCCAGCGCCAGCAGGCAGGTCGCGCTGCACAGACCCAGGGCAAGCAGTGTGGCGGGGCGGCCCAGGGGCACGATCCGCTGTTCGCGGGCGCTGCCCGAGCCCACGCGGGCGTAGCGGGCATGCCCCCTGGCGGCAGACTCGGCGGTGAGCATCGCCAGACAGCACAGCGCCAGAACCGCCGCGAGCATATTGGCCCCCGGTCCGTTGAAGGTGGATTTGAACTGGTCGAAGATCGCGGTGGTAAAGGTATCGAAGCGGATCATTGCGTACAGGCCGTATTCCGCCAGCAGGTGCAGGCCCACCAGCAACGCGCCGCCGCAAATGGCCAGGCGCAATTGCGGCACCACTACGCGCCAGAACACGGTCCAGGGCTTGAGCCCCAGGGATTGGGCAACGTCTTCGATGGCGGGATCGAGTCGACGCAACGTCGCGGCGACCGGCAAGTAGAGAAAAGGGAAGTAGGCGATGACCGAGACCAGCACCCCGGCCGGTAATCCATGAATCGATGGCACCAGGCTGACCCACGCGTAGCTGTGCACAAAGGCAGGCACTGCCAGGGGTGCAACGGCCAGCAATGACCATGCGCGCCGCCCGGGCAGGTTGCTGCGCTCGGTCAGCCAGGCCAGGGCTGTGCCCAGCAGCACGCACAAGGGAAGGGTGATCAGCACCAGCAATACCGTGTTGACCAGCAGTTCGCCTACCCGTGGTCTGAACACGAGCGCTTCGATCTGCTCCCAGCCGACGTGCCAGGACACGCCGATCACAAAGGCAATTGGCAGTAATGACAGCAGCGACACCAGCACCGCCAGCCCCGTCACCCAGGTGCCGCCGCGGCTCAACAAGCGGCGGCGTGAGCGTGATGCGCAAAGGGCGGGCCCAAGGCCCGCCGGCAGGGTTTCAGGCAACAATTAGAGGAGTCCGGCCTGGGTCATGAGGGCCACGGCTTTTTTGCTGTCCAGGCGAGAAGCATCGACCTTGGGGGCGTCAAGTTGCGTCAACGGCACGAGCTTCGGGTTGGACGGGGCATTCTGGCCCACGGCGTATTCGAACGAATTGCCCTCTTTGAGAACCGCTTGACCGTCCTTGCCGGTGATCCACTTGAGGAACGCCTGGGCCTGCTCCGGGTGTTTACTGGACGCCAGTACGCCGCCCCCGGAAATGCTGACAAAGGCGCCCGGGTCCTGGTGCTTGAAGTAATGCAAGGAGGTGTCCTTGCTGTTTTCGCCCGTCTTGGCCTGATCGACGAAGCTGTAGTAGTGGTAAATCACGCCGCTGTCGACCTGGCCCGCATTGACGGCTTTGAGCACTGCACTGTTGCCACGGTAGATGGCGGCATTGGCTTTCATCCCCTTGAGCCAGTCGAGGGTGGCGGCTTCGCCCTTGAGTTCGAGCACGGCGGCGACAATGGCCTGGAAGTCGGCCCCTGCAGGCGACGCGGCCCAGCGGCCTTTCCAGGCGGGAGCGGCGAGGTCAAGCAGGGACGCAGGCACCTCGGCTGCGGGGAGCTTGCTTGGGTTGAACACAAATACCGTGGACCTTGCCGCAATCCCCAGCCATTTACCTTGGGCCGGACGATAGGCAGAACCGACCTGTTCGAGAGTGGCGGGGGCTAGTGGCGCGAGCAGTCCGGCGTTATCCACCAGAACCATGGCCGGGGAGTTTTCGGTCAGGAACACATCAGCGGGTGAGGCGCTGCCTTCCTGGACGATCTGGTTGCCCATCTCGGTGTCGTCGCCGTTGCGCACGGTGACCTTGATCCCGGTTTGCCTGGTGAACCCCTCGACCCAGGATTTGGTCAGGCTTTCGTGCTGGGCGTTGTAGACCACAATGCCGTCGTCGGCGTTTGCTCCGGTGACGTGTCCGGCGCTGATCAATGCAGCGCTCAACAGGGCGGTTTTAAACAAAGAAGGGATACGGCTGACCATGATGTGCAACTCCGGTTTTTATGATGTGCGCGCGGCAGACGACGAAGGCAGTGCGTAATGGCTCCAGAATCAATGGGAATCATTAGCATGCTCAGGCGCGGCGAATGTAGAACCGGGAATGAGAAAAAAACGTCAAATAAATGGTTAATAGATGTGATGGGCTTTTTGCTGTGCGGCAGTCGTAACGTCAGCATCTGCGGTTAATCAGGCATACCGCGTGTTCCGGTTTAGCGACCGCTGCGCGCTCGATCGCAGCCTCGTACTACTCGTCAGCGACTACAACACGGAGATGGTGACGAATCTGTAGTCGCTGACGAGCCGTGCGAGGCTGCGTCCGGTTTGGTGCGCCACTGCGACGCAGCAGTCGTAAAGTCACCCTCGCTCTAAACCCCTGAGGCCTGCCAGTTGCGAGCCAACATGGCGTAGATATACCGGCTGGTCCATTCGCCGTTGACCCACTGGCTTTCAATCAGGCAGCCCTCCTGTTTCCACCCCAGTTTGCTGAACAAGGTGTATGAACCGGTATTGCGGATATCGATGGACGCATACAAGCGATGCAAGTCGTAGTGTTCGAAAACCACGCCAATCAACGCTGTCAGCGCTTCCGATGCGATGCCTTGCCGATGAAATGACGGGGCGAATATGCAACCGATCTCTGCCTGTCCAGACGCCTTGCTGGTCATTCGAATCATCACTTCACCGGTCAGGACTCCTTCTGGATGCTTGACTATGGCCCAACGGACTTCATCCCCGTCATGTTCAGCCCGGGGGTTCAAGGCGCGCTCGAAGCGCTCCCTGATGGCCTGTGGGTCAGGTTGCACTTTAAACAGGTAGCGGTAGGTTTCTGGCAGTGAGTGATAGCCCAGAAAAGCCGGGAAGTCTTGCTCCGTAAAAGGTCTGAGCAAGAGGCGGCTGGTATAAATCTGGGGCATTTGGGGTGTGTCGGTCATCGTGTCTCCGTGAGTCTTTTTGTTGTTGTGTATCGGATTTCAATGCTTGCGGTAATACGCAGGCCCGCACGGGCGCGTGTTTACCCCAGCGTCCCGACAATATTGACGCTGACGTTCTCCGGGATTTCGTTTTGCGACAGTACGTGCAACCCCGGGCTGAATACCCGCGCATATCGCGCCAGCAGCGGACGCAGTTGAGGCATGACCGTCAGCACCGGCGGATGACCGTCCTTGCGCAGTTTTTCCTTGACCACCGGCATGGCGTTTTGCAGTTGGTTGAGCAGGTTGGGCTCCACGGGAATGTTGTCCAGGCTCACCGGGCCCGCTTGCTGTGCAATGCTCAAGGCTCCCAGCAGGGTGTTTTCCAGGGCATTGTCGAGCACGAACACACTGACTTCATCCCGTCGCCCGGTAATGCTCGATACGATGTTGCGGCGCAAGGCATAGCGCACGTCGGACGCCAGCAGGACCGGGTCTTTGGTGCTTTCGCTGCTTTCCACCAGTGCCGTGGCCACGGTGACGATGTCGCGCAACGAGATGTTCTCCACCAGCAACTGGCGGTACACCCGGTGCTGCTGGGTATAGGACAGCTGGCCCTTGAGGTTCTCGGTCAGTTTGGGCGCCAGTTCGGTCAGGCGCTGCATCAGGTTGTCGACGTCGTCGTGCTTGAAGATGTCCGCCAGGTTGTCGCGGATCACCTTGTTCAGGTGCGTGGCAATCACCCCGGCGCAGTCAACCACTTGATAACCCAGGTTCAGGGCCCGGCTCTTGTCGACCGGGTTGATCCAGACCACTGGCATTTTGTAGGCCGGATCAATGCCCAGAATCCCGTCCACTTCGCCGTACAGATCGGCCGAAGGGATGGCCATCAGGTGATCGGCATGGATTTCGGCACCTTCGATCTGCTCGCCGTTGATATGGATGGAGTAGTGCGCCGCCTTGAGTCGCAGGCTGTCGCGGATCTGGATTTCGGGCAGCAGGAAACCCAGGTTTTCCGAGAGGGTCTGGCGCAAACCGCGCACGCGCTGGGTCAGGGGCGCGCCGGCTGCTTCATTGACCAGCCCCACCAGCTTGTAGCCCAGGGACACTGAAAGCCGCTCCACGTGAGGGATGTCATCCCACGCCAGGCTCTGGCTACGCTCGTTTTGCATGGCGGCGCTGAGTGCGCTGACCGCTTCAAGCTCAACAGCCTCGGCCGGAGGCTGAAAGCGTGACACGCTCCAGGCCACGCCACCCACAACCGCGGCAAAACCCAGAAAGGCGATGTGCGGCATGCCGGGCACCAGGCCCAGTACCAGCAGGATCCCGGCCACGGTGTAGAGCAAGGCTGGCGAGGCCAGCAACTGGCGGCGCACCTGGGTGGTGATTTCGGCGGACTCGTTGATTCGCGTCACGATCAAGGCGGCGGCGGTGGACAGCAACAGCGCTGGGATCTGGGCCACCAGGCCGTCACCGATGGTCAGCAGGGCAAATTGCTTGAAGGCCAGCCCGGCGGGCAAGTCGTACACAAACAGGCCGATGGCGAAACCACCAAACAGGTTGATAATCAGGATCAGGATCCCGGCAATGGCATCGCCGCGCACAAACTTCGATGCACCGTCCATGGCGCCGTAAAAGTCGGCTTCCTTGGAGATGGTCTGGCGTCGTTGCTTGGCCTGGTCCTGGGTGATCAGCCCGGCATTGAGGTCGGCATCGATGGCCATCTGTTTGCCGGGCAGGGCATCCAGGGTGAAGCGCGCCGTCACCTCGGAAATCCGCTCGCCGCCCTTGGTGACGACCATGAAGTTGATGATCATCAGGATCACGAACACGATCATCCCGACGATAAAGTTGCCGCCGATCACCACTTCACCGAACGATTCGATGACCTTGCCCGCAGCCCCCGTGCCGTTATGGCCTTCGAGCAGCACGATACGGGTCGAGGCCACGTTCAGCGTCAGGCGCAGCAGGGTGGTGATCAGGATCACCGTGGGGAACAGGGAAAAGTCCAGCGGGCTTTTGGACGACACGCTGACCATCAGCACCAGCACGGCCATGGCGATGTTGAAGGTGAACAGGATATCCAGCAGCAACGGCGGCAAGGGCAGGATGATCATCGCCAGGATCGACAGAATCACCAGCGGGATCCCGATGCGGCCACTGCGCAGCGTCGGGAGGAGGTTGTGCAATACGTTCATGTTTATGCCTTGTTCGCCATGCTTTCGGGTATCGGTAGGTTGTCCGGCAACTGCGGCTTGGCGCGCATTCCGCTCTTGTATGCCTTGAGTTGCAGGATGTAGGTCAGCACATGGGCGACGGCGGCATACAGCGGCGCCGGGATCTGCTGGTTGACCTGGGTGGTGAAGTAAATGGCCCGGGCCAGGGGCGGTATTTCAAGCACTTCGAGTTTGTGGGCGGTGGCCATTTTGCGGATATACAGGGCCATGTCATCGACGCCCTTGGCGATCACGAAAGGCGCCTGGGCCTTGTTGGTGTCGTACTTGATGGCCACGGCGTAGTGCTGCGGGTTGACGATTACGGCATCGGCGTCCTGGATCACCTTGCTGATCTGGCGCTGGGAAATCTGGCGCTGGATTTGCTTGATCCGGGCCTTGACCTCGGGGCGGCCTTCCTGGTTCTTGTGTTCTTCCTTGCGCTCCTGTTTGGTCATGCGCAGTTTTTTCAGGAAGAAGTAGCGCTGGATCGGAATGTCGATGGCTGCAAACACCACAAATATGCCCATCAGCGCGATCAGGATGTTGAACGTCATGTTGAACGCCGTACCGATGGCCGTGGGCAGGCTGGTGCGCTGCAAGGCGATCAGTTGGGGGACGGCGTCGCTGATCAACATCCAGGCCACACCGATCAGCACGGCAATCTTGGCCATCGACTTGAGCAGTTCGACCCAGTTCTGTTTCGAGACGATGCGCCCCAGGCCCGTGATCGGGTTGAGCTTGCTGAATTTCGGGTAGAAATTCTTGGCCACGAACACCCAGCCCCCCGGGATCAGTGAAAACACCACCACCAGTACGCTGGTGAGCAGCAGGGGGGCGAGTATTTTCACGAACAGGGCCATGTTGTGGCTCAGAATCAGTCCCAGGTCCTCCTGAGTGATTTCGCTGGAGTGAAAGTTCAGAAACGAGATCCGGAAGCTTTCTTCAAGCCCGTGGTAGTAGCTGGAAAACACCATCTTGAGGATCAGCAGGGTGGCAATCAGCGACACGGTGGTGGACAGGTCCTTGGAGCGGGTGACCTGACCGTCCTCGCGGCTTTTGCGCAGCTTCTGGGGCGTGGCGTCTTCGGTTTTTTCCTGGGCGCTGTTGTTAGACATCCGGCCCTCCTTCGAGCATGGCACCGATGTTGTCCAGCAGGTCGCGGGTCAGGTGCAGGTAGTTTTCCGGCAGGTTGGGCAAGGTCAGGTAGATGCACAGCAAGCCCACCAGAATGGTGATCGGGAACCCCAGGGAAAACAGGTTCATCGAGGGTGAGATACGGTTGAGCAGGCCAAAGCAGAACTGCACCAGCACCACGCAGAACACCATCGGCAGGGTCAGCAGCACGGCGGCGCTGAATACCCAGGCCACGGCCTGGATGAACACGGTGTAGCTCTGGTAGTTGAGCCCGCTGCCAACCGGCCAGTGGCTGAAGCTTTTGAACAGCACGCTGAGGGTCACCAGGTGCCCGTCGATGGACAGGAACAGGAACGCCAGCAACACGAAATACAACTGGTACACGATCGATGACGACGACACGCCGTTGACCGGGTCGTTGTAGCGCGCCATCGTCATGCCCATCTGCGCCGACACCACTTCACCGACCACACTGAACACGGTGAACACCAGTTGCAGGCACAGCCCCAGGATCAGGCCGAAGGCGATCTGTTCAAGGGCCAGCAGCGCGCCCCCGGCCGACAGCGGGTTGACCTCCGGCACCGGGGGCAGGGCGCCGCCAATGGCTGCGGTGACCATCAGGGCCAGCAGCACCCGGACCCTCTTCGGCATGGCCTTGTGGTTGAACAGCGGGGCCATGCTGAACACCGCCAGCAGTCGGCAAAACGGCCACCAGTAGCCCTGCAGCGTGTGCAAGTACTGGCTGGCGTTCATCAGGGGTTCGGTCGCGTTCATCGGTTCAGCCCACCAGGGACCCGGCGATCTTGAAGGTTTCGATAAACAGGTCGCTGAGTTTGCGCAAGATCCAGTGACCGGCAAACATCAGCATGCCCAGGGTGATCAGCAGGCGCGGCAGAAAGCTGAGCATCTGTTCGTTGATCTGGGTCGCGGCCTGAAACACGCTCACCAGCAGGCCTCCGAGCAGGCTGGGCACCACCAGCACGCAGACAATCAGGCCCGTGATCAATACGGCGTGGCCCACCAGGCCCACGGCGACTTCAGGCGTCATCATCACGAACCTCCAAAGGGCTGGATGCTGCTGGCCAGGGTGCCCATCAACAGGGCCCAGCCATCCACCAGCACGAACACCATGAGCTTGAAGGGCAGTGAAATCATCATGGGTGAGAGCATCATCATGCCCATTGCCATCAAGACACTGGCGACCACCAGGTCAATCACCAGAAACGGCAGAAAGATCATGAACCCCAGCTGGAATGCGGCTTTCACCTCACTGAGCACGAAAGACGGCAACAGCAGGGAGAAGTCGAGGTCCTCAAGGTTTTCGGGCAATGTTTCGTTGGCCAGCGCCACCATGGTCTCCAGGGAGGCCTTGTTGGTTTGTGCGAGCATAAAACCGCTGATGCTCTTTTTGGCCACGTCCAGGCCCTGATCCATGGTGATCTGATCGTTCTGGAACGGCTGGTAGGCATCGTGGTAGACCTCCTGCCACACCGGGCGCATGACCAGCATGGTCAGGCACAGCGCGATGCCGATCAGAATCTGGTTGGGCGGGCTCTGCTGCAGGCCCAGGGCCTGGCGCAGGATGGCCAGCACGATGATGAAGCGCGTAAAGCTGGTCATCATCATCAACATGGCCGGCAAGAAACCCAGCAGCGTCATCATCACCAGGATTTGCAGCTTGATGCTCAGTTCCTGGCCGTTTTCACCGTCATTGAGGCTGAACAGCGAGATCTCGCCGTTGGCCGCCAGTGCCCATTGCGGTACACACGCCACGAGCATGACCAGAATGCAGAACGCGGCTGGCTTGATCAGTTTCATAACGCCAGGTCACTCAGGCTGGAGCCGCTGAGTTCCACAATCCGCAGGCCATAGTTGCCATGCACCACGACCACTTCGGCCTTGGCAAACAGGGCGCCGTTGACCTTGACGTCCAGCGGCGCGCCAGCCAGCTTGTCCAGGGCAATCACACTGCTGGCGTCAACGTCCATCAGCTCGCGCAGGGTAATTTCCGTTGAGGCCACTTCCAGGGTGACGGTGACCGGAATCTTGCCGAAAAACTTCAAGTCCTGATGGGGCAGGGGAGCCGCTTCAGGGGGGCTGGGCGCAGGCGCGAGGTCGTCGTCGAAGGCAGGCAGCGTGTCATTGAGCAGGTTGTCGAAGTCGGAATCGGAAATGGAGGTGTTCATTGGCTGTTAACACTGTCGAGAGAGGTTAAAAACAAGGCGCCGTCATCTTCGGAAATGGCCCCGTGAAACAATTTTTGCTGCTTGATATGCACTTCACAGCGCTCCAGCAAACGCACCATCAGGATGTCGTCCACTTGCAACGCCAGCACCTTGCCCAGGGGCATGTGTGCCCGTGCCAGCACGCAGTCCAGGTGTACCGGCAATTCGGCGATGGGGTAGCCGGCGCCGTCGGACTGGGACGAGGGCTGGTCATCGCTCAGGCGGCGCGTCAGCTCATCGACGGCATGGGCATCCAGAGACAGGAACACCGACGACACCAACTGGGTGGCGGTGCTGCAAAACACGAACTGGATGCAGTAGGCCCAGTGAATCTCTTCATAGGTGCTCACCGAACTGTCGACCGTGCCCAGGGGGATGTCCCCCATCAGGATGCGGGCGCAAATGGTCGAGACATCGACACCCAGCCGCGTACGCATGCGGTGCTCCGACGAACTGACCGGCGGCTCGTCCTGGGCAGGGGGGGTGGAACCACCGTAGTAACTTTCCAGCAACTCGCTTAATAACGGGCGCTCGATACTGAAACCAATTTTGCCGATAGCGGTCATGTACCTGCATTGCGGATCCGGTTGTTGTGTTTCATGGACAACCACTTCCAGCAGATCGCTGTTGATTCGATAGGTACTTAAAAAGTAATCGCTCAGTGCCTTTGGGTATTTGCCTGCCAGCTCTTTTATATAAATAGGTACTTTGTGATAGTACCGGCCCAGTTTTTCGGGCTTTAAAAACATCAGGTCGTCTGCGGGCACCTGATGTTGAACTTTTCTGTAACCAGTCATAGTGAAAAGATCGTTCCTGGAAGTTGTAGCGCGCATCCTTTTGTTTCTCGTGTCTGCCTGAAAGGGGCAGGTGATTCGTTTCCTGGAATCGAGAAGCAGACATCCGCTGCCTGCTGGGGTCGGGGAGCGCCTGGCTGGTGGCGAGTATAGGAACCCGGTTAGAAATTCCTAAATCAAAAACTGTCAAATCGCCGTTTGATAAGGATCAGGACGATTTGATGGTTAATGATTTCAGTTTTGTCGCGACCTTGCCTACAGTTCGACCGGTCACAGGAACGTGAGTCTTTACAGGCTGCTTGAGTGCAGTCAGCACCCGAAACGAACACGCACAGGTATCGCACCGTCATGAACACTTCCCCACGCCGGGTGCCAGCATTCATGCCGACAGACACATGCGATCCAAACCGCAGGTATACACGGTGAGACCGGTTATTAATTCGTATAGTCATCCCGCTACGGCCTCGTTTGAGCCCCGCGCCGAACACCCTCCCGTTATTGTGGTGGGTCACCCGGACAATAAAGGGTATTCAATACTGGTCGACAGTTTGTCTGAACAACATTGTCCTGTGATCTGTGTTGAAAGTTATAGCCAGTTGCACACACAGGTGTTCAATCAAACCACCCTGGTGTTTGTTTTTGTCAGCGGCTTTTCAGTTCAACTGTTAAATGCCGAGACTGAAAACCTTATTCGTCACGCCCGCCATATAAGTATTGTTCCGGTTGTCGAGTACGCCGAGCAGGAACGTGCAACGGCGCTGCTTGAAAGAGGGTGCGTGGACTACCTGCTGGCGCCGTTCAGTGCTACCCAGATCAAGGCGTTGTTGCAGCGGCATGCGGCGGCGGCCAGTGCCCAGGAAAGCTTTGTGTCGTGTTCGGCAGCGGGGCGCCGTCTGCTGGCGATGGCCCAGCGGGTGGCCGTGACCCGTGCGCCGATCCTGATTACCGGTGAAACCGGCACCGGCAAAGAGATGATGGCGCGCTACATTCACCGTTTTGCCTCCGGCGACAATGCCCCGTTTGTGGCCGTCAATTGCGCGGCCATCCCCGAGCAAATGCTCGAATCCCTGCTGTTCGGTCATGAGCGCGGCGCCTTTACCGGCGCGGTGACGGCCCAGTGCGGCAAGTTTGAAATGGCCAATGAGCATTGAGTGTTTAAAATTAAGTGCGGTGCATGATTGCTTGCCCGCTGATACTAAAAGGCGACCGATTATTCGGTCGGCTTAAGGCGTATGGCCGGTATTTGTTCGGGCTGATGAACGGCGCAGCTGGCTTTGTCGAACTCAAAAAAAAACGCCCCCGAAGCGATTCGGGGGCGTTTTTGTTCAAGCGTCCTGCCTTGGGTCTTAGCCGATCAAGGACATGACCATGCCTGGCATTTGCCCGGTTTGCTTGAGCATCGAGATGCCGGACTGCATCAGCATGGAGTTCTTGCTCATCATCGCGCTTTCGCTGGCGAAGTCGGCATCCATGATGCGGCCGCGGGCCATTTCGGTGTTGTCCTTGACGTTGGACAGGTTGTTGGAGGTGTGGTTGAGACGGTTGATGTTGGCACCGAACTGGCCGCGCAGTTCACCCACGCTGTTCAGGGCATCGCTCAATGCAGTGATCTGGGCGTTGGCAGCAGTGCTGGTGGCGATCTCAGTACCGGATACCGGGGCTGCACCGTAGCTCGAAGACAAGGCCGCCAGGTCAGTGCCCAAGTCGCCGGCTTGTGTCGACAGGTCAAGGTCGAGGGTCTCTGCGGCGCTGGAGCCGATCTGGAACACTACGGCAGCGCCGAATTTGCCGGTGGTGCCGTCACTGCCGAACAGTTTTTCGCCGGCGTACGAGGTGTTCTCCATGATGTTGTGCATTTCTTTGCCCAACTCGTCGTACTCGGCCTGCATCGAGGTGCGGTCGGCGTCGCTGTTGGTTCCGTTGGCAGACTGGGTGGCGAGGTCTTTCATGCGCTGCATGATGTCGGTCATTTCGTTGAGCGCGCCGTCTGCGGTCTGCAGCAGCGAGGAAGCGTCGCTGACGTTGCGCAGGGCCACGGCCATGCCTTTGGACTGGGCATTCATGCGGGTAGCGATCTGCAGACCAGCGGCATCGTCAGAGGCCGAGTTGATGCGCAGGCCGGTGCCCAGGCGCTGCTGGTTGACGGCCAGGGCGTTGTTGGTTTTGTTCAGGTTGGTCTGGGTCAACAGCGAGGAGTAGTTGGTGTGGATAGTCAAAGCCATGATCGAAATTCCCGGTGAGCATTGAGTGTTGAAATTGTGGCGGTGCAGTTTGTTCTGCCCGCTGACACTCAAAGGGCGACCGATTGTTCGGTCGGCTTAAGGGGTATGGCCGCAATTTGTTCGGGCTGATGAACGGCGCAGTTGCCTTGTCGAACTCAGAAAAACACCCCCGAAGGGATTCGGGGCGTTCGGAGAACTTCGTAATGATTGCCCCTGAAAACACCGTAGCCCTTGATCTGGTTGAGACTTACGCCCGACCTCTGACCAGCGTTGAGCGGCAAAAGGCTTGTCGGAATCGTCAGCGTGAGCTGAAATTTGACAGCAGTAGAAATTGAAGCCGCCATAGCGCTGGCTATTGGGGCCTAAGTAGCACCGTCTTCTGAGGCCCTGCATGAGCTCTTGAAGACTGTGCGTAAAAAGAAATGAGAACCGGCTCGTCGTTGATGCGGACTAAAGCGTGATTCTATGTTGTTGATTGCACTGTCTGGTGGTGGCGCTACTGAGGAGGTGGTAATCGTTCATTGATCAAGTGAGCAGGAAGCTGCAGAAGTCCGAGCCCGTGAGGGTGTGGGGAGGCTTATGACGGTCCAGGTCGGTAGCGTCAATTGAATCGCACGCGGAACTTGGAAAGAGGCAGCAATGACCCCCCGCCCTCGTCGCAAACACAGGCAGTGACCTTTAGCAGCCCGGTTCCGCATACCACCACCGGCAACCCGTCCTCAACAAATATAACTTTCCCGCAGGTGCGGTTTTCGATCTGCACATCATCCAAATCTTCGGCTGCAAGAATGCGAGCTGGAGCACCGTCTACAAGGCAGAATGCGCCTCTATAGGGGGCACCGACTGCATCTATCATGCGGCGAATTTTTGCCGCCGAAAGGCTCCAGTCGATTAGATAGTCTTCATCGTCACGCCAAAGGCTGTAGGTCGCCAGACGGTGATCTTGGGCTTTTGCCTTGAGAGGCTGGCCGCTGGCGAGCGTTTCAAGCACCGCCATGCCTGAACTCAGATAACAATCGCCCACAGCCGTAATTGCATCCGCAATGGTAATGGGATAGCGAATTTGGACAGAAGCCTGATGGATAATATCGCCACGGTCGTATTCGCTTGCGCCGAATATTGCCGACACGCCAACAGTATGTTCGCCGTTGATCAATGCGTTAACTAGCGGCGCGAATCCTCGATATTTTGGCAACAACGAATCATGGAAAACGATGAGCTTTTCAGGCGGGTGGTTTATCAGCCAGCGCCAGGAAATTGCCATTGCATATTTTGAGGTGATCGTCTGGAAGTCTTTGCGTTGACTGAACTTGATGCCAGATGCCGCACACACATCGGCGATCTCTTGTGAATAGTCATTGGTGAGCGCGCCGTCCTGACCAATGACGACCTCAGCAATAATATTTCTGAATTGAGAGATGGCTTGCTCTACGAACTTCAACCCTTTCTCTGTCATTACAAATAGGGTCAGCAGATTCGATGTCTTCACGTTGTGTTCTTCCGCTATTTTGTCAGGGCTTGCAATCATTTTATTACCCTTAAACGGGGCGAGGCAGAACACTAGCACCTGTTTTTCTATACAGCAAAAGGTCTTGCATAAAAAAACACCCCCGAATCACTTCGGGGGTGCATTGGTATTGCAGCACTAGCCTTGGGGGTTAGCCGATCAAGAACATGACCAGTCCGGTTTGTTTGAGGAGCGAAATGCCCGCGCAGTTCGCTCACGCTGTTCAGGGCATCGCTCAATGCGGTGATCTGGGCGTTGACGCGCTTCTTCGCCAGCCCCTTGTTTCCGATGTGAGTGGACAGTTTTTTATGCAAAGCATTTTTTATAGCGGGCTGGCGGCGCTGGCCCTGTTGCTGGGCATGCCAGCACACGCGGCGCCCTTGATGGATCTGGTGGACATCGAAGGGATCCGCTCCAACCAGGTGATTGGCTATGGCCTGGTGGTGGGGCTGGACGGCAGCGGCGACAAGAATCAGGTCAAGTTCACCAACCAGTCGGTGGCCAACCTGATCAAACAGTTCGGCATCAACCTGCCGCCCAATGTGGATCCCAAGCTCAAAAACGTGGCCGCAGTGACCGTCACCGCGAGCATTCCGGCGTCGTACAGTGCCGGGCAGTCCCTGGACGTGACGGTCTCGTCCCTGGGTGATGCCAAAAGCCTGCGCGGCGGGCAACTGCTGCTGACCCCGCTGATGGGCGTGGACGGCGAAGTCTATGCCCTGGCCCAGGGCGCCGTGGTGGTGGGCGGGGTCAAGGCTTCGGGGCGCAGTGGTTCCAGTGTGTCGGTCAACAGCTCAAATTCGGGCCTGATCCCTAACGGGGCGACGGTCGAGCGGATGATCCCCAGCGATTTCAACGAGCGCAGCGATGTGATGCTCAACCTGCGCAAACCCAGCTTCCAGACGGCCAGCCGGGTTGCCGAAGCGGTCAACGCACGTTTTGGCGCCGGCAGCGCCACGGCCCTGAATGGCACCAAGGTGTCGGTCACGGCGCCGATTGCCACCAGCCAGCGCGTCAGCTACATGGCCATTCTTGAGTCCCTGGACGTGCAGGAAGGCAGAACCCGGCCCAAGGTGGTGTTCAACAGCCGCACCGGCACCGTGGTGGTGGGGCAGGGGGTGCGGGTCAAGGCGGCGGCGGTGGCCCACGGCACCTTGACCGTGACCATCAGCGAAACCCCGCAGGTCAGCCAGCCGGGCGCGTTTTCAGGCGGGCAGACCGCCGTTGTACCGCGCTCCGACATTGATGTGAGCCAGCAGCGCAACCCCATGTTCGCCTGGCCTGACGGTGCCGACCTGGACAGCATCATCAAGACGGTGAACAGCCTCGGGGCGACACCGGATGATGTGATGAGCATATTGCAGGCACTGGAACAGGCCGGTGCCCTGAACGCTGAATTGATCGTGATTTAAGGTCCTTTTCACCATGAGCATTACCCAAATTTCGCAACACCGAAAATCGGGGCAGGAGCCTTCTGCCGATGTGGCCGTGGCACGCCAGGCACGTCTTGAAAACGTGGCGGAGCAGTTCGAGGCCATGTTCTTGCAGCAGATCCTCAAGCAAATGCGCAAGGCGGGCGATGTGTTGTCCGAGGGCAGCCCGATGCGCAGCCGCCAGGGCGACACCCTGCGTGAGTTCCACGACGAAGCGCTGGCCGAAAAGCTGGCTGGCCATCGCAAAACCGGGATTGCCGACATGCTGGTCAAGCAGCTGTCTCCCGGCATGCCGTCCACACCCCCTGCAGCCCCGGCCCAGAGCGGTCAGTGCGGCGCGCCGGTGGCCCCGGCTGGCCTGCTGGCCGCCAACAAGGCGCTGACCAGTGCGCGGGCTACCCACCATGATTTGCCGCCTGCTGCCCCGAAACCGCAGATGGTCGACAGCTTGCTGGCACCCATCGTCAACACCTGGCAGCGCGGTATCGACAGCCTTGGCAAGGGGGCTGCCGGGTTGGTGGCGCTGGTGGAAAAAGTCATCCAGCACGAGTCGGGCGGGCGGGTGGCGGTGGTCTCGCCCAAGGGCGCCCGTGGCCTGATGCAACTGATGCCGGGCACGGCCCGGGAAATGGCCCAGGAGCTGAACCTGCACTACAACGAGCAGCGCCTGACCCGTGATGGCGAGTACAACAAGCAGTTGGGCACGGCGTATCTGGACAAACTGCTCAAGCGCTATGACGGCGCCACGGCGCTGGCGGTGGCGGCGTACAACGCCGGGCCCGGGCGTGTGGATGAGTGGCTCAAGAGCAATGGCGACCCGCGCCAGGGCACGATCAGCGTCAGTCAGTGGGTGGAACGCATTCCGTTCAAGGAAACCCGCAACTACACCCGTTCGATCCTGGCCGACCTTGGCCAGAGCGGTGTGACGCCCAGAGCGCCATCCGCTGCTACGCGCAGCGGGAAGATGGATGGCCTGGCATTTAAGTCGGACGCCATTGCGGTCGCCTCAAGCACACAGGACCTCACTACCACCGTCAGCCGTGCAGCCGAACTGAGTTCACCGGCCTTTGCCCAGAACATGCGGGTTGCGCGCAAGGAGATTGAAACATGAGCCTCATGGGCCAGATCGGTTATTCCGGTGTATCGGCGGCGCAAGTCGCCCTGAACGCGGCGGCACAGAACATTGCCAACATCCGCACCCCGGGTTACAGCCGCTTGTCCGTGCAGACGGGCTCGGTCGGCGGGCAGGGCCAGCAGGTGGGGGGCGGGGTTGACGTAATCGGGGTCAAGCGCATCAGCGACGGCTTCAAGACCCAGCAACTGTGGCGTGCCACCACCGACATGAACTACTACCAGGCCGGTCAGGACTACTTCAGCTCGCTGGAAGGCGTGATGTCGGGGGAGGGTTCCAACCTGAGCACCGGTCTCAACAACTTCTATGCTGCCCTGAGCGCCGCCAGCAGCAGCCCCGGTGATATCCCGTTGCGCCAGCAGATCCTGTCCGAGATGAAAAATCTCACCCAGCGCTTCAACGGGCTCAACAGCAATATCGACAATCAGCTCAAGGGCCTGCATGAGCAACGCTCGGCCATGGGCACCGAAATCAACGGCCTGAGCAATAACCTGGCGCTGCTCAACCAGAAAATCGTGCAGGCCGAATCCAACGGCGCCGACAGTTCTGCACTGCGCGATCACCGCGAGTCCCTGGTGGGCGAGCTGAGCAAGTACGCCGATGTGCGTGTGAGCGAAAGCCGCGACGGCTCCCTGACCGTGTCCCTGGCCAACGGCCAGCCACTGGTCAGCGGCAAAACCGCGGGCCAGTTGTCGATCACCCTCAACGCTGCGGGTGAACAGGAAGTGGCGCTGAATTTTGCAGGCACCAGTTTCCCGTTGTATCAGGACACCCTGGGCGGCGCGTTCGGCGGGCTCTACAACGTCGAGCACAACAGCTTGTTGCCCGCCCGTGAAAGCCTCAAGGAAATGGCCGGGGCCCTGGCGACCCTGGTCAATGACACCCTGGCGACCGGTTTTGACCTCAATGGCAACCCGGGCAGCCCGCTGCTGACGTTCGACCCCAGCAGCACCAACGGCCTGTTGCAAATGAATGACGTCAAACCCGAAGAGCTGGCGCTGTCCGGTGTCGCGGGCGAGAGCGGCAACAACCAGGTGTTGCTGGACCTGATCGAACTGAAAAACACCCGGGTCACGGTAGGCGGCAACTCGGTGACGTTGAGCGAAGCCTACAGCGGCATGCTGGGGGATGTGGCCAGTGCCAGCCGACAGAACCAGGCCGACCTCAAGTCTTCCACCACCGTCACCGAGCAGGCCCAGAGCCAGCGCGACAGCGTGAGTGCGGTGAGTGATACCGAAGAAGCCCAGGCGGTGATGGATTACAACAAGGCGCTGCAAGCCAACATGAAGGTCATTCAGACCGCCAACAGTATTTTCGACACCATTCTGGCGGCTGTCTGAAGCCCGGCACACCGACTTGAGTAAAGGCCTGAACACATGCGAATCACCAACGTACACACCTCTGCCCTGATGCACAGCAACATGAACCGCAACGCCGAGGCGATCGGCAAGCTGCAGGCACAAATCGGCAGCGGCCTGCGCATCCAGAAACCTTCGGACGACCCGATTGCCAGCGCCCGCCTGATGCGCATCGAGCGCGAGCAGGCCAGCCTGGAACAATACAACCTCAATATCGGCCGGGTATCGGACAACCTCATGGTGCAGGAAACCTATTTGAAGTCCGGCTCCGACGCCATGCTCGGCGTGCGCGATCTGCTGCTGTGGGCCGGTAACGACAGCAACAGCGGCGAGGATCTCTCGGCCATCGCCGATGAAATGTCGAGCCTGGAACAGAGCATCATGAGCTACTTCAACGCCAAGGACGAAGCGGGCAACTACCTGTTTTCGGGCACGCTCAGCAACACCCCGGCCGTGACCTTTGACCTGGCCAGCGGCACCTACAGCGTGACGGGCAACGACCAGCACCGTCAGGCGGTCGTGGGCAATGGCGTGATGATCGATGACAACGTGACGGCCAGGGACATCCTGGGTCCCAATGCCGACCTGCTGAACGATCTGCACAGCCTGGTCGACAGTCTGAAGGCCGCGCCCAACGATCCGGCCACCCGCCAGCAGCTCAAGGACACGCTGGACAGCCTGGACCAGACCCACGGCCGCGTGCTGGGCGGGTTGACCGAGCTGGGCGGGCGCCAGAACACCCTGACCCTGCTGGGCAACGGCAACGCCGATGTGTCGCTGGCCAACCAGAAAGTCCAGGGTGATCTGTCGCAACTGGACCTGGGCGGGGCGTTCCTGCAGGTCAGTGGCTACGAGCTTTCAATGCAGGCCAGCCAGAAGGTCTATACCCGCGTAGCGGCCATTTCCTTGTTTGACCTGATGTAAACCAGAACCGGAACACCCGACATGAAAGTTGTAAACGAACGCTCGGCCATTGCTTCTTATGACCTGGGCATGCGCACTCAGGCCCAGCAGCGCGACACCGTGCCCAAGCCGCGTGTGCGCAATGCCAGGCCGCCCGAATTGGCCAGCGCCCAGCGCCAGCCGGGGAAAATGGCCGGGCTGAGCCTGCAGTTGAACCAGCAGTCGTCTTCCATTCAGGCCGCGCACCTGTACCTGACCCAGGTCACCGAGCAGTTGAGCAGTTTCAAGCGTGATCTTGGCCGCAGCCTCAACGGCCCGGCCAAGGGCGGTCTGGAGGGTGAAACCCTGGCCCGTTCGGTCAATCGCCTCAACGACCTGCTGGAAAACCGCAGCCGGTTATCGGCCGCCAGTGTCGATGCCCAGATGGGGCTTAACCTGGACCATCCGTTGCGCAGCCGTTTCAGCATTCAGGGGCTTGAATCCCTGAACGCGGTACAGGCCTCGGGCAGTGAAACCCTGCTGTTCAGTGCCGGGCGGCACATGCCGGGGCCGATTGCCGTGGTGCTGGACGACGACATGAACGAGCGCCAGATCCTGCGCCGCTTCAACACCAGCCTGGCCCAGGCCGGGTTGCATGCCGAGGTCAACAGCGAAGCCAAATTGCGCTTCTCGGCCACCGAGTCGCAATGGGGCAAGCTCAAGGGCCAGATGTCGATCCAGGGTGAAGACAAACTCTTCGCCCGGGCCAGTTTTACCCCGGTGCACAGCAAGGAAGAAAACCTGCTGGGCGCACCCTTGATTGCGCCCAAAGGTACGGGCCGGGCCGAGCTGCGTCAGTTGATGGCCACGGTGGACAAAGGGCTGGTGCGGGTCAACGGGGTCATCGAGCAACTCAATCAGCGCCAGGGGCATGTCCGGGAGCAGATCGGTCGCCACGAAAGCAAGGATGAAAAGCGCTGGGCCCACGACTTTGCCGGTCGCGTGTTCGAGGGCGAAGCGGGGCAGGGCAGTGACTACCTGAAAGTGGCGCAACTGGTGCAATGCCAGGCCAATGTGTCGCGGCACCGGGTGGTCGGGTTGATGGGCTGAGTCGAGGGATCAGCCGGTTTGCAGGTCCCCTGCCCGGATGTCGGTGGTGTAAATGCCCCGCGCCGCCCGCACGGGCACCGGGGGCGTTAGCGGCCTGATATCGATCAGCTCCCAGGCCAGCCAACCGTCCTCGTAATAGCGTGCACAGGCCGCTGGCACGTCTTGCGGTTCAAACGGGCGTATGGCCTTGACCCGTACGATGGCCACGGCCATGCCCTCGGGGTCTTCATCACCGTCGATATGCAGAAATCGCTTGTTCTCGACAATCAGCAGGTCTTCGGTCGGGGCCAGTTCGGGGTGCCAGCGCCGCACTTCAAGGGTTTTCTCCCCTGAGGCAATTCGGCTGGCGCCGGGGTGAACAATGGACAGGGTTTTGATGGCACTCTCCTTAGTGGCCTGGTTGCCCGAGCAGAGACTGCTCGTAGGCGGCGGTCATGGTCTGCCAGGTTTTTGGATCGGCAGGGATCAGATGCTCGATGCGCAAAGACGTTACCGTGATGTCGAGCGGCATGCCGAAAGTGGTGAACGTGGACATGAAATTCAGCTCGCCCTGAGGGGAGCGGATACGGGTCAGTACCAGCGGTGGCAGCTCATTGCTCACGGTGGCGCAGGACGGCGGGGCATCGAGGGTTTGCAGCAGCTCGGCCAGGACCGGGTTGTCCAGCGCCTCGCGGGTAGCCCGCTGCCAGGCAATGCTGCGGATTTGCTCGGGGTTGATCAAGTGGTCGCCCAGACCGCCGGGTTGCAGCAGGGTGGTCAACAGGTTCAAGCCCTGCGCCGCGTCGGCGGGCAGCCCCAGCAGATTGAACAGCACCCGGGTGCTGGCGTTGGCTGCCAGCACCTGCCAATGGCTGCCCAGCACGATCGCCGGAGCAGGGTTGTTGGCGTGCAGCACATGGCTGATGGCGTCACGCACGGCGTCCATTGCCGGGGAGGACAGCGGGGTGGTTTCGTAGCGAGGCGCGTAACCGGACGCCAGGAACAGGCTGTTGCACTGCTCCAGCGGGACCTCCAGGGCCATCAGCAAGTTGTGCAGAGTGCCTGGACCGGGACGGGCGCGGCCGGTTTCAATGCAGCTCAAATGGCGCTGGGAAATGCCCGCGATCATCGCCAGGTCGAGCTGGCTCAAGCGGGCCTGTCGGCGCAGCAAGCGCAGCTGGGGCCCGGCGGTTGTCGGGGCCGTGGTACGGGGGAAGGGTTGGCTGTTCATGCATCAACTCTGGCAGTGGCCATGATCGGCGTCCATGACCTGTGAGGTCATTGCGGGTGCGGCAAAAGTATCACTAACTGGCGTCCCGTCAGCCCCCCCTAAAGGACAGTACATGAACAAACCCTATCTCGCCCTTGCCGCATTGCTGGGCTTCGCCGGTTACACGGGCTACACGATGTGGACGGCGCAGCAGTCGCTGGTGGCCTTCGGCCTGGGCCTGATGTCCAGCCCCGACACGGCTCAAGTCGTGATTGACCTGTACCTGCTTGCGGTTCTGGCCTGCATCTGGATGTACCGGGATGCTCGCGCCAAAGGCCGTTCGTTGGGATCGGTGCTGCCTTATCTGCTGCTTACCGCCGTTTTTGTTTCCGTGGGGCCGCTGCTGTATATCGTGGTCGATGGGTTCAGGTCGGGCGTCAAAACACCTGCTGATATCTGACAACGCCCTGCCAATAGCGACATTGCGACACCTTTTACACATGCACGCTGTTCTGGACTAGATTCAGGCCCTCATAATGCCAGCATTAAAAAGCGTGTCGTCGTGCAGATGAGGTGATGTCTTGTTGAGTGGTGATAAAAGCTCGGTCGAGCTGAATTGGAACGAAGTCCGGGACGGCTTCAAACAGCTTTTGCCCATTTCCATGTTTGTGGTGGTGTTCGGCATTGCGTTCGGGCTTGCTGCCGCTCAGACGGGGCTGGACGATGGGGCAAGCCTGCTCATGAGCACCCTGGTGTTTGCCGGTGCGTCGCAGTTCGCAGCGCTGGACCTTTGGGGTGCGCAGGTACCTCTTGTTCCGTTGATCGTGACAGTGTTTGCGATCAATGCCCGGCATCTTTTGATGGGGGCAACCTTGTACCCCTGGCTGCGCGAGCTTCCTACGGCCAAGCGCTACGGGGTGATGATGGTGATATCGGACGCCAACTGGGCGATGTCGATGCAGGCGTTCAACAGCGGCAAATCGGGCATCGGCCTGATCCTGGGCGGCGGCATTGCGCTGTGGGCGGCCTGGGTGCTGGGCAGTTGGCTGGGCGTGTACTTTGGCAGCGACATCCAGGACCCGGTCAGTCTGGGGCTGGACATGGTGATGGGCTGCTTTCTGCTGGCCATGGTGGTCGGCGGGCAAAAGAACCTGCGCATGCTGGTGATCTGGAGTGTGGCAGCCGTCTCGTCACTGTTGGCGCACCGGTACTTGCCTGAAAACAGCCATGTGGTGGTCGGGGCACTGGCGGGTGGCGTGCTTGGCGCTGTGTGGATGGAGAAGAAAAAGTGAGCATTGATAGCGCAGGTTACGGCACCTTCATCATCATTCTGATCATGGCTGTGGTCACGTTGGTCACGCGCCTGGGGGGCGTTTTCGTGATGTCCTTCGTTCCCATCAACTACCGGGTGCAACAGTTCATCAGCGCCATGTCGGGCTCAGTGCTGGTCGCGCTGCTGGCGCCTCTGGCGCTTAACGGTGACAACGGAGCACGCCTTGCCTTACTGACCACGGCAGTTGTGATGCTGGTGCTCAAGAAGCCCCTGCCCGCGATCGCGGCAGGCGTGATTGCCGCGGCGGTGTTCAGGCATTTGTGATAGCACGCATGTGTCGCGGCCTTCTGTAGCCGCTGAGCACTGCGACGTAGCAGTCGTGAAACCGGCTTGCACGGTTAATCAGGCACTGTGCGTGTTGCGGTTTTGCGACCGCTACGCGCTCGATCGCAGCCTCGTTCTACTCGTCAGCGACTACACGCGGTACACGCGGGATGGGTGCCGAAACCTGTAGTCGCTGACGAGCCGTGCGAGGCTGCGTCCGGCTGCGAAGCAGTCGTGAAACCGGCTTGCACGATTAATCAGGCACTGCGCGTGTTGCGGTTTTGCGACCGCTACGCGCTCGATCGTAGCCTCGTTCTACTCGTCAACTGCTACACAGCATTCGTAGCAGCTGACGAGCCGTGCGAGGCTGCGTCCGGCTGCGAAGCAGTCGTCAAATCGGCTTCCACGGTTAATCAGGTATACCGCGTGTATCGGTTTTGCGACCGCTACGCAGCCGGACGCAGCCTCGTACTACTCGTCAGCGACTACACGCGGGTTAGACGACGAATCTGAACCGCTGTGGAGCCCAGCTTTACCCCGCCCAATTCACCAAGCATCATGTGCCGCCCGCACCCACGTCCAGGGTGCCGGGTATTGGCGGTTAAAAGGAACTGAAGTTGAACGAACACACATTGTCCATGCGCCTTGAGCGCGTGGCAGCCCATATGCCAGCCGGTGCGCGCCTGGCCGATATCGGTTCGGATCATGGGTATCTGCCAGTGGCGTTGATGCGCCGTGGTGCCATCGCGGCAGCGGTGGCAGGCGAGGTGGCGTTGACGCCCTTTCACGCGGCGCAACGCACTGTGCGCGACAACGGCCTGGAACAGCAGATCACCGTGCGCCAGGCCAACGGTCTGGAGGCCATCGAGGCGGCAGACGAGATCACCGCGATCAGTATCTGCGGCATGGGTGGCGAGACTATCCGCGACATCCTTGAGAGCGGCAAGGCGCGGCTGAACGGGCGGGAGCGGCTGATTCTGCAGCCCAATGGCGGTGAGCAGCCTCTGCGCCAATGGCTGATGGACAATCACTACAGGATCCTGTGCGAAGAGCTGTTGCAGGAAAACGGCTTCTACTACGAAATCATCGTCGCCGAGCGCGCCGGGCCGGTGCTGTATACGGCCGAGGAACTGTATTTCGGACCCCTGCAGATGCAGGCGCGCAGCCCTGTGTTTCTGGGCAAGTGGCAACGCATGCTGCTTCAGAAGCAGAAGGTCCTGACCAGCTTTGACCAGGCGCGGCAGGCGGTACCCGAGGACAAGGTGCAGGAAATCGCCCGGCAGGCCCGGTGGATCACTCAATTGCTGGCCTAGGCCCGGGCCGCTGATCTCAAACTTTCGTACGCAGCCATGCCAGCAACTGTGCCTGAGGGCTATCGGCAATCAACGGCTGGGGCGAAAGCAGGCAATAACGCGAACCGTCCTCGACGAACCCCCCAGGCGCAGCCAGTACGCCGCTTTCCAGATCGTCGCGCACCAGATGCCAGGGGCCGATGGCCACGCCCAGGCCAGCAACGGCCGCCTGCAGGCTGAAATAGAAGTGCTCGAAGGTTTGCCCCGGGGCGTCAGGCCAGGCGAGGCCTGCCGCTGCGGCCCATTCATGCCAGGCCCCCGGCCGCGTGCGCGTGTGCAGCCGGGGTGCGTCGGCCCGCAATTGCGGGCTGGCGTCCTCTGCACAAAACCACTGGGCAACTTTTTCCGGGCGACATACCGGGCCGATTTTTTCCGCAAACAAGGGCTCTGCGTGATAACTGTCGGCCCAGGGGAAATCGTCACGGCGGATGGCCAGGTCGATGTCACTGGCAAAGCTGAACGGCCCTCCACCCGCGACCAGATGTACGTTGATCTCCGGATGCCGGGCCTGGAAATCAGGCCAGCGCGGGATCAGCCAGCGCATCAGCAACGTAGGCTCGCAAGACAGCACCCAGGCCGGTTTCTGGCGGGCGTTGGCGCGCAGTGTGTCGATGGCCTGGGCCATCAGCCCCAGTCCATCGCCCACCGCTTTGGCCAGCACGCGGCCGGCATCGGTGAGAAACACCCGGCGGCTGCGGCGCTCGAACAGCTCCACACCCAGCTCGTCTTCGAGCAGGCGCACGGCGCGGCTGACCGCGCCGGGGGTCAGGTGCAGTTCGCTGGCGGCACGACTGAAGTTCTCCTGGCGTGCCGCGGCCTCAAAGCAACGCAAGGCCAAAAGGGAAGGCAACCGCCCATGATTGGTTGGTGAGTCAGACTCACTATTGTTGTCAGATATCATCGTTATTCATCTGCAGTCTGTGCCAATAGTATGGCGTCTGTTCGTTAACAGTCGACAGGATACGCCATGACCGAATTGATAGCTTTAATCACAATAACCCTGCTCGCCATCATCAGTCCGGGGCCCGATTTTGCGATGGTGACGCGCAACAGTCTGATGCTGTCGCGCCGCGCCGGGGTGCTGACCGCCCTGGGCATCGGCCTGGGGGTGATGGTGCATGTGACCTACACCCTGGTGGGTGTGGGCCTGCTGATCCAGCAGTCGCCCTGGGTGTTCAGCACCATCAAGCTGGTGGGCGCGGTTTACCTGATGTATTTGGGTGTGAAGATGTTGCGTGCCAAGCCCGGCAGCGGGTCAGCCGAAAGCCCGGTAGCACCATTGTCAGATCTGGCGGCGCTGCGCACGGGCTTTCTTACCAATGCACTCAACCCTAAAACCACACTGTTTATCGTCAGCCTGTTTATGCAGGTAGTGCGACCGGACACACCGCTGGCCGTGCAGATTGGCTATGGCGGCTTTATTGCAGTGGCCCATATGGCCTGGTTCGCTCTGGTCGCGCTGTGTTTCTCGGCGGGGGCCGTACAGGGGCGTTTGCTTGCCGTGCGTCACTGGATCGACCGCGCCTTCGGTGGGCTGCTGGTTGGCTTCGGGGTCTTGCTCGCGGTTCTACGCTGAACAGGGGCAATTTCCTCTCCTTGAAGTGTTTTTTTCACCTGACGGGAAGCCCGGAATCAGAGCTGACGCTGTACAAAAGTCAGTTACAAATAATAAGATGAGAAGAATTATCATTAACATCAAGCGAATCTCACATGTCTCACGACAGGACCGTCTCGCCCGTCGAGCAGCTGTATGCGAATCATCATGGTTGGCTGCGGGGCTGGCTTCATCGGCGATTGGGGCATCGCGCCGATGCCGAGGACCTGGCACACGACACGTTTATCCGTGTACTGCGTTCAAAGAACGATGCGCAGGCGTTGCGTCAGCCCATGGCGTTTCTTGCAACCATTGCCAACGGTCTGCTGATCAACCGCTGGCGGCGCCAGGCAATCGAGCGGGCTTATCTTGAGGCGCTGGCTGCCCGACCGGCAGGCGAGGAGCCTTCCCCCGAAGACCGCTACCTGACGATCGAGACCCTGCTGCAACTCGATTCGCTGTTGATCGGGTTGTCTGCCCGGGTGCGGCAGATTTTCTTTATGTCCCAGCTTGATGGCTTGACCTACCCGCAGATCGCCGCGCAGTTGAGCCTGAGCGTGGCCCAGGTGCAGCGGGCCATGGGCAAGGCCTTCAGCGTCTGTTACGCGAGCCGTTTCGAATGAGCGGCGTTTCTGTCAATCCCCGTGTACGGGATATGGCCATCGACTGGATTGTGCGCATGCAGTCCGGGCTCATGGGGGCGGCTGATCATCAGGCCTTGCAGCAATGGCGTCAGGCGAGCGCTGAACACGAATGTGCCTGGCAGCGCGTCAGTAGCCTGGCGCTGTTGCTGCAGCCCGGGGCCACGCTTTTATCCGATGCCACAGCGCGCAGGGCGCTTGAGTCAGCCGGGGCAGACCCTCAGCAGCGCAGGCAGTTGCTCAAGTGCTTGTTGGCACTGGGCCTGTTTGGCGGGGTTTCCTGGCAAGGTGCGCAATCGACCGTGGTGCGCACAGCCCTGGCCACTCACCGCACCACAACGGGCGAGCGTCGTCAGTGGCGGCTGGCCGACGGCACTTCCTTATGGTTGAACACGGCCAGTGCGGCCAACGTGGAGTGGCGAGAAGACCAGCGCCATGTGCAGTTGATCGAGGGCGAACTGGCTCTGAATGCACAGGCCGAATCAGGCTCGGTGCAACTGGTCACGCCCGATGCCGTGTTGCGTGGCCGTGGGGCCAGCCTGCTGGTGCGCCATGATCGCCAGGGCACTCAGGTGACGGTGTTGCGCGGCCTGGTGCAGGTGAACTCGCCTTACAACCGGGCGCCATTGTTGCTGGAGGCGGGTTGGCGAACGCGGGTGGATGCCGGGGGGATTCATCCGGCAAGCCTCACCGATGTGTTTCTGGCCCAGGCGTGGCTGCGGGGCATTTTACCGGCCGAGCGCATGCGCCTGGATGCTTTGCTGGCCGAGCTGTCACGCTATCGGCCCGGTATTTTGCGCTGCAGCGAACAGGTGGCGGCCTTGCGCGTGACGGGCAGTTTCCAGCTGGATGACACGGATGCGGCGCTGGCGCTGGTCGCCCATGCATTGCCAGTCCGTATCGAGCGGCGGACCCGTTATTGGGTCACAGTGGTGGCGGTCTGAATTATTTTTCGTTCTGCGCGACAGTTTTTCGAAACTGGCGGGGCCTATAGGAATAACCCACCGAAACAGGTGGGCCTTCACCTTCAGGAGCCCTGCATGATTTCCCCCGCACGTGTTTTATGCGCCCGCACCTTTGGCCTGCTTTTACTGGGCCTGCAACCGCTTTACAGCGCAGCCGTTTTCGCTGCTGATGAGCGTCAGCACTTCAATATCGATGCCGGCCCCCTGGATCAGGTGCTTTCGCGTTTCGGCGTGCAGGCGCGAATCAGCATGGCCGGGAGTTCGACACTGACGGCGGGCAAGAGCAGCAAGGGGTTGCAGGGCGACTTCAGTACCGAGGCGGGCCTGACACGACTGTTGTCGGGCACCGGCCTGAGCTATCAGCGCCGGGCGGACGGCAGCGTCGAACTGTTTCAGGGGGCAGGGGCGGTCGTGCTGCCCTCGCAGAAGGTCACAGGGGAAGATCCCGCCCTTGAAGAGGTCTATCTGGCGCCTCGATCCACCGTGTATATCTCCAGCGAAGAGATGCAACGTTTTGGCGTGATCTCGGTGGGCGATGTACTCAAGGGCCAGCCGGGTGTGCAGGTAGGGGACAGCCGTAATGGTGGTGGCCTGGATGTGAACATTCGTGGCATCCAGGGGCAAAGCCGGGTAGCCGTCACGGTCGATGGCTCGCAACAGGCGCTGGATGTGTACCGCGGCTACGCCGGTACGCAGCAGCGCAGCTACATTGACCCTGACCTGATCAGCGATATCACCATCGACAAAGGCCCGAGCCTGACATCGAGTGCCATCGGCGGCACGGTAAAGATGCGCACCATCGGCGTAGACGACATTTTGCGTGACGGTCAAACCGTTGGCCTGCGCCTCAAAGGCGATGTGTGGAGCAACGGCGTTGCTCCCGCCTCCCGTGACGGCCATTCGGCCACTGAGACTCTCTACTCCGAACCGCACCAGGACCGTGGCGGCCTGTTTGGTTCAGAGGCCCAGTCCGGCAGTGCTGCGTTTGCCTGGACCCACGACTACTTCGATGTGGTGGCAGCGTACGCGCATCGCAATCAGGGCAACTATTTTGCTGGCAAGAAGGGTCAGGACCGCTACCGCACGTTTAACCGTTATGGGCGCGAGAACATGACGGTCGCCACGACGTACAACCCCGGTGAAGAGGTGCTCAACTCATCGGCAGAGACCGACTCGTACCTGATCAAAACCACCATTCGCCCGGCCGACGACCATACGCTGGAGTTGGGCTTCAGGCGGTACGACGGCCATATTGGCGAGATCATGCCTTCGGATATTTTCCGGTTTGGCACCGGGGGCATCTACCAGTACCCCCTGAGCCACACGAAAATCGACACCTATACCGCCCGCTACAATTACCTGCCAGACGCCAACCCGTTGGTGGACCTGACGGCCAGCCTGTGGATGACGGACGCTCAAACCAGCAACCTGACGTCGGTGCTGGCGCCGGCTTCACAGCGTTATCGCTCGGATCGCAACTGGACCCGACAGGCCGACCGGCGCATTGGCGGCGACCTGGCCAATACCTCGCGGTTCACTACGCGCTACGGCGATCTGAAGCTGGATGTGGGCAGCGGGTTTCAGGTCGAGGAACTGCGCCCGCAGAAAGGCGTGGTCACCAATCAGGATGACATCAATGCCAACCGCAGCCTGCGCGATGGCTCCCGGCAGGAGTTCAGCCTGCACAGCAAGCTGGAGTACCAGCCGGTCGACAGGCTGACGCTCTGGGGGGGCGGTCGTTATACCTATTACCGCACCAAGGATCACGTTGCCCACTCGACGGCGCTGCGCGAGGAGCGCGAGTTGAGGTACTTGAGGGTCTTTAGCCCGCAGAGTTACGGCAACATGATGTGGTTCCCGGATCAGAACGGCCAGTACACCGACGCCACGGACCCGCGGTTGAACAACGGTATCGTGTTCAACAACACCAACTTCCCTTTCGAGGGCACGCGCTACAACGACTTCGGCGCTACCGAGTCGACGGTCTATCCGTCCCAGGTTGGCGAGGTGGTCAGCGGTTACGCGTACTCCGGTAAACAAAGCGACAGCGGCGGTGCTTTTGCGCCTGCCATTGGTTTCAACGTCGAACTGGCGCCGGACACGTTCTTCTATGCCTCATACACCCAGGGCCTGCGCATGCCTTCGCTGTTCGAAACCAGCCAGGGCGTCTTGCAGACCATGCCCGGCAAAGGCCTGAAGCCCGAGCGCTCAAGCAACTGGGAGATCGGTGCCAGCACGCTGCATAAAAGCCTGTGGGTGGACAATGACTCGGCGGCCATCAAGCTTGCCTACTTCAATACCAACATCAAGAACTACATCACCCGCTATTACGATCCAAGCCCGGGGTTGATGGGCCTGATGCAGTTCAGCAATACCGACAGCTTCAAAACCAGCGGCCTGGAGTTGCAATCGCATTACGACGCGGGTCGTGTGTTTGCAGATTTTTCGTCCACTTACTACCTGAAAACCGAAACCTGCGACTCGACCTTCGCGGCACGCTTGCGAGCCAGTTCCAACCCCTATCAGGACTTGAGCAAAACGCCGAACTGCACGCCGGGCAGCTTCATGGGCTCTTACTCCAACACCCAGAACCCGCCACGCTTTGCGGCAAACCTGACCACGGGCCTGCGCTTTTTTGACCAGACGCTCACCGTCGGCGGCCGTGGAACCTATACCTCAGGCCCGACCGTCAAGGCCGACAATGAATGGCAAACCGGTGCCACCACGCCGCAATTGGTCTATGAACAAGTGGCGCTGTTTGATCTGTTCCTCAACTACAAGCTCAAGGACCACACGCAGCTCAATGTGTCGTTGCAGAACCTGACTGACCGCTATTACCTCGACCCGCTGGCCCAGAGTTTCATGCCTGCGCCTGGGCGTACGTTGCGCGTGGGTGTGCAGACCACGTTCTAGTCGGCCCGTTGGCTGGCGCTGTCGAACATGGCTATAAAACGGTTGATCAGCGGTGACGGGTTGTGGGCATGCCAGCTCATGTACAGCCCGATGGCCGGGTTGGCAGATTCTGCCACCGGGCGAATCGGGCGAAACACAACCTTGTCGCGCATGTTCGAGCCGGCAATGGACTCAGGCACCAGCGCCACGCCAAAACCGCAACTCACCAGGCCGATCAGGGTATGGATCTGCGCGGCTTCCTGTACCACCCTGGGGTAAAAACCGGCGGCTTCGCACAGGGCGATCAATTGGTTGTGATAGCCGCTGCCCAGGGCCTGGGGGGTGAACACGAAGTCTTCGTCGGCAAAATCCCGAAGCTCGATCGGGCCTGACTGCGCTTTTGGATGATCGAGGGGCAGCGCCATGACGATGGCTTCCTCGAACAACAGGCGCGATTCGATGTTCTGCACCGAATGCGGCAGTTTGCGCATGAACGCGACATCGGCTTCTGCGGCCAGAATCGCCTTGGCCTGGCTGGAGGAGGGCATCTCGCGGATGACCAGCTGGACATCGGGAAAGCGTTGGCGAAACTGCCTGAGGGTGCTGAGCAATGGCTCGTAGTACGCGATGGAGACGGCAGTCACCGTGAGAGTGCCCGCAATGCCTTCGGACACCTGGCGAGCGTGTTCAATCCCCCGTTCCAGCGCCTTGAGTGTTTGATAGGCGGCCTGCAAAAAGACAGTGCCTGCGGGTGTCAGTTTGACCTCGCGCTTGTTGCGGGTGAACAGGCTAAAACCCAGTTTGCCTTCCAGGCGATTAATGGCCTGGCTCAGGGGCGGTTGGGCTATATGCAGGCGAATTGCAGCTTTATGAAAGTGCAGCTCTTCAGCCACCGCGATGAACTGCCTGAGCAGTCGGGTTTCGATCATTTCCAGCGTTCCTTGATTTGAATTGATCACTGTTGCCGGAGCAGGGTAACAATTAATGATATGGAAGGCTTGATTACTCATCGGCTTTAAAGAAGCCGCGTGATAGGCGCAGCGTATCAACTGAGTGCCTGTTTAGTATTAAACAACTTCCAGTTCGATTGATAAGGTGAGGTGATAAACACGAGGAACTACCCATGAACTTTTCCGGAAAAACCGCCGTTGTAACGGGTGCTGGCCGTGGGCTGGGTTTGAGTTATGCACGTGAGTTGGCAAGGTTGGGTGCCAATGTCGTGATCAGTGACAGTGGCGCAGACAAGACGGGTGCAGGCACGGATGACGCCGTTGCCCTCGATGCCGCCCGAACACTTGCAGCCGAGGGATTCAGCGTGATCGGCCATCATGGCGACCTGGCTGGCGAGCTGGGGTGTCGGCAATTGATCGAGACGGCCATCAATGGGTTCGGGCAACTGGATATTGTGATCCACAACGCGGGCTGGGTTGGTTATCAGTCGATCGAAGAAACCCAACCGGCGTTTATTCAGCGGGCGCTGGATATAAACATCTACAGCCCGATCTGGCTCTGCAAGCATGCCTGGAAATACCTCAGGCACTCTGCAGCTGCACGGGTGGTGCTGACGTCTTCGGACCGCGCCATGTATCAGCAGTATGCGCAGCCAGGGCTGACGGCCTATGCCGCGGGCAAGATGGCTCAGCTTGGGATCATGAATGCGCTGAGCATGGAAGGCGCGGCCGATGGCATCCTGGTCAACGCCGTATCGCCGGTGGCCAAGACCCGTATGTGGGGCGTGAGTGGCGAGCCGGACAACTTGAAACCTGAATGGGTCACTCCCGGCGTGATGTTTCTGGCTTCGCCGTTGTGCCAGGACACGGGCTACATTCTGCGGGCCAGCAATGGCCAGTTCACCGCGACGCGATGTGTCGAGAACCCGGGGGTCGACTATCCCCTCGATCTGGCGCGGGTCAAGGCCTCCAGCGCCGAGCAGGTTGCCCGGTTGTGGGACCAGATCAAGGAGTGCTGAGTTGTTTGCCCGCAATCTTTGAGGAACATCAGACTTGAAGACCCATGTTTCAAGTGAACAGAAGGACTGTTAATTGTGCCTATAACTTAAGTATGGGCAGGGAGCAGAGCACGGATAAAACCCTTGTGCAGGTTAATGTTCGTGGCGTTATAAGCGGTTATTACAACTTGAGTATTAGTCCTTAAGTTGGGTCGCGGCGGTGCTATATAGAGTGTTAATACCAAGTTGTGAATTGTGTGTTGAAGCCTATGGAGTTGTTATGTCCTTACGGATGGGATGTCCCTTGATATCAGAACAGGGGGCCTTCGAACTTAAGCACAGCAAGTTCAAGGGAGTTGATGATGAACACTCAACCATGGTTGAAAACGAGCACCGCTCTATTTTTGGTAATGACCGCCGGCCTGGCGGGTTGCAGCAGCGGTGGAGGTGGCTCCAAGACCACCATCAATACCACAAACACTACGCCTCCTGTCACCACCACGAATACGCCGTTGGTGACTGGCCAGGTCGCCAACGAAGTGGGTACCGGACTGGGCGGTGTCGGTGTGCTGGTCAGTGATGTGGGCACTACCCTGACCAAAGTTCCAGTGGTCGGCGCAGCCGGTGGGCTGGTGGTTCACACCGGTGACGCCGTGACGTCCATTACCGACGGCGTGACCAATGGCCTGGGTTCCCTGGGCACTGATAAAAACTCGCTGGGTATCACCGTGGCCGGTGTCACCAACGGGGTCAGCGACGTCGGCAAGGGTGTTTCGTCACTGGGCACAGGTGTCAGCGGTTTGGTCGATAACACACCGATCAGCCAGATTCCGCTCGTGGGGGGCGTTGTGGGCAAAGTCACTGACACCACAGGTGGTCTGGTGAACAAGGTCGGCACCACCGTCACCATGCTCGGCAATACGCTGACGACCAACGTCACCAGCGGTCAACTGGGCAAGGCGACTGGCGGCGTGAATGACAAAGTCGTAGTGCCGGTGATTTCACTGGTCGAGAACGTAACGGGCAAGGTGGGTACAACAACCGGTTTGGGCAAGCCAGTGGACGGTTTGCTGAAACAGGTTGGCGGCGTGGTAGGGGGGCTCGGTGACAAAGTGGCGGATACAGGCAAAAACCCGGTAACAAACCTGGTCGGGGGTGTGCTGGGTGGTGTGGGCGGCGTGCTGGATAAATCCGGCGGTTACGTCAATCCGCCAGCAGGTGCAGGCACCGGTACAAACACGGGCGGCCTGGGTGGCTTGCTGGGTCTGGGCGGCAATGGTGGCTTGCTGGGTGGCCTGGGCGGTCTGGGCGGGGCAACGGCCTCGACAGGTGGTCAGGTAAACACCGGCACTGCGGGTGCAGGCACTACCACCGGAGGCTTGGGCGGTCTTGGCGGCTTGCTCGGCGGTCTGGGCAACCTGGGCAAGAAAAACTAGGCATTGACCCTCTCCAGGAAGTCTTCGCGAGACGATAGCCCCATGGCTTCGCTCGCGTGGGCCCTGAGGTGCGATTGGGTGAGCTACCGTGCAATGCGCCTGAGTGCAACGCCAGGCATCCCGCGGCCGGAACGTCGGGAATAAGCGCGGTGACGATGGCGGTCCCGGCATGCAGGTGTGAATCTGACACCACGGCTGTGCCGCCATTGCCTGCGTTCATGTGTTGAAGCGGTATCCTCTCCCGGACCAGTTCCTGCTCCCCCGATCAGATCCTTGATAACGGCATAGCCACACGTGGCAAATGTCACAATCCCTGAGTTCACGTCAGACTCCGTTTCCGGATGGCCAGTGTGTAAAGCGCATGAGCCTGATCGAACGCGCATAAAGCGAGAGGAGACCGCTGACGCCTTTAGACGGGCGCGCGCGTTGGGGTTGTGGCCGATACACGTCTGCTTTAGGTTATTGAAGGTCACCGTATCTCCCTCATCAACAAGGAAATGTCCAATGAAAGGAAGCTGTGCCTGCGGGGCCGTCGGCTATGAAATTGACAGTATCGACATGCCGATGAGTCACTGCCATTGTCACTCGTGCCGCAAAACCCATTCGGCAGCATTCGTGACCACTGCGGGTGTTTTGCGTGAGCACTTTCGCTGGACGAAGGGGCAGGAACACCTGAGCAGTTACGAGTCTTCCCCCGGGAAATTGCGTCGCTTTTGCTCGCTGTGCGGCTCTCACCTTGTGGCAGAGCGAACCGCAGCACCGGCTGTGATTGTTCGTGTCGCGACACTGGACGAGGACCCGGGTGTGCGTGTGCAATATCACATTTGGGTTGATCATGATGCTCCATGGCTCAACCATGAGCATCTTGCGATGCACCCGCAATGGCAGCCGGGGCGCTGAGGTTGTTTTGATGTGCCCGGGCGTTTGAAAAATGGAATTTCATTCAGTATCCAGGAGGCAGGCTTTGGCTTTCACATCACCTGTTCGCACGCTTCGAGAAGTGTCTGAACTTGATTACCACGACAGCAGATCAGTCCAGCTACCTGCAGCCATCACGGCGCTTGAAGCCTGGAACCTCATGACGGCCGAACAGGGGCTGCCCATGCGCCTGGCTTTCCGGACCCGGGATGCCATTTCCTCCCTGTTTGGCGTGAAGCGCATCGGTGGTTTCTCCGGCACCCGGCGAGAGGCCGTGCAAGAGGGCGACTATCTGGATTTTTTTCTGGTGGTGCACAGTGCTCCCCAGATGCTGGTGCTGACCGAACGTGACCGGCATCTGGATGTGATGATTTGCCTCTCGATAACCACCGATCATGTGCTGGTGGTCACATCTTCGGTCGTGACCCACAACGCCTATGGCCGTCTCTACATGTTGCCGGTGGGCCCGGCGCACAAGCTCATCGTCAACAGCTACCTCAGGCAAGTGAAACGCAAACTCGCACAGAGGGCTTGAACACCGGTGCACCAACAGGCTGCATTCAGCCGGGGATCAATTCATTTGCTCTTGCAGGCTTGTTTCTATCAGTTCGGCCAGCAGCCTGGCGGCAGGCGTGAGGTGCTCATTCACAGCATGCAGCACATACCCCAGGGTCGGAACCGCGGGTAACCCGCGAATAATCGCGAGATGACTCGGCAACCCGATGCGGGTGCGCAGGGTCACTCCCAGTCCGGCGGCAACGGCCGCCCAGATCCCCCCCACGCCAGGGCTGGTCAGTGCAATCCGCCAGGCAATTTTTGCTTCATCCAGCGCCTTGATCGCCGCGCTGCGCATGACGCATGGGGCGTCGAACAGGATCAAGGGCAGTGGCGCGTCGCCAGGCATGTAGCGGGCCGGTGTGTCCCGGGACCCGATCCAGTGCATTTGCGCTTCACCCAGGCGCGTAGCACAGGCGGATGGCTGCCCGGTGTCCCAGGCCAGTGCCAGGTCAAGCCCGTCGCTGTCCATCAGGGCCAACAGTTGGGCATTGCGCGCGATCCTGACTTCCAGGTTTACCAGGGGATAGGTCATGGCGAACCGGCGCAAAATGTCGCTTAGAAAGTGCTCGCCAAAGTCTTCCTGAAGCCCGAGGCGCACAGTTTCTGGCGTCTGGTGTTCATTTAGCGTCTGGAAAATACTGTCGTTGAGTTCCAGTAGCCGACGGGCATGAGTCAGCAAGGATTCGCCCATTGGCGTCAGTGCCAGGCCCCGGCCGGATTTGAGCAGGACGGGCGTGCCGATCTGCTCCTCAAGTTTCTTGAGTTGTGCGCTCACGGGGGAGGTCGAACGGCCCAGGCGGCCTGCCGCCTTGGCAAAACTGTTGAGCTCCACGCCAGTCACGAAGGTGCGCAGTACATCGAGGTCGAAGACAGGGCGTCGCATTTAATCATCCACAATTTTGGAACGATGGGCGTCATTTAATCTGATATTCCCAATGGTTGCGACTTGATAGATTTCTTCGGTCATCACTTCACAGGAGCAATGCGCCATGCCGTTTGCACGTATCTCGTTGCACCGGGGCAAGTCTGCCGAGTATTTGCAGGCCCTTTCACAGGGGTTGCACGATGCGTTGGTCGAGAGTTTCGAGGTGCCGTTGGCTGACCGGTTCCAGGTCATTGACCAGCATGAAGCAGGCGAGCTGATTTTCGATCCGGGCTACCTCGGCGGGCCGCGCAGTCATGACTTTGTCTTGATTGCCATAACGGCAGGGCGCCCGCGTTCGACACTGACCAAGCAGCGCTTTTATCAAGACCTGGTCACCAAACTGAACCGTGCCACCGGCCTGGACCCTGAGGATGTCATGGTGATCGTGACCACCACAGAGGCCGAGGCCTGGTCATTCGGGGGCGGGCGGGGCAACTGAACAATGCTGAGGTGGGGCGGGCTTGCTCGCGATGGCATCGCCCGGGTCTTGCTGTCAGACCGCGTCGCCAGCATCGCAGGCAAGCCAGCTCCCACAGGCTGCGTGGTGTCAATGATTGCAGGATCACTGTGGGAGCGGGCTTGCTCGCGATGGAATCGCCCGGGTCTTGCTGTCAGACCGCGTCGCCAGCATCGCAGGCAAGCCAGCTCCCACAGGCTGCGTGAAATGGAGAATCGTGTGCCGAGCAAGTCGCTTAATTGATCGCGCAACATGTCGGGCAGGGGCGGGTGTTCGCAGGCAGCAGGAAGGGACATCAAGCACTCTCCGGTTTTTGTGCGCCGCGTGAAGCTGGCGGCCTTTGTAAGGAGTCATGACTTATCTTAGGCAGCCTTTGGTACACACTTGTAGTGCTGATTTCAGATGGTGCCATCTCTTTTGGATATGGCTGATTTGCCGCTTGTTGTGCTGTACCCGCCCGGGCAGATACCCTCTGGCGGATGATAGACAAGGAGCCGTTCATGGAAACGACAGTCAGAATCGCCAATCAGGCAGACATCAGCGCCATCTTTGATATTCGAACCAGTGTCACGGAGAATCACCTCTCCCATGATCAGTTGAGCGAAATGGGCATCACGCCCCAAGCCATACGAGAGGCTATCCAGGCTTCGCCATGTGTGTGGGTGGCAGAGGTTGAGGGTGTGCCTGTCGGGTTTTCCATGGCTGACGCTGAAGATGGCTGCGTGTTTGCCGCGTTTGTCCGGCCTGGGTTCGAGGGGCGCGGGTTAGGCCGCCGTCTGATGGCCAGGGCCGAGGAATTCCTGTTTCAACACCACCGCACCATATGGCTTGAAACCGCTGAAACCAGTCGTGCCAGCGGCTTCTATCGAAGCCTGGGCTGGCAGGTGGTGGAAAAACTGCCTGAGGGTGATGTGCGTTTTGAAAAGTCATTGAGCGAGTATCAGCCAGGTCTTTGTGAACCCGTATCAGGAAAAGACATGGTCATTCGATTGACGCATACCAGGGACTGGATGCTTTTGAAGCACGTGCGCCTTGCGGCACTTTTGGACGCACCCACAGCGTTTGGAGTGAGCCATGAAACGGCGGCCAATGACACCGATGCCCAGTGGCAAGAGCGCGCTTCGTCAGAAGTCGGGACGAAATTCTGGTTGGCCATCAAGGATGGCAAGCCGGTTGGCATGATCGGGGCCGTGATCCAGGGCCACCGTTACAACGTGATCGCCATGTGGGTCGAACCTGATTTTCGCGGTTCTGGCGCAGCCGCTCAACTGGTGGGCGCTGTCAAACGCCAGGCGTTGCAGGACGGGCATGAGTTCATTTATCTGGACGTATCTGCGGACAACGCAAGGGCCTCCAGCTTCTACCTGAAACACGGTTTCGTTTTTATGGATGAGTGGGAAACTCTAGCAAGCCACCCCCATATAAAAGTCCAGACCATGACGTGCGCGGTGCGCAACTAACCGCACTTGCTTCAGTCAAATGAATACTTAGAATTAATTAAAGTATTCATTTGAATTGAAGTTTTTAATTGAACAGTTCGTTAGCCCACTTCAGCTGTTTTACGTCATGCCCAAGTGCAAACCACTGTCAGGGCGAGTGAGCGTAAACGCTTTCATCAATCATGTTTTGCAGGCTCACACTGTTGAGCTGTTTACAGGCGCCATCAGCGTCTGCCCGGGCTGGATAACTCTCGGGCAGCCTGCACAGGGCCCCACAGTCATAAATGTTGAAACCTATCGGGCCGGTGGTGCAATAAAAGCGCGATCCAATGCGCATTGATCCCGTCTCCTTGGGCACGGCGGGGACAACCACGAATCTAGGCATCACGGTATTCCTGTTTTTTATTTTTTATGTTGGCAGTTGTAAGGAATAGCGCTGCTTTGTAAGTAGATCAAGTAAGCACTTACGGGATCCGATGAGTAACCCTTGCTACCGATAACCATTCTATTTTGCCAATGCGACTCTAACGCGACAGTGCTGTGATGGCGTGTCGTTGAATGGCCGTTTGAAGTGTGGCGTCAAGTACGCAGGCCGGTTCTGATAACCCGCAAAGTTGCCGATTGTAATCCGGTTTACCTGACCACGTTAAAGCGGCAGACCTGCCCGCCACGCACCATGCATTCAAGATGCTCTGCCTTGCCACCGCCCAGGGCACCGATCAATGCCAGGTCCAGTTCGCACACCACGGGATGGGCTTTGGCCAACTGATGAAAAATGCAGTTGTGGGCCACAATCTCCGGTTCGCCCGATGATCTGAAGAACACCTGCGCTTCGTATCCCGAGTGGTTCATGTACTGAACGATGCGCGCTTCATCGACAACTTCAGGTTCAAGATCGCTGGCCAGCTTGCGGCCCAGGCCCTGCATCAACTGGGACAGCGCCTGCTCTCCGAGCAGACCTGCAACCTGATCGATCAGCAAGTTGGCCAGCAGCGGGTATTGGCGCGGGAACAGCTCCTTTGCGTGGTCCGTCAATTGGTGGAGCTGTTCGGGGCGCCGCCCGGTGGGCCGGGTGGCGCCCCGCATGACCAGACCGTCGCGCTCCAGCGCAGCAAGATGCTGACGAATCGCAGTGCGTGTCACCCCCAGACTGTGGGCCAGCTCATCAATGCTCATTCCCGCAGGTGAGTACAGCAATGCCTTCAACAAGTCCTGTTGGGTTCGCCCCATTCCTTCCAGCATCTGTCCGGCTCCTGCTTGCAGTCAAAATTTTTCGGGGAATTGCTTGATCAAGCCCGCCGTCAACGCATCGGCAAGGGCAAGGATGTGCGTACGCATCATGCCCCAGGTCTGGGCCTCACCCTTGTAGTCCTTGGCGGCCAGCTGTTCGATCTGTGTCACATGGTGAGCGCCGTGGGCACTCAGCATGGCTTGCAGCGTGGGCTCGGGCAAATAGGGATTGCCCTTGGCCAGAAAGGCGGCCAACGACTTGGCATTCGCAGACAACTCAGCGATTGCGGCCTGTTGACCGGCTTTGTCGTTGGCGACCCGTGCATCGCTGTAATGTTTTACCGCCCCCCAATGCCCGGCGAGGAGTGTGAGCAACTGGTCGGCCGCCGGTTGCCCATAAAGTGGGGCAATGCTGTTGGCGATGGCCTTGGCATCACTGACGACCTCGTTTTGCGCTACGGCGGCTTGTGCCGCATTGCCGTCCTGATTGGCGATCGCATAATTTCTGATCCAGAAAATGTGCTCCACCCACAGGTCGCGAAGGGCCAGTCGGGTAGTGAGCGCCGTTGCACTGGTGGCGCTGGTCTGGGGCGGGTTGCTGGCCTGACTCCAGGCCGGTTGGGCAAGCAGGGAAAGCAGGAGCACTATCGCAATCTTGATGTTCATGGCAGGACCCTCTGAGTCGAATAATCCAACAATATTAATTTAAGCATCAAAATATGTTTTTATTGGATTTGCAGGGCGATTCCGATCGATGGTCGCGGGGAATTCATGTAGTCGCTGACGAGTGGAACGAGGCTGCGATCGAGATGGTGCGCCACTGCGACGTAGCGGTCGCAAAACCGGTACATGCGGTATGCCAGATTAACCGTGGAAGCTGACTTTACGACTGCTGCGCAGCCGGACGCAGCCTCGCACGGCTCGTCAACTGCTACGGAGCGGGGCAGGGGTTTGATGATCAATGAATACTGGAGGCCAGTTCGAAAATCGGGATGTACATCAAGATCACGATGACCCCGATCAGCAGGCCGATGAAGGTCATCAGCAAGGGCTCGAACAAACGTACGAACCATTCGATCCAGCGACCGACTTCTTCGTCATAGAAGTCGGCGCTGCGCTCCATCATCTGCCCCAGATTACCGGACTGTTCACCCGCCCTCAGCAAGCGCAGGGAAACGGGCGTCACCAAGTGATTGAGCTCCAGCGCCGCCGACAGTGACTGACCTTCACGCACCCGTTCGCAGGCCTGATCCAGGCGCTGGCTGGACGCCACCGTCAGCAGACCACGGACCATTCCCATGGCCGTCACCAGCGGAATGCCGCCTTGCAGCAAAATGCCCAGGGAGCGATAAAATCGCGCCAGTTCGTACATGACGATGCGCTGATGGACCGCCGGCACTTTTTCGATCAATCGGCCAACCGCCCGGCGAAAGGCCGGTCGGCGCTGGAGGAAGGTGATGGCAACGATGATTGCCACCACGGCACCAAAAAACTCGCCCTGATGGGCGTGCAGGAACATCCCGCCATTCATCAGCACCTGCGACAACCACGGCAAATTCTCGCCCAGGCCTTCGAACACGAGGCTGAAGCGGGGCACCACGTAACCCATCAAGAACAGCACCACGCCACTGCCCACCACCAGCAACAGGAGAGGGTAGATCGATGCACTGACGATCTTCTGCCGAACCTCGTCCATGCGTTGCCGGTAGCTGACATACCGCCCCAGCGCCTCACCCACGGCCCCGGTTTTCTCGCTCGATTGCACCAGGGCAACGTACAGCGGAGGGAACACCGCCGACAATTGGGCCAACGCCTGTGAGAAGGATTTGCCCTCGTACAGCAGGCGAACCAGCTCACTCAGGGTTTTACGGGCCTGGGGGGCGTTTTCCTTTTCGGCCAGGCTTTCCAGCGCATCGATCAACGGCAGGCCGGCGTTGAGCAAGGTGGTCAGCTCCTGGCTGAACAACACCAGGTTGAAGGTCTCGCGCTGTTGCAGATGCCACGCTCGCCAGCGGCGCTCGGCCTGCAGGCTGACCACGCGCATGCCCTGATCCTCGACCATGCGCCGGGCTTCGCCATCGCCCTGAGCTTCGACGGTCATCGAGACCACACCGGTTTTGCCCACTGCCTTGAGATGAAAGCGCATGGTTGCGACTCCCGTCATTGCCAACTGGTAATTTCGGCGTTTTCGCCTTCTCCACCGGGTTGTCCGTCCTTGCCCAGGGACAGCAGGTCGTACTCACCGTTTTCACCGGGGTAGCGGTAGGTGTAGTTGCGCCCCCACGGGTCCTGAGGCAGCTTTTTCTGCAGGTACGGGCCTGTCCAGCGGGTTTCATCGCTGGGCGCGGTGACCAGTGCCTGCAAGCCCTGTTCAGTGGAAGGGTAATGGCCGACTTCCAGCCGGTACAAATCCAGAGCCTTGCCCAGGCCCTCGATTTGCGCCTTGGCCACTTTCACTTCGGAACGGCCCAGCTGGGCGAAATACTTCGGCGCGACGATGCCCGCCAATAGCCCGAGGACCACCAGAACCACCAACAATTCGAGCAGGGTGAACCCGTGCTGGGTTCGCGGTGCATGACACATACGCTGATTCATGATGACCTCACTCAGTGGGCAGCACAGTCGCCAGCAAGGCTTATGCAATTGCCATGCTCAGACCTCCAGACCTGGCTGTAACCCCCGTATACCGGCCCTTGTGCGTTACGGCGCGGTGCTTGCATAGGGCTACCTCGCGATCACCCATTGGGGCATTACCCCCATTTCCAGGGGCCGGTCGGGGGAGGTAGAAATGACCAGGACAATGACCACGACACTGCTTGGCGCATTGCTGATGAGCGCTGTCGTACACGCCGATGTGTTTGTATCCCGGGATGCCAATGGCAGCTACGTGCTGTCCAACGTTCACCGCCCCGGGCGGCACTATGAGCGTGTGATTCGCGAGTCGGCAGAGGTCCAGGCCCAGACCGGCATCGATCAACAGCCGCAGATGATTGCCGCACAACCCTATGCCGAGATGGTGCTGGCGGCAGCGGCTGCCAATGAGCTACCGGCTGCGCTGTTGTCCGCAGTGATTCAGCACGAGTCCAACTACGACCCCAGGGCAACATCACCCAAAGGTGCGGGCGGGCTGATGCAGCTGATGCCCGATACAGCCCGGGAGATGGGAGTCACGGACGTCTACGACCCCCAGTCCAATATTCAGGGCGGGGCCAAGTACCTCAAACGCATGATGACCCTGTTCGGCAACGATATTGCCCTGGCCGTAGCGGCCTACAACGCCGGGCCGCAAGCCGTGCTCAGTCGTGGTGGAGTGATTCCTCCGTTTGCCGAAACCCAGCGTTATGTGCCCAGCGTCCTGCGCCAGTACCGGCGTTTGCAGGGGCTGCCTGCGGACTCGCCGCTGTGAGCCCGGTGTCGGGGCTGTGTCCCCGATTGTTGGGTCGCCCAGGCACAGCAGAATGTGGGGAAAGAGTGGGGAATTTCCCCCGAATTCTCGGATTCAAAGCGTAAGCAATTGAAAATTAATACAAATTTTTATGGCATGGCCTATGCAGTACCAGGTTTAGCGAGCATCACTCCCTGAGCACTAACAGTGAGATCAGTGATCATGAACGGCATTCCCCACGCTCATCACTTGTTAAACCTGCTGTTACTGGTCACGCCGCTGATCGGCATTGAAACGGCCCAGGCGGCAGCACGTTGTGAACGCAATCTGGTCGCCAATATCGTCGCGCTGGACCAGCCGCTGATGTTCAACCGCCTGGGTGCGCAGAACGTCAACGGCATGATGTTCGCCCTGCGCCGTGACGTGGTTGATGACCATGACCAGCCACTGAACATGGGCGGGGCGGCAGTTCCGGGCAAGGTCTCGCTGCGACCCGACAAGCGCCCGCGTCCGCTGGTGTTGCGGGTTGCCGCCGGTGACTGCCTGACCGTCAACTTGCAGAACCTGCTGGCTTACCAGGCCAACCCCGGCAGCCAGGAAGACGGGGACGAGGGCGAAGTAGAAGGCGAAGTTGAAGTCGAAGCCGGCAACGACAACTTCAAGGTTGACGAACAAGTCGCTGACCGCCATGTGGGGTTCCAGGTCAACGGCCTGCAAGCGGTCAACAGTATCGACGATATTTCCTCCTACACCGGACGCAACGCCAATACCCTGGTTGCCCCCGGAGCGACCCGCACCTACACGCTGTATGCCGAGCGCGAAGGCGCATTCGCCGCCAGCAGCCGTGGCGCCACATTCGGTGGTGAAGGGGATGCAGGCAACGTGGCCAACGGTCTGTTCGGGGAAGTGGTGGTGATGCCCAAGGGCGGTCGCAACTATCGCAATACCGTGACGGAAGAAGAAATGCGCCTGGCTTCCAGCGGACGTACGCCGACGGGCCAGCCGATTGTCGATTACCAGGCCCGCTACCCGCAGCGCCAGCCCTGGATCCGTGAAGGCAAGGCGGGTACGCCGATCATCAACATGGTCGATGGCAATGAAATCATCTCCAGCGAAAGCGATGCGATCGTGATGGGCAGCAATGCCGACGGCAGTTTCCCGCCTGCGACCTATCCCCTGGAGTCCATTGGCAAACGCAATCCGGCGTTGCCCAACCGTCTCGAACCCTTCCGTGACTTTGCCTCGCAGTTCCAGGACGAAACCGCTGTCACCCAAGCCTTTCCGGCGTACTGGGCAGACCCGGTCATGGCCCATGTACTGGAGCCAACCCGGGACTCGTTCATGATCAACTATGGCTCTGGCGGCATGGGGGCCGAAGTGGTCGCCAACCGGCTCGGGGTCGGGCCGATGCACGACTGCCTGTCTTGCGCGTACGAAGAGTTTTTCCTGAGTTCGCACACCGTCGGCGATGTGGCAATGCTGGTGGACGTACCGGCCAACGTCGGGCTGGAGAACATCCGTCCCGGCGAAGTGCCCCGTGCCGAGCAAGTCGGGGTCAAGGCGAGTATGGCGCTGTACCCCTCCGAGCCGTCCAACGTCAACCACAGCTACATCGGTGACTTCGTCAAGTTTCGCAACACCCACAACGGGCATGAGCAACACATCTTCCACTTGCATGGCCATCAATGGCTGTTCAACCCCAACGATGACAACTCCGACTATGTAGACGCCCAGGGGATTGGCCCGGGCGCCGGTTACACCTACGAAATTGCCAACGGTGGCTCGGGCAACCGCAACCGTGTTGCCGGTGATGCAATCTATCACTGCCACTTCTACCCGCACTTTGCCCAGGGCATGTGGGCCATGTGGCGGGTGCACGATGTGTTCGAAGAAGGCACCCGGCTGGAAGTGTCACAACAGGGCAGCGACGGTTATCACACCACGCCTTTTGCCTTGCGCAGCGGCAAACCCGCATCCGGTGCCCGTGCATTGCCCGATGGAGAGATCGTGGCGGGCACCCCGATTCCTGCGGTGGTGCCGTTGCCCGGCAAGGCAATGGCGCCGATGCCAGGCAAAGTGGCTGTAGTACCCAGAATCAGCGAGACCCTGGTCGCTGCCGGGGACGATGACGATGACGATGATGACGACGGCGTGCATCGCAGTGGCGGTGCCCAGGCCATTGGTTCTCTGGCCCTGGTGGATCGCAGTGAAGCCAACCGCAATGCTGACGGCAGCCTGAAAAACCCCGGCTATCCGTTCTGGATCGGCGGCATGGAAAGCTCGGTCGGCCAACGCCCACCGACCCCGCCACTGGACATGCTCGACGCGGGCAAGGCCCAGACACTGAAAAACAGCGGCAAGGCGTTGTGGGCCAACCTCGACCCGGCTCAGTCGGGTGGCTGGGACGGCGGCCTGGGACGACACTCCCTGGCCGGCTTCTCTGCCGGAGGCAAGGCCCACACCGTGACGACCTCGCTGGATTTTTCCAAGGAAGTGACGCGGGCCAAGCCGATCTACATGCCTGAGGAGGGCACCGAGGTCGAACAGGCCGCCATGGCCTTCCACGCGAAAAAAGACCACCCCAGCTTTGCCCTGTTACCCGGCAAGCAAGTCGTCGCGCGCAACTTCCGCACCAACGGCGCGTTGCCCATTGCAGGCGCGCCGTATTACGAACCGTGCATGGATGATCGGCAAAAACGCCTGACCAGCGCCGCCGGGACCGGCGAGTTCAATAGCGGCGAGCGCATGGACGGCATGTCGTTCACCGGCTCTTCGACCTTTACTGCAGATCGTCCACGGATCTACAAGGCAGCCAATATTCAGTTCGACGCGGTGTACAACAAGGTTGGCTACCATTTTCCGCAAGCGCGCATTCTGGCCTTGTGGGAAGACGCCTGGCCGGTGATCACCAAGCAGCGTCCGCCAGAACCTCTGGTGATGCGCATGAACACCTTTGACTGCGTGCAGTACCAGCAGACCAACCTGGTGCCGGCCACCTATGAGATGGACGATTATCAGGTCCGGACCCCCACCGACGTCATTGGCCAACACATCCACCTGCCTAAATGGGACCTGACTGCCGCAGACGGCTCGGCCAACGGCTGGAACTACGAAGACGGTGTGCTTTCACCCGGCGCCGTGCAGGAACGCATCCATGCCATCCGCACGTTCAACCAGTGCACTGGGGCCGATGTGCGTGATGGCACCCCAGCCTGTCCGAAAGCCAAAAATCACCCGTACTTCGGCCAGTTCGGCCGGGCTGACTGGGAGGGTGCGCGCACCGCGATGCAACGCTGGTTTGTCGACCCTGTGGTCAATATCAAAGGCATCGACCGTGGCCTGGGCACCATCTTTACCCACGACCACCTGGGCCCGTCGACCCATCAACAGATTGGCCTGTACGCCACCGTGCTGGCCGAACCGGCCGGTTCCACCTGGTTCCACGCCGAAACCGGCGAGCCCCTCTACAGCGGCGCGCGTCAGGACGGCGGGCCGACCTCGTGGCAAGCCGTGGTGTCCACCGGTGACCTGGACGGCGATGGCAAGAACGACAGCTTCCGTGAGTTCTTCCTCGAATACAGCGATTTCCAGCACGCCTATGAAGCCGGTGTGTATGTGGGCGCAGGGCCCAATGGCGTGCCCAATCCCCAGGCGTTTCCGGCCACTGCGGACAGCTTCCGCTACGCCATCAACCCGCCGGTGCGCAGCAATGCCAGCAGCTTGCTTGAAGGCATTGTCGAAGTGCAGGGCGGACGGGTCGCGGGTTGCCCAACGCGTCCATGCCCACAGGCCATCTCCGTGGATGACCCTGGCATGTTCGTGATCAATTACCGCAATGAACCGCTGGCGTTGCGGGTTTACGACCCGAACAAGGTCGGCCCCGACGGCAAGCGTGGCATGCAGGCGGACGGCCTGGGCGGCGACCTCTCGTATGCGCTGCAAAGCCGCACCGACCGGGCGATTCCGGCCATGAACCTGGCGCCCAACCTGATCACGTCCGCCACCGGGCCAACCGGCGGCACCACGCTGTTTCCGCCGCACATCAACCGGGGTGGCGCCGAACCGGGCGACCCGTTCACACCAATGCTGCGTACTTACACGGGTGACAATGTGCGGCTGCGGGTACATGCCGGTGGTCATGAAGAAGAGCACAACGTGACGCTGCACGGCGTGAAGTGGCTGCAAAGCGGCTCGGGCTTCGGCAACAGCTCCAACTCCGGCTGGCGCGCTTCGCAGATGATCGGGATTTCCGAGCAGATGGGCTTTATCGCGCCGATCTCGATGTTGTCCAGTTCGGCGGCGACCACCGGGGATTACCTGTACTCGATGGACGCTTCGATCGAAGGTTACTGGAGCGGGATCTGGGGTGTGATGCGCAACTACACCGCCCAGCGTACCGACCTGTTTGCGCTGCCGAACAACCCGAAACCGGCCGGTATGCGCAACACCGTGGCCTTCGACGGCTCGTGCCCAAGAATCAGCGCCAACCCCAACGGCATCGGTACCCGTCCCACTGTGCAGCGCAACTATGAAGTCGTCGCCGCACTGGCCAACGACATCCTCGGCAATCCGTTGGGGCTGACCCTCGGCGATCCGGCAGGCATTGGCCAGCATGTGGGCGGGCCATTGAAACCCGCTGGCGGGACCCTGGTGTACAACTCGCGGCCGGTGAGTATCCCCCGTGTCACTGTGACCGATCCCGAGGACGGGGTAACCATGACCATCGGCGGCCAGAGCGGTCCGCTGCATGACCCGACCGCCATCCTCTATGTACGCAAGGCCGACCTGGACCCGGTCAGCGGCAAGCTCAAACCCGGCGTGCCCGTCGAGCCGCTGGTGTTGCGCGCAACGGCCGGGGACTGCATCAACATCACACTGGAAAACCGTCTGCCGAGTGTCATGCCCGACCTGACCCAGACCGCCGTGATGCAGGGTGTGGTCAAGCGTGATCGAAATGGCAGTGACGGCTCGAGCACCTTCAGCAACAACTTGATGCGTCCGTCCAGCCATGTTGGCCTGCATGCCCAATTGCTGGCGTATGACATCACCAAGTCCGATGGTGCCAACGTGGGAGCGAACCCGGTGCAGACCGTGGCTCCCAGGGCTGGCAACAGCGGTGCCTACCCGACCCGCACCTATCAGTACTACGCCGGTCACCTGGAGCGCGAAGGCAAGCCGATCACGCAACTGGGGCGCAGCGTCGACAACATCAACGCCACGGCCGTGGAGTTTGGCGGGCTGAATTTCACCCCGTCGGATGTGATCAAACAGCCGCAGAAAGGCCTGGGGGGTGCCATGAGTATCCTGCCGGTGGGGGCCACCTGGGTTGACGATATCCGCAAGGTCAATGCCAGCGTGACTGCGCCGGGCCAGGCTGTTTACCGCGACTTTGCGATGGTCTGGCAAAAAGCCCTTAATATCCGCTGGGCGGGTGGTCGGCCAGTGGAAGGTATTGCGGCTGAAGGCCTGGGAGTGCCTACGGATCCGCAGGACAACTCCAGCATGGCGATCAACTACAAGGCCGAACCGCTGTGGTACCGCTTCGGGCTGGCCCCCGATGCACCGTTCGGCCACGCAGAAGGCGGGGGCTACGCTGACGTGCCCAATGCGCACATGGCGTACAGCAACGCCCTGGTGGGAAGCGATCCGCAAACCCCTGTGCTCTATGTGAAACCGGGGCAACCGTTCCGCACCCACATCCTGATGCCTACCGGCGGCAGTCGTGGCAGCACGTTCCAGCTCGACGGACACGTGTGGTCAGTCAACCCGTTCCAGTCGGAAAAAAGCGACACCGGTGGCTATCCGATGGGTACGCCTGGCGTGGGCTCGGTACGGTTTGGCCTGAACCCGATGTCGATGTACATCGGCGCCCATGAAAGCGTCCTTCCGGCGGCGCACTTCAGCTTCATGCACCCAAGTGCCGGGGGCATCAATGCAATACCGGGGGACTACCTCTTCCGGGATTACGCCGCCTACGGCAACACCGCCGGGTTGTGGGGATTGTTACGGGTATCCAATGAGCTGGAACCTGCGCCGACGCCTTGACGGGCCGTGCGTATCAGCAGGAGCGAGCAAGCCCGCTCCTGCTGTTCAGGGGGGGCGGCATGCGGGAACTTGACGGGGAGAAAGACAATGAACAAGGCCATTGGAACCGGTGTGTGTGGGTGGATGCTCGCAACAACACTGTGCGCCCTGGGGGGCGTGTGCTGGGCGGCCGAACCACAGGCTAAGGGCGAACAAACGCTGGTGCGTGACGGTGTGACCGTCACCTTGAATGTACAGCCCTTGGCCAAAGACGGCGTACTGCGTGAAGGTGAGTTCGCCGATGTGCGTTTCCGGATCACCGACGCCACGTCTGGCCAGCCTCTGGCGGGGGTTGCACCGGGTGCCTGGCTCGACCCCCAGGCCGTTGCCGCCGACCTGGCCCAGGGGCGTGAGCACAGCTGCAAGTCGCGAGTCGGGGTGTTTCTCAAGTCGAGCATCGGCGCCCGGCCGCTGCTGGATCTCAACAGCTATTTCCTGATGGTGATGAATCGTGATGCCAGTGTGTCGGTGGTTGACCCGCAAGTGTCAGTGGGGGGGATCACCAGTACGTTATCGCGCATCGACCTGAAACAGCCGCCCATGGACTGGATCACGCCCAGAGACAATAAGCGGGTGTTTGTGTCCATGCCCAAAGCCGATGCAGTGGCGGTGATCGACAGCGAGCAATTCAAGCTGATCGACTCGGTTGCGGCGGGCAGCAACCCGGTGCGCGTGGCCCTGCAACCGGACGAACGCCTGCTGTGGGTGGGCAACAACGCCAAGGCCCGCGAGCAGTCCGGGGTCACGGTGATCGATGCGCAGAGCCTCAAGCCACTCAAGTATTTGGCAACTGGCGCCGGTCATCATGAGATCGCGTTCAGCAAGGACAGTCGGCATGCGTTTGTCAGCAACCGCGATGACGGCACGGTGAGCATCATCGACATCGCCAGCCTGACCCTGAGCAAGCAGCTCAAGACTGGCTCACACCCGTTGTCGATCGCCATTTCGCCACTGTCCCAGGCCGTCTATGTAGCGGATGGCAAGGACGGTACGGTGACGGTGGTCGACACCCAAAGCCTGGCGGTACGACGGGTCATCAGGCTCAAGCAGGGCCTGGGGCCCATGGGTTTCAGCGCCGACGGACGCTTTGGCATTGTGCTCAATACCCTGGAAAACCAGGCGTCGGTCATCGATGCCAGCAACGATTCGCTGATCCATGACGTGGCGGTGTCCGCCGAACCCTATCAAGTGGTGTTCACCAAGGCCTATGCCTACATCCGGGGCCTGGCGTCGGCCAAGGTCACGATGATCAACCTCGCGTCGCTCGGGGAAGGGCGTACCCCGATCACCCAGGGCTTCGAAGCAGGCCCACAGGCGCCGCGCCTGGCCGGTGACTTGCCCCTGGCTTCAAGCCTGGCGGTGTCGCGGGACGACAATGCGGTGTTCGTGGTCAACCCGGTGGACAACACCACCTACTTCTACGCCGAGGGCATGAATGCCCCGATGTCCGGCTACCCCAACCGCGGGCAAGTGGCGCGGGCCGCGCTGGTGATTGACCGCAGCCTGCGTGAAGTCTCGCCGGGGCTCTACAGCGCTCGGATCAAGCTGCCCCCCGCCGGACGTTTCGATGTGGCCTTCCTGCTCAATCAGCCGAACATCATCCACTGCTTCACGGCGGATGTAGAACCGGCGACAGAGGCGAGCCGGGTGGCGGGCGTGCCCAAGGTCGAGTTCATGCTCGATACCTCCACGACGCCCCTTGGCAGCCCTTACGTGGTGCGTTTTCGCATTGTTCAGGGCAAGCAGAAAACCCGGCGCAGCGGGGTCGGGGATGTTCAGGTGCGCTACTTCCTCGCGCCGTCCTCACGGGCACAGGCGGTGGCGGCGCGGGAGGTGGGAGAGGGCGTCTACGAAGTCCCGCTGACCCTCGACCAGCCAGGTGCCTGGTACCTGCATGTGCGCGCAGCGTCCCTTGGCGCGGGCTTCGACGACAAGACTTTTGCCAGCGTGCGGGTACTTCCCGGCGCTGCTCATTGAAGAGGAAATCGACATGAACCGATTTGCCCATTGTGCTCTAACGACCCTCTGGCTGCTGGCCTGCGGTATCGGCCAGGCCCAGGCCCATTCGGCGGATGAACATGCCGGCCATGACATGACGGCGACCCCCGCCAGCACCCAGGGCGCCCCAGTCAGTTTTGCCGACGTCGCGCTGGTTGATCAGAACGGCAAGTCGGTCCATCTGGAGCCGGATCTGGTGGCCAACAAAATCGTGGTCATGAGTTTCATCTACACAAGCTGTACTACGGTTTGCCCGGTGGTGTCCTCCATCATGGGCAAGGTGCAGAAACAGCTGGGCGCGCGGGTGGGCAGCGAAGTGCAACTGGTCTCCATCAGCATCGACCCGCAGCGTGACGACAGCGGCCGGTTGAATGAATACGCCCGTGCCTTTCAGAGCGGGCCGGGCTGGAGCTGGCTGACGGGTTCGACCCAGTCGGTCAATGACACGCTCAAGGGGTTGGGTACGTTCGGCGGCGACTTGAAAAATCATGCACCGCTGATTCTGGTGGGCGACGGCAATAGCCGGCACTGGACCCGTTTTTACGGTTTCACTGACCCGGCGGTGCTGATCCACGAAGTGGAAAAACTCAGGGGTCAGCGCGGTGCCCATGCCAAACACACCGCCGTTGCAATGGAGCAGCAGCCATGAAAATCCTCGACCGCATGGCCATGAGTGTGTGCGTTTGCCTGTTCAGCAGCGTGACGCTCGCCCACGAAGGGCACTCGCAATCAGCCTCTGAAGCACCGGCGGCGGTTGCCGCTGTAGCCCCTCCGTCCACGGGCACCCGTGATGCCAGAACCTGGTTTACCGACACCCCCTTGCTGGACCAGAACGGTCAGACCCTGCGCTTCTACAGCGACGCCCTGGAAAACCGTGTGGTGTTGCTGAACGTGATATTCACCAGTTGCAACGATGCCTGTCCGTTGATCACCCGCAAACTCAAGGAGGTGCGTGAGGTGTTGGGGGACAAGGCCGATGGCATTACTTTCATTTCCCTTACCAGTGATCCGCTGCGTGACACACCGGCGGTGCTCAAGGCTTACACCTTGAAACAAGGGGTCGACGATCCCCACTGGCTTTTTTTGACCGGCAACAAGGCGCAGATGGAGTTGGTACTGGGGCGCATTGGCCAGATCGTGCCAACCCCCGAGCAACACTCCACGCAACTGATTGTCGGTGATGTGGCCAACAAACGCTGGAGCAAGATCCGCCCCGATGCCCCGGCGGCGGCCATTGCCCAGCGCTTGCAGCTGCTGACAATGCCTGTAGCCGGGCGTTGAGCGTGCCCCATGAAAACCTCACTCGCCCTTGCAATGTTACTGCTCACAGGCGCAATTGCCTGTGCCCAGGCATTGCCTCTGACCCCCTCTGAAAGTGCCGGCAAGCGCCTGTACCGTGAAGGAGTGTCGGCGAGTGGTGAACCGATCATGGCCAGGGTCGGCGCCGCCGGTATGTTGTTGCCCGCCACCAGCTTGCCGTGCGCCAACTGTCACGGCACCGACGGGCTCGGGCGCCCGGAGGGGGGTGTACGACCGCCAGACCTGAGCTGGTCGCGCCTGAGCAGCATTCATGGCCAGCAGCAAATCAATGGCCGCAGCTACCCGGCGTACTCGGACGGTGCGCTGGCCCGGGCCATTCAGGAAGGCCGTGACCCCGGCGGCAATCGGCTCGACCCGGCCATGCCGCAGTTCGTCCTGTCGATCAACGACCAGCGCAATCTCACGGCTTATCTCAAGCGCGTGGCGGACGATCGTGATCCCGGCCTCGAGGGCGACAGCATCACCCTGGGTACGTTGCTGCCTTCCGAAGGACCGCTGGCCGAAGAGGCCGCCACCATCGCCGGGGTGCTCAATGGCTCTGTGAAGCGAATCAACCAGGCGGGTGGCATTCATGGTCGCCAGCTGCGCCTGACCATCCTCGATCCCGGTCCGGATCGCGCCAGTGCCGGGCAGGCGCTGGACCGGCTGATTGATCAGGAGCAGATCTTCGCGTTGATCGCGCCCCTGGCCCCGGCACTCGACACCGAGCTTGCACGCCATCTGGAGCAGGCCGGCGTTCCACTGATAGGGGCGTTGTCGCTGCTCGGTACGAGCCAGTCCAGCAGGCTGATTTTCGAACCCTTGCCGGGGTTGCGCGAGCAGTTGATTGCCTTGGCCGACTTTGCCAGCCAGGAGCTTGTGGCGTTGCAGGGGCCAACGTGGGTCCTTTACTCCGGTGCGCCCGGACAGCAGAAGTCCGCGGACGAGCTTGGCCTCTATTTACAGGCTCATGCCTGGCAGGACGTTCATGTGCAGGCTTACGACCCTGCGCAAGAGTCGTTTCCCTCGGGCTGCCGTTCGGTTTTCTACCTGGGCAGCGGTGGCGGTTTCAGCAGCCTCGCCAACCGTTTTCAGGGGGCAGGGCAGGCGCCTTATCTGTTTGCCACGGCGCAACAGGTGGCGGGGGACCTGTTCCAGGTCCCCGTCGAGTTTTCCCGCCGGGTGTTTATTGCCTACCCCTTCATACCCAGTGACTGGACCCCGGCCGGACGCCTGGCGCTGACGCAGGTGCGCGATTCCGAGGGCCTGGGTGGGCAGCATGCCTTTGTGCAAGTAGGCGCCTTCAGCTCGATGCTGTTGTTCGCCGAGGGCATGAAGCAGGCCGGAAGGGATGCCAGTCGCGAAAAACTGGTCAGTGCCCTGGAAGGGCTGCATGACTTTGCCACCGGGCTGACGCCGCAGATCAGCTTCGGCCCCGGCCGCCGCCTGGGCCTCAATGGGGCCCATGTGGTCGCACTGGAACTGCCGGACCAGCGCTTTTATCTGGTAGCCCCCTATAAACCCGTTGCTGCGATGCCCTGACCGGAGACCCCTTATGAAACTCAATAATTGGTTGATCCTGCTGACCCTCTGGGGCCCCGCGGCGCTGTGCAGCAACGAGCCCGTCGTGGCACGGGTCAATGGCGAGGAAATTCCCGCATTTCGCCTCGAGCGTTATTTCGCCGAGTACCTGGAAGACCAGGGGCGGGCAGTGGGCAATATTCGCAACCCCAAGGCGTATCAGCAATTACGGCGAAAGGCACTGGACGCCCTGATTGACAAGGAATTGCTATGGCAGGAGGCCGTCAAGCGCGACGTTGTGATCAGTGATGCGGTGGTGAACGACCAGGTCGAGAAGACGCGCACTGCGGTGGGCGGGTCCGAAGTGTTTGCGCGCAGGCTCAACGACGCGGGTTTCGACGAGGCCAGTTATACCGAGTACACCCGCCGCGAACTGGCGGCCCAGAAGGTGTTTGCCGAACTGACAACCGTCGGTGCGCCGGACGATCAGCAGGTCCGCGCTTTTTATGAGGAACACCGCAGCGAGATGAATCGGCCGGAGCAAGTCCATGCCCGGCATATCCTGATCAAGGTGGCTCAGGGTGCTAGCGCCGCCACAATCGAGGCTGCGCGTCTACGCTTGGTAGAGGTACGTCGGGAAATTACTCAGGGCGCTGACTTTGCAAACGTTGCCAAAAGCCGTTCCGAAGGTTCGTCCGCCAGCGAAGGCGGTGATCTTGGCTATTTTCCCAAGGGGCGCATGCTGCCCGAATTCGACGCGGTGGCCTTTGCCATGGCCGTTGGCGACATCAGCCAACCGGTACGCACTGCGGTGGGCTGGCATCTTATTTATTTGCAGAACCACTTGGATGCAGTTGATGTCACAGAGGAGCAGGGATTTGCAATGGTTCGCACTTACCTCGCCCAACAGCAACAGTCGCAAGCGCGCCTTCAGGTCCTGGAGCAGCTACGGTCGCGCAACCGCATCGAGCGCACTGACAATTACTGAAGCTGGCCCCAAAAGTGGGGAAAAGCTTCAAGCCACACCCGTACACGTCCCCGCCTTTGGGGGATGGAGTAACAGGGATAATTTTTTATGATGAGTATCAAGCAGATACAGCAGCCCAAAGCGCTGCGTGCTGCCTGGCATGAAGTGTGCTCAAGCCTAAGTAAGGTGAGCACTCCGTCAGGCTTGATACTCGGACCTGCTGTTACGAGGAGTCCACCTTGGTGAACAAAGTACTGGTTGTTGATGACGAACAGCTGCTTGCGCAAAACCTGCAGGATTATCTGCAGGCGCAGGGGCTGGAAGTCCAGATAGCGCATGAAGGTGCCAGGGCCATTGGTGTAGCCGAGGTTTTTGCACCCGATGTGGTGGTGTTCGATTACCGCTTGCCCGATATGGAAGGTTTTGAAGTTCTCGATACCGTTCGCCAGAACAGGACATGCCACTTTGTACTGATTACCGGGCACCCCACCACTGAAGTGTGTGATCGGGCCCGCCAGCGTGGGGTCAGTCATATCCTGTTCAAACCGTTTCCATTGGCAGAACTGGCACGAGCAATTTTTGACCTTTTAGAGGTGAAGGACCAACCGGGCAGCAGCCACCCACGCGCTGAAGGATTCGTCGAACGACGCAAGAACAGGAATCAAAGTTTCCCGCTGCAGCTGTACGACGGCAGTTGGGTGCTGGAGGATCGCCGACGAACACCGGCCTCCCTTGCCCAAGACGACGAACGCTTGCTCACCGGGAAGTAGTGGCGCGACAAGCCGTTCCGGTCCAGGCCGCAATTGCTCGCCGCGTCGACAGGGCGTCAAGCCCCCGGCGTTGGAGAGCAAGCCATGGACCGTCTATCCCTTGCCGTGGAACCGGCACTGCTGGACTGCGTACCGCCTCCTTTCTCCAGTGAACAACTGGCCCAGGCCCGCGCCCTTGCCGTCACTTCAGGCGAACGGGTGCTCGAAGCCCTGGGGGTACTCTGTGAACTGGCCCCCATGCCTTTCATCGAATGCCTCGGCCGCACGTTGCACTACCCCGTTCTGGATACCGACACCCTGTTCAAGGCCACCCCGATTTTCGATCGGGTCACGCTGGCCCAGTGCCTGAAACGCGAATTCATGCTGCTGCGCCATGACGAAACGGTCATTGGCGTGTTTGCCGATCCCTTTGATACTGCGCGCCTGGCCTGGATCGATGATTGCCTCCACGGCGCGCCGCTGTACCTGGTGCATGCCGATGACCTCAAGGCCTACCTGGCCCGTCATGAAGAAAGCTTTCATGCCGTGGAATCGCTCAACGCCCAGGCCGATGCCCATGTCGAAAGCGACAACCTGCAAAGCCTGTCCCTGACCAGCATCAGTGAAGATGCCAGCGTGGTGGTCAAACTGGTCAACTCGACCCTGTATGACGCGCTGAAAATGCACGCCAGCGATATTCACCTGGGCACTACCGGGGCCGGCCTGGTCATCAAGTACCGGATCGACGGGGTGCTGAACAACATCAGCAAGATTCAGGGCAGCGAGTTCGCCGAACAGGTGATCTCCCGGGTCAAGGTCATGGCCGAACTGGATATCGGCGAAAAGCGTGTGCCTCAGGATGGCCGCTTCAAGATTGGCATCAGTGGCCGCCAGATCGACTTTCGGGTGTCCATCATGCCGAGCATTTTCGGCGAGGACGCGGTGCTGCGGGTGCTGGACAAGCAGGACCTGGCCGACAAGGTCAGCGGCGTACAGTTGCAGGCCCTGGGCTTCGCCGATGAAACCCTGCGCCAGCTGCGGCGGCTGGCCGCCGAACCCTACGGCATGGTGCTGGTCACCGGTCCCACCGGCAGCGGCAAGACCACCACCCTCTACGCCATGATCACCGAGATCAACCACGGCGTGGACAAGATCATCACCATTGAAGACCCGGTGGAATACCAGCTGCCGGGCGTCCTGCAGATTCCGGTCAACGAGAAAAAAGGCCTGACCTTCGCCCGGGGCCTGCGCTCGATTTTGCGCCATGACCCGGACAAGATCATGGTCGGTGAAATCCGTGACCCCGACACCGCGCAGATCGCCGTGCAGTCAGCCCTCACCGGGCACCTGGTGTTCACCACCATCCACGCCAACAACGTGTTTGACGTGATTGGCCGATTCACCCAAATGGAAATCGATCCCTACAGCCTGGTCTCGGCCCTTAACGCGGTGCTCGCCCAGCGGCTGATCCGCCTGGTTTGTGCCACGTGCAGCACGCCGTATCAGCCCAGTGCCGATGAGCTGCAACTGTCCGGCCTCGATCCACAACAGGTGGCTGCCTACAACTTTGTCCACGGCAAGGGGTGCGGCCATTGCCGGGGCACCGGTTATCGCGGGCGCACGGCCATTGCCGAGTTGCTGCACCTGGACGATGAACTGCGCCAGATGATCGTCGAGCGTCAGCCTGTTGCAAAAATCAAGGCCGTGGCCTGTAGCCGTGGCTTGCGCCTGCTTCGCGAGTCTGCCCTGGAACTGGTGATGGAAGGGCGGACCACGCTCGAGGAGATCAATCGTGTCACTTTTATCTCGTGATCAGTATGTGGCCGTGGTCGGCGCCAGTGGTGTCGGCCTGGGCCGGTGCCTGGGCGGCGAAACCCGGTGGCTGAGCAGCGTCGGCTTTATCGACGAGGGTTTTCATGCCTGGGCGGTAGCCCTGGAAACCCTCGACCGTCTGCTGGGCGAACATGCGGCGAGCGGGGCTCAATTGCGGGTGGTGATTTCCGGGCACTTCAGCCGCTTTTGCCTGGTGCCCTGGAGCGAGCAGATCAGCCGTCCCGATGAACTGCTGGGGTTCGCCAAACTGTGTTTCGAGGACCTCTACGGCGCCCATAGCCAAGCCTGGAGCCTGGTGCTGTCAGCCGAACCGGCAGGCTACGACCGGATTGCGGCCGCCTTGCCTCAAGCACTGCTGGAGCGTTTGCGCAGCCTGGTCGCCGGACGTGGCCTGCGCCTGAGTTCGGTCCAGCCGTACTTGATGGCCGCGTTCAATCACTTCGATAAACGCCTGGGTACGGATGATTTCCTTTTTGTCGTGGCCGAACCGGTGCGCAGCGTGTTGCTCCTGGCGCGAGAAGGGCGATGGGTGGCGGTGCGTTCGGTGGGCAGCAGCGACAGCGATGCCGCACTGAGTGCGTTGATCAGCCGTGAAATCCAGCTGCAAGCCTCCAGTAACGAGCGACCACTGAATGTTTACCTGCATGCGCCAGCACGCCTGGATTCTGCGCCCGAGGTGCCGGGTGTGCAGCTCTGTTCCCTGGATGAGGACCGTACGGGCGTGCGTGACAGCCTGCATGCCATGTCCCGGGCGGTGGCCTGACATGCGCGCGCTCAATCTGGATTTTCAGCCGCCTCGCCGTTCGAGCCCTCTGGGCTGGAGCCTGCTGGTGGCCGGTGTGTTGCTGGCAGCGGGCTGCCTTGTGGGTCAGCAGCATTTCAGTGCCCAGGCCCGACAACAGCAAGGCGACCTGCAGACCACCCAACACGTGTTGACCGGCAACAGCGGTGCCAAGGGTGGCCTGACGCCAGCGCAAACCCGCGAACAGGCGCAGAACCTGGCAGAGATGCGCAAGGTTTCCCAGCAATTGCGCCGCCCGTGGGAGCGTCTGTTTGCCACCCTGGAAAGCCTGCCGCTGGACAACATCGCCTTGCTGACCCTGACCCCGGATGCACGCAAGGGCCAGGTGCGGATCAGTGCCGAAGCCCGCGACCTGGAAGCCATGCTCGACTTTCACCGGCGCCTTGAGGCCAGTGACGAGCTGTCCGATGTGTCACTGCTCAGTCACGAAATCGTCGCCAACGTGCCGGAACACCCGGTGCAATTCAACCTGTCGGCAACCTGGGAGATAGGCGATGCAAATCCCTAGACTGATCATTTACGAGTACCTGCAACGCCTGGGCGTTCCCGGTCTGGCCGGAGCGGCGCTGGTGCTGGTCGCGCTGGTGTATGGCCCGGCCGTGCTGATGCCCGACTGGCAAGCGCTGCAGCAGCTTAATCAACAGACCCGTGAAGCCAGCGAGTACCTGGCCCGTGTCGAAGACGGCAGCGTGGCGGCTCCGGCCGGACCACAACGCCAGCTCGACGATTTTCGCAGCAAGCTGCCGTCCCAGCCCCAGGCAACCGTGGCCATCGACAAGATCTACGCGCTGGCCGCCCAGGAGCACATCACCCTGGCCCGTGGCGAATACTCCCTGGGCATCGACCCCAAGACTCACCTGGCGCGTTATCAGATTTTGCTGCCGGTGCGCGGCAGTTATCCGCAACTGCGCCGTTTCCTCCACGCTTTGCTGGGGCAGTTGCCTGCGGTGGTGGTGGAGGACGTGGAGTTTCAACGTAAAAAGATCGCCGACACCGACCTGACTGGCCGGATCCGCATGACCCTTTATCTGTCGAGGTCATGATGAACACTAAACGCGTGGTGGGCTGGGCAGGATTCTTCGCCGTGGCTGCGGCGCTGACCTGGGGCGCCGGGTACCTGCAACCGGCAGAGGAGAGTGACGATCAGCTCGTGGTCGCCACCCCGGGGGGCAAGGGTCCTTCCACTCTGCGGGGAGCCTTGCCCGCCGCACCGGCCACGGTCAAGGCAGCACCGATCCGCGACCTGAGCCCGGTCGGCGACCTGTTTTCCGCGCACAGCTGGAAAGCTGCAGCGGTCCTCGCCACGGTCATCGAACAACCCGTTGACGTGACCCCGGTCGAACAAGCCCCGACCGTACCGCCCATGCCCTTTCAATTTGTCGGCAGGCTTGATGATCGTCGCGACCTGCAAGTGTTCTTGCAGGACGGAGAAAAAATATACGTCGTGCGCAAAGGCGACGTAATCGACAAGACGTGGCGGATCGAGGGCATTTCCGATGTGGAACTGAGCTTCGTGTACCTGCCGCTGCACTTGTCTCAGACACTGTCTGTGGGGAGCTCGCAATGAACCGATCCCGTTTGATGATGAGCCTTGGCTTATGCGCCGCGCTCGTCGCGTGCAGCACCGCAAAGGTCGCACAAAAGGAGGCGAACGAGTTGATCGAGGCGGGCCAGTACGAAGCTGGCCTGGCGCGGATCGAGGACGGACTGCGCGAGAACCCCCGCGACACCGAATTGCACCTTGCCTTGAGCCATGGTCGCGCCCGTTCCATTACGGCGCTGATGACCGAAGCCGACCAGGACCGCGCCAAGCGCAGCTTTGCGGCAGCCCGCATGGGCTACGGCCGGGTCTTGACCATCGAGCCGAACAACCGGCGTGCCCAGGACTCCCTGCGCCAACTGGACTACCTGCGCAGCATGGATGAGAAGCTGGAACTGGCCCGTGGCGACCTGCGTCGCGGCGACATCTACGGCGCCGACCGTCAGGTCAAACAGATCCTGGAACTGGACCCGACAAATGACGGCGCCCTGGAACTGCAAGGCAACATTCGCCTGGTTCAGAGCCGCAATGTCGTGCAGTACCCGCAACTGCGTACCCGTCTTGACCGGCCGGTGACCCTGGAGTTTCGCGATGCCAACCTCAAGACAATCTTCGAAGTGCTGTCCCAGGTAGCCGGTCTGAATTTCATCTTCGACAAGGACCTGCGCCCGGACATGAAAGCCACCATCTTCGTGCGTGACGTGCGTATCGAAGACGCCGTGGCCTTGCTGCTGCAGCAGAACCAGCTGCACCAGAAAGTGGTGAACGAAAACACCTTGCTGATCTACCCGGACTCGCCGCAGAAGCTCAAGGACTATCAGGAGCTGGTGATGCGCACCTTCTACCTGACCAGCATCGACGCCAACACCGCGCTGAACATGATCAAGACCATGCTCAAAACCCGCGATGTGTTTGTAGACGAGCGCCTCAACACCCTGACCATGCGCGACAGCGAAGATGCGGTTCGCATGGCGGAAAAACTGCTGCAATCCCAGGATCAGTCCAACCCTGAAGTGGTGCTGGAAGTGGAAGTCATGGAAGTGGCCCGCCAGCGCATTCTCGACCTTGGCCTGCAATGGCCGAACACCTTCGGTGTATTGAACAGTGCGGGCGGGGACGTGACGGTACTGGATCAACTCAAAGGCATCACCTCCAGCCGGATCAGCATCTCGCCATCGCCCCAGGCCAAGATCAACGCTCAGGATAACGACATCAACACCCTGGCCAGCCCGGTGATCCGGGTCAGCAACCGCGAACAGGCCCGTATCCACATCGGTCAGCGCGTTCCTATCATCAGCGCCACCGCAGTGCCCTCGACCCAGGGCCCGGTGATCACCGAGAGCGTCACCTACCTGGATGTCGGTCTCAAGCTCGAAGTCCAGCCCACCGTGCACCTGAACAACGAAGTGGCGATCAAGATCGCCCTGGAAGTCAGTAACGCCACGCCGCTGCAACCCACCCGCCAAGGCACGATTCCGGTTCAGGTCGACACCCGCAACGCCCAGACCACGCTGCGCCTGCATGACGGTGAAACCCAGATTCTTGCCGGGCTGGTGCGCAACGACCATGGCGCCAGCGGCAACAAAATCCCCGGGCTGGGTGACATTCCCTGGCTGGGCCGGCTGTTCGGGAGCAACAAGGACACCGTTGGCCAATCGGAGCTGGTGCTGTCGATCACCCCACGCATCGTGCGCAACCTGCCGTACCAGAGCCCTTCGGACATGGAGTTCCCGACAGGCACCGAGACAAGCATGCACATACAGGCCCCTGAACGTGGGATGGAACCGGCGACCCGGACCGAAATCATCAACAGCCCGATGGCTGCCTCCACCCAAGTTTTCGTAGAGAAGCCTTGATCATGAACGCCTCGCAACGTGGTTTTACCTTGATCGAAGTCGTGGTGACGCTAGCCCTGATCGGCCTCCTGGCCGGCATGGCGGCGCCGCTGACCGAGACCGTGGTGCGCCGGGGCAAGGAGCAGGACCTGCGCACGTCCCTGTACCAGATTCGCGATGCCATCGACGCCTACAAGCGTGCGTTCGACGCCGGTTACATCGAGAAGTCCCTGAACAGCAGTGGCTACCCGCCGAACCTGCAAGTGCTGGTGGACGGAGTACGTGATGTGCGCAGCGCCAAGGGCGCCAAGTTCTACTTTCTGCGGCGCGTGCCCCATGACCCGCTGACCTCCGTCAAGCGCGACGACGAGGGCGGTTGGGGGCTGCGTTCCTATGACAGCTCGGCGCAAAGCCCGCGTGAAGGTGAGGACGTGTTTGACGTGTACTCCAAGGCCCGGGGCAAAGGGCTCAACGGCATTGCGTACCGGGAGTGGTGAGCTTATGCGCCGGGAAAAAGGCTTTACCCTGCTGGAGCTGATGGTGGTCATGGCAATCATCGCCACCTTGATGACCATCGCCTTGCCGCGCTACTTCAACAGCCTTGAGGCCTCCAAGGAAACCACGCTGCGCCAGAGCCTCTCGGCGATGCGCGAAGCCCTGGACCACTACTACGGCGATACCGGGCACTACCCCGAATCCCTTGAGCAATTGGTGGAACAGCGCTACTTGCGCAATTCACCCATGGACCCGATTGCCGAACGCAAGGACACCTGGGTTGTGGTTCCACCTCCCGAAGGCGTGGCGGGTGGGGTGGCAGACATCAAGAGCGGTGCTACAGGGAGGGCGCGTGATGGCAGTCTTTATTCCGAGTGGTAAGCCGTCAGCCGAGGGCGGGTTCACCTACCTGGGCGTGTTGTTCCTGATCATGGTCATGGGCATGGGATTGGCCAGTGCTGGCCAGCTGTGGTCGACCGCCGCGCGCCGCGACAGCGAGCGCCAGTTGCTCTGGGTTGGCACTCAATATGCCCAGGCGTTACGCAGCTACTACCGCGCCTCGCCGGGCCTGGCCCAGTACCCGAAAGCCCTCGAAGACCTGTTGCAGGACGAGCGTTTTCCCGATGCCAAACACCATATCCGCCAGCTCTATCCAGACCCGATCGGAGGCGGCGAGTGGACCCTGCAGCGCGGTTTCGACGGTCGTATCACGGGGGTCAGCAGCCCCTCTACCGTCAAGCCGCTCAAGCAGGCGGACTTTCCCAGCCAGTGGTCGGACTTCAACGGCATGGCCAGTTACAAGGACTGGCAGTTTGTGGCCGAAAAAGCCTTTCTCGACGGCACCCCACAGCGGGCCAAGGGGCAGTCCGGCGGCCTGCAGGGGGTGCAGCCATGAACGGTCGCACATTGGCCGCCGTGGTCATGGCTCTGTTAATGCCGCTTTCTGCTGCCAGGGGAGACGAAGAAATGCTCGGTTTTATCGTGGATGACACGATTTCACACATTGGCCATGACTTTTACTACTCGTTCAGTGAACGCCTGCGTGCCACCAGCCCGATGGATTTCAACCTGGTGGTACGCGAGCGACCTTCGGCGCGCTGGGGCAGCCTGGTCACGGTGGAATATCAGCAACGCCTGGTGTATCGCCGCTTCCTGGCTCCCAACACTGTGGAACTCAAGGACGAAGCCTACGAGGCCGCCGACCTGGTCCGCATGCAGATTGTCCAGCGCAAGCTGGAAACCTTGTTGCAAGACACCACGGACCTTGAGAGGGACGAATTATGAAAACAAAATCACGTTCGCAGCGTGCCTGCCTCTGGCTGTTATGCCTGGGAGGGTGTGGCCTGGCCCAGGCCACAGAGCTGGTCTACACGCCCATCAACCCGTCGTTTGGCGGCAACCCGTTGAACGGCACCTGGTTGCTGAACAATGCCCAGTCACAGAATGACTTTGACGATCCCGACATCAAGGCGCGCATCACGCCTGTCGGGACCTCGGCCCTTGAACGCTTTACCAGCCAATTGCAGTCGCGGTTGCTGGGGCAGTTGCTGGACAACATCTCCACCGGCAACACGGGGAGCCTGTCCACTGACGCTTTTATCGTCAACGTTACCGATGATTCCGGTGCACTGACCATTGTCGTGACCGACCGGGCGACCGGTGAAATCTCGGAAATCCGGGTTAATGGCCTCGCTCCCTGATGGGGCTTTGGGGCGATGGGGAGTAATGGACATGAAGACAATACTGATGCTGGGGCTATTGTGTGTTGCGTTGCAGGGTTGCAGCCTGCGTGACACGGTATCGGCCGAACAGGACACCGAGGCACCGACCCTGACACCCCGGGCGTCGACCTACTACGACTTGCTGAAAATGCCCCGGCCCAAAGGCCGCTTGATGGCGGTGGTTTACAACTTTCGCGATCAGACCGGGCAATACAAACCGACGCCGGCCAGTTCGTTTTCCACGAGCGTCACCCAGGGTGCGGCGAGCATGTTGATGGACGCCATGCAGTCCAGTGGCTGGTTCGTGGTGCTTGAGCGTGAAGGCCTGCAGAACCTGCTGACCGAGCGCAAGATCATTCGTGCTTCGCAGAAAAAAGCCGACACTCCGGTCAATATCCAGGGTGAGTTGCCCCCCTTGCAGGCGGCAAACCTGATGCTCGAAGGCGGCATCATTGCCTACGACACCAACGTGCGCAGCGGCGGGGAGGGTGCGCGGTACCTGGGCATCGATATTTCCCGGGAATACCGGGTGGATCAGGTGTCGGTCAACCTGCGGGCGGTGGACGTGCGCAGCGGCCAGGTGCTGGCGAATGTCATGACCAGCAAGACCATCTACTCGGTAGGCCGCAGTGCCGGGGTGTTCAAGTTCATCGAATTCAAGAAACTGCTTGAGGCCGAAGTGGGTTACACCACCAACGAACCGGCGCAGCTGTGTGTGTTGTCGGCCATTGAATCGGCGGTCGGGCACCTGGTGGCCCAGGGTATTGAGCGCAAGATGTGGCAAGTGGCGGGGGACAGTTCAACCCCATTGCAGAACGAGACACTGGGCCGTTACCTGACCCAGAACAAAGTCGACCCTGACGCTGAATGACCGAACTGCAGATGGTACAGCCGCAGTGAGTCAGGAACACTGCGGCGTCAGCCTCGCAGGCAAGCCAGCTCCCACAGGTTTTAAGGTGCTCACAGCATCCGCGCCCTGACACAAAACCTCATGCTGTGGGAGCGGGCTTGCTCGCGAAGGCATCACCTCGATGAGCCTGAAGCACCGCGGCGTCAGCCTCACAGCATCAGCGCCCTGACACAAACCCACCTGCTGTGGGAGCGGGCTTGCTCGCGAAGGCATCACCTCGATGAGCCTGAAACACCGCGGCGTCAACATCGCAGGCAAGCCAGCTCCCACAGGTTTCAAGGTGCTCACAACATCCGCGCCCTGACACAAACCCACCCGCTGTGGGAGCGGGCTTGCTCGCGAAAGCATCACCCCAATGAGCCTGAAACACCGCGTCGTGAGCATCGCAGGCAAGCCAGCTCCCACAGGTTTTAAGGTGTTCACAACATCCGCGCCCTGACACAAACCTACCTGCTGTGGGAGCGGGCTTGCTCGCGAAAGCATCACCTCGATGAGCCTGAAGCACCGCGGCGTCAGCATCGCAGGCAAGCCAGCTCCTACAGGTTTTACAGTGCTCACAACATCCGCGCCCCGACACAAACCACAACTGCTGGCCATGGCAGGCACTCTGTTCGCACAGCCATAAAAAAACCGCAGCCCTGTATGAAGGGGGCCGCGGTTTTTTTACCTCGGGCTTATTGCTGAAACACGGTCGCCTGGTTGGCCGAGCCGGATTGCTGCACGGTCGCCAGTTGCGTCACCCCACTCTGGTCGACACGGGCGATGTTGCCTGTCCCGCCCTGGGTCACGTAAGCCACGTTCAGAGTGTCGGCCTGTTTGACCGTGATCTGGTTGTCACTGCCATACAGCTGTGCGGTGAACGCCTGGTTGCCACTGCCGGACTGCTCGAACGTGGTGCTGTTGCCGTTGCCGTTGGAGAAGCCCTGGGCCAGGTTGGTGGTGCCGCGCTGGTCTGCGATGAGGATGTTGTCGCTGCCGTTCTGATCAAAGTACAGCTCGTTGTAGTTGTCGGCCTGGCTGATGGTGGTTGCGTTGCCAGTGCCTGACTGATGGGTCGTCATGATGTGGCCGACGCCGTCCTGGGTGAAGCTGGCCACGTTGCCACTGCCCACCTGGTTGACCGTTGCCCGTTGGTCTTTGCCGAACTGACCTCCCGTTTGCGGGCCTTTCCAGTTGCTGGCGTAGACTTTGTTGTCGCTACCCAGGGAGGTGGCGGTCAGCACCTGGTTTTCACCGGCCTGATAGGTGAAGTGCACGTTGCCCGTGCCTTCCTGGTACAGCGCCAGTGTCGAGTTGACCGATTCAAACTGGTCGGCGTAGATGGCATTCAGATCACCCACCTGCAGGATCTGGGCAAAGTTGTTTTCGCCAAAGCTCTGGTCGACCACCGCTTCGTTGCTCAGTCCGTACTGATTGATGGTGGTCAGGCTGCCGGTCTGGGTCTCTTGCCAGACTTCGGTGCCGTTGTAATCGCCATACTGGTTGACCGTCACGTTACCACCCAGGCCGTTGCGCTGATCAGCGTAGGCGTAGTTGCCATCGCCTGCCTGGTTGATATCGATCTGGCCGGCGGTGTGGAACACTTGCTCAGCCGTACCGTAGTTGGTGTTGCCGTACTGGATGACCAGGGCATTGTTGGCGACGCCCGGAGAAATCTGCTCGATATAGGCTTCGTTGCCGTCACCGAACTGCAGGGTTTTGCCGGTGGTACCGTCCTGGCTGTCCTGATAGATAAACGAAAAGTTGCCGACGCCTTGCTGCAGTTGCAGCGCGACGCTGCCCCCTTCGCCGATCGACTGGCTGGCGTGGCTGACGTTGAAGGATCCGAGCTGTTGCTGGGTGATGGTGCTGAAGCTCTCGTACAGTTGCTCGCCGTACGCTGCGTTGTAATCACCTTCCTGATGCTGCTCGATGGGGCTGGTCGCGTGGTCCTGTACGGCGGCAGCGTCGTTGCCCTGGCCTGACTGCTGCTGGTTGGCCGTGCTGAACGGGGCCTGGCTTTGCTTCACATCGGCAATGTTGGCCGTCCCGTACTGGTTCTGGGTGGACAGGCTGTCGTCAGCCATGGTCTGGGCACTGACAATGACCAGGATGGCGGCGGTGAGGGGCGTCAGTTTGAACATGATGAAACCTCCAGGTAGCGCAGTGCTTTAACGATATTGTTTGACTGAAACGCTCATGCCATTCCCGGCCTGGTTGACGGCGCTTTGCAGCCCCGTACCGGCCTGATCGATGGTGGCGTCGTTGTTGTTGCCGTTCTGGGATATCTGCGCACGGTTGTGACTGCCGCTCTGGCTGATGTCAGCGCTGTTACCACTGCCTTGCTGGGTGATCATTGCCATCAGGTCGTTGCCCTGTTGCAGGATGAAGGCTTCCTGATTGCTGCCGGACTGCACAATGGTGCCCAGCAATGACTGGCCGTTCTGTTGCACGTTGGCGGTATTGGCTTGTCCGTACTGCTGGATCAATGCCTGCTGGCCAACCGGCGCGGGCAACTCGCCAAGGTCGGACGCGGCGCCGAGGTCGTCGTTTTCCATCAAGTCATCGGCCTGCGCGCCCGCGCCGCAACCCAGCGCAAGCATGCAGAGCAGGACGACGGTTGAAGTGTTCATGGGGTGTCCTCTGGCAGGAGTTGCGCCCCATCAGCGCACGGCTGATGGGGCGCAGGCTCAGTTCGCGGTAACCGACACGGTACGTACGGTGCCTTGGGACGAGGTGATGGTCGCGGTCGGGTTGGCCGACGGCGCCACGGTGGTGATGTTGTTCACCGTCAGGCGCCAGCGCCCGGTCACCGGTACCGTGGTAGTGCCCAGTGTTGCCAGCCCGGTCGGGGTGCTGACCTGGATGGTGATGGTATTGCCGGTGACGACCGATGATGTACCGGCAAAGTCCCAGGTGAAGCGGTTGTTGGAGCGTGCCGAGACGGTTGCCGTGGTGACGGTAAAGGTTTCCGCCGCCGGTCTTGGCGAGACTTGCACGGTTACCGTGGCGGGTGCGGTAGCGACCGCTCCCAGGCTGTCCCGTGGGGTGTAGGTGAAGGTCGTGGTAAAGGCCGCTGTCACCGTGGCGGGCGGGGTGTACGTGAGGACCGTGCCATTGCTGGTGACTGTGCCGCGACCCGCTGCCGGTTGGGTGAAGCTGGCGACTGCCAGCGGCAGGTTGCCTTCCGGGTCGGTGTCGTTGGCCAGCACACTGATCGGAATGGCGACACCCAGGGTCGCGACGGCATCGTTGACGCCGACGGGAGGCCGGTTTGGCGCAACGGTAATGCTGACGGTGGCTGCCGTGGTCGAGGCGAGGCCTTTGATGTCCTGTGCCTTGTAGGTGAAGGTGGCGGTCAGCGGTGCATTGACCACTGCCGGTGGGGTGTAGATGACCGCGGTACTGCCGCTCAGGGCCACTGTGCCTTGCCCGGCAGGGGGCTGGGTCAATGCGGTGATGCTGAGCGGTATGTTGCCATCCGGGTCATTGTCGTTGGCCAGCAGGTTAAGGGTGATCGGCACGCCCGAGCTGGTACTGCCGGTATCGGCAATGGCGATCGGCGGCTGATTGGCGCCGATGTTCGGCGCAGTCCCCACAACCACCACGGGTTCGGTGTCACTGCCCCCCGCTGCAGATTTGACGGTGACACTGGCTGGAGGTTGAACCAGACCGGCGACGGTTATCTTCTGCAAGGTACCGGTTTTGGACAGGCGTCCGTAGCCTTGGGCAACCATGTCTGGAATGGCCACTTCATCGGTTGAGGTGGCCTCGATCACCAGGCTTTTGTTGTCCCAGCTGTAGCGCGCAGTCTGGATTTTCACCAGGTCGGTCAGCTTGCTCGACACCGAGGTCGGGCGTGTGGTGCCGGTGGGGTTGGTGGCCGTCACCACCACGACCGGTGGCACGGCTCCGGTGAGCAAGCGTTGCCCGAAGAAGAGGCCATTGTTGTCGCCAATCAGGTTGGTCTGGCAAGGCGACTGGGGTGGCCCGGCGACCAGGGCAATGGATTCGCGAAAGCACACGGACGAGGTGTTCGCGCCCTTGGCGAACACTTCGACCCGCGTATTGCTGCCAGCGCCGGCAGTGGTCCGTCGGTAGGTCGCGCGTGAAATCTCGACCGGCGTTTGCGCCCGGTTGTCGAGCACCTTGCCAGCGACACTGAAAAGGCTGGTCTGGATAGTGCCCGTCGGCCCGGTGATACGCACGAAGTTGGTGTTGTTGGGGCTGCCGGTCACGAGTTCGGTGAGGTTGGGGTCACCCACGAAGGTTTCGACGGCGCCGGTGTCCGGGTTCACTTCGGTATAAGGCCCGTTGACGCTGCGCAGGAACGGCCCGATGGCACCGTTTACCGCGCCGCTGAAGTTGCCCGGCGCCCCGATGCCGACGTCGCGGGTAATGTTGATTGCCCTGCGCCCCGGGGTGGTCACGTTGACGGTTTCCACGCCATAGGGGTGGGTAATGGTGTAGACCCCCGCAACGGGAACCGAGACCCGGATGCGGATGCGCGCAAAGCTCTGCTGGTCGCCGTCCACCGGGTTTTCCGAGGCGAAGGCGGCTTCGATCCCGGCCACGTAGGCATCCATTTCAAAACCGCTGTTACCCACAGCGGGAATGGTGGCTTCGGCCAGGAACCAGAAGGCTTCTGGTGGCCAGTTGTCCGGAAACACCATCGGCTGGGTGTCGTCGTAAATGCCCGGCTCCGGCAGCAGCGTGCACATGTAGGCCGGTGGCACGCTGACCGCTACCCGCGAGCTGGCAGCCCGGGACTGGCACAGCTCCATCGACAGCAGGTTTTTGTCCTGATACCACATGGGGAATTTCCCCGTGGCGAAGGTGTAGGGGCCAGGGTCGACGGCTGCGAGTTGAGCGAATGCGCTGCCGGTCAGCGATAGAGTCAGTCCCAGGGCGTTGAGCGCCAGGCGTGGCCAATTGTTCATGATGCCTCCTGATGGGGGTCTGGGCATGTGAGCGTTCATTGCACAATGACCACTTCTTCGATATCGCTGCCGCCATTGGATGACGTCACGCGGACTTTGGCTGGCGGGATCGGCGAGATGCCCGTGGTCAGCGTTTTCACCGCTGCGCTGCCACTCAAGGCGCCGATGGCAGCACCGGTGCCGGACGTGGCGGTAAGGGCCGGCGGCGAGGTTTCATCGCTGGTCGTGGCCACGAGGGTCAGTTGCCCGGAACTCAAGCTGTATTCGGCACGCTGGATCACCACCAGGTCGGTCAGTGCCATGGGCAGGGTGGTCGGCGTACTGCTGGCAATTGCCAGATGGTTGTCGGCCGTGACTTGCAAGGTGGTTGGCAAGGTCGGATTGACCGGGTTCTGGACGTACCAGCTCCCGGTGGTGTCGGCCTCGGTCAGTTTCAGCTCCGGGGTGCTGCTGCTAAGGGAAACAGTGGCCGGAGGCGGAGGCGCCAGAACAAACACATCCTGCTGGGCGATGGGGGCGCTGGCACCCTGTTTGCGTGAGTAGGTGCTGCGTTGGGTGATCAACGGTGTTGGCCGTACCACGGTGGACAATTTGCCCGAGACGGCAAATACCGTGCTGCGCAAGTCCAGCCCGCCGGGGCCTTCGATGCGGATGTAGTTGGTGTTGAACGGACTGCCGGTCACGGCTTCGGTGAGGTTCGGGTCGCCGACGAACTGTTCGGCGCCACCGCTCACCGGGTTGGTTTCGGTGTAGGGGCCGTTGACGCTGCGCAGGAACGGCCCGATATCGCCCTTGAGGGCGCCATCGTAGGTTTTGGGGGCCCCGATGCCGATGTCCCGGGTCATATTGATTGCCCGGCGCCCCGGAGTGTCGACGGTGAACACCTCGATACCGTAAGGGTGGGTGATCACGTACGTACCGGCAGTGGGCACATCGACGCGAATCCGCACGCGGGCAAAACTGATCTGGTCACCCTCGATCGGCTCATCGGCGGCGAAGGCCGCTTCGATGGCCGAGCCGTAGGCCAGGTTGATCCCCCTGGCGGCATCGACGATGGTGCCGTCAGCGGTGAACCAGAACGCTTCGTCAGGGAAGTTGGTGGGAAACACCACGGGCTGCGCATCATCGAACACGCCGGGGGTTGGCAGCAGGTTGCACATGTAGGTCGGTGCACCCGGTGTGCCGGGCACCCGGGAACTCACCGCTTTGGACAGGCACAAGTCGAGGGTGCGGCCGTGGCTGTCCTGGTACCAGGCGGCAAAGCCGCCGTTGGCAGGTGTGTAAGGCCCGGTGTCGACTGCAAACAGCGCTGCCTGGGAAATGCTTTGGGCCAGGGCGCTGACGACCAGAACGGCCGCCGTTTTGGACAGTAAAGGGTGCATGTGTATTCCCTCTAATGGAAACCTGCCCCTCGGAGGTGGGCCAGTTAGGAGGGTTTTGGCAAATTCCATACCAACAGCCCGCAATGCCCCTGAAAGCCCCGGCTACAAGCGTCTCGCGGCGTTGAGCAGCTCAACAGCCAGGTTTTCAGGACGGGCATCTGTCCCCACACCTGGGGTCAGTTGGGGGGCAGCGGGGGATGGCGGTGAGTCACACCCAGAGTCGGGCAAACGCCCATAAGTGGGCTATAACCCTAGAGGGGACAATGTTGGAAGCAACGTCTATGAGTGTGCTGACTAAAACACTTCGGGTCGTCCAGGCCAAAGAGCGCATGGGTTCACGCAAGCCCGCGTTCAACATGCTGCGCTGGTACTCGCTGATCAGCCTCGCAGTGATCGGCACAGTCGCGGCAGCACTGGGCGCCGTCTCGACCCAATTCGTGATTGCCGAGAGCGTCCACCGCGATGCGTTGCTGACTTCCCAGTTTATCCAGGCGATTGCCTCGGCCGAGGTTCGCCATGTATCCATCCCCAATGTCAGGACCATGGGGGAATTGCTCGATCCGCGCCAGGACAAGGACTTCCCCGACGTCGACCCCAAGGCACGCGCCAGCGCCCGAGGTGAGTTCCTGGATCATATCGAGCACTTGCCGGACGTGATCCTTGCCAACATCTATGCCCCTGACCGCACTGTCATCTGGTCCACCAACCCGGAGTTGATCGGCACCACGATCCACGCCGACGAAGACTTGGACCTGGCCTTCAACTCCAAGACGCCCGTGTCGGCCAGGTATCACAATGTCGATGAAGCCCGAATGGAGCAGAAGTTCTTGGTCCCGCCGAAATACGTCTTTATTGAAAACTACATTCCGTTGTTCGATGCCGATGGCGACAAGGTCACGGCGATGGTCGAGATCTACAAGGAACCCAGCGACCTGATCGACCGCATGGTCCGGGGATTGCTGCTGATCTGGCTGGCCACTGCCGTGGGCGGAGGGCTGATTTACCTGGGCCTGTACTGGATCGTACGCCGGGCCGCCATGCTGCTTGAGGCCCAGCAAAAACAGCTGGTGACCAACGAAACGTTTGTCGCCCTGGGGGAAATGTCCTCGGCGGTTGCCCACAGTCTGCGCAACCCGTTGGCGACCATACGTTCCAGCGCCGAGCTGGCGCTGGAGTTCGACGGTGGCGCCGCCCACAAGAACATAAACGACATCGTGCTTCAGGTTGACCGGATGTCCAAGTGGGTTCGCGAACTGCTGCAGTCCTTGCGCCCGCTCAGCGGTGAACCCGAACCGGTGAATCTGGTGGCGGCGTTGTATGAAAGCCTGGTGGCTTTTGAACAGCAGATTGCCAAGGCCTCGATCCGGGTTGAATTCGAGCCGCACTCCACACCGCTGGTGCTTAGCCAGCAGCTGCAGTTGAACCAGATTCTCAACAGTGTGTTGTCCAACGCTCTGGACGCGATGGACAAGGGTGGAACCTTGACTGTTTTGCTGGTTTCAAACGATGCCTGCAGCGTGAGCGTGGTGTTGAGTGACAACGGCAGAGGCATGAACGAGGAACAGCGCAGTATGGCGTTCCGTCCGTTTTTCACCACCAAGCAAGGCGGGCTTGGAGTGGGGCTGGTGCTGGTCAAGCGGACCATGGAGCGTTACGGCGGCTCGGCAAGCCTGCAAAGTTCAAAGGGCGAGGGGACGTGTGTGCACCTCACTTTCAAGTTAATCCCCCAGTAAGCGGGTGTGAACTTTCCCCATTAGCGGGTGTATCCCCCGGGGAAATCCCCCTGATTCTTTACACAATCTTCATGTAAGCTGTTGTTTTGTATCGTTTTATTTTATTTGTAAGTAATTGTTTAAAATTGGCCGACTCCTTGCACCGTCCCCATTACCCCCTTTATGACTTCGAGGCGGCTGGTGATGGACACAAAAGCGCGATTCCTTTCCAAGTGGCTCGGTGTGCTTGCTCCGCTGAGCGTTCTGCTGACAATGATCCTTGGCATCACGCCTCTGCGTGCCAGCCCCATTGATGATGAGCGACAGCCCGAACCTTCGGACCCGTCCGCTTTTTACGATGAACCGGCGGATGAACCGGCAGCGCTGAACGCCATCCTGACCATGCCGGAAGCCAACCAGGACTCCTTCGACCTGCCCAATGGGGTCAAAGGCACCCGCGCAACCGAGCGTCAGGAGAACGCCTTGCCGCCCGCGCAGCAGACCAGCTTCAATTACCCCACCAACGGCAAACCCAGCCCGTTGTTCGGGGCCCAGCCGTTTACCCAGCAGTTGGTGTTGTTCGAAGAGTTCGGTCCGGAAAAACTGGACCCCACCACACCGGCAGCGCCCCTGGGATTTCCGCCCGCAGCGATCGGCCCGCTGCCGCAACAGGATCCCGTCAGCGTGGCACGCAGTGCGCCACCCGGTGCGGCCCTCGACGCCTTCCTGCGCCAACCGGGGCTGACCCCGTTTCCCAGCCAGTTTTCCAATGTCGTGGATCGCAATCCGTGGCAGGCGCAGATCGAGTTCTTTCTCAACCGGCGCATAGGTTCGTCTGCAGAAGGGCGTCCGCCAGGAAAGGGCTGGTCCCATCAGCGCTGGAACGAGTTTTACCCGCAACTGGCCTACAAGACCGTGCAGACCGGGGCGCGTGTCAACGGCGGCCTGCGGGACAGTCGGCAGATGCACGGCTATGCGCTGGGCGAGTTCGGCCCCGGCGGCCTGTACCACAACGTGGCGGGCGTACCGGCCACCGATGGCACAGCCAAAGGCGTTGATGCACGCTTTCACCCGAGCATGCCGGTGCAGAACCACAACTCGGTGTGGACCTTCGACGGCACCTTGCCACCGAAGTTGTTGATGGTGCGCTACGGTCAGCCGGTGCTGATGCGGCACTACAACGGCTTGCCGATCGACCCGTCGGCCAACATGGGCTTTGGCCTGCACACCATCAGCACCCACGAACACAACGGTCACGCGCCAGCGGAAAGCGACGGCTATGCCAACGCGTTTTTCTTCCCTGGCCAATATTACGACTATCGCTGGCCGATCCAGCTGGCCGGCTACGACAGCATCAACACCGATGCCCATGATCCTCGGGCCGCGTTCCCGTGTTCGCCCGGTGAAACCCTGTGGACCAACGATATCAAGCCCAGTCGCAAGACCTGCGAAAATGGCACGATCAAGATCCGTGGCGACTGGCGTGAGACCATGAGCACCCATTGGTTCCACGACCACATGCTCGATTTCACCGCGCAGAATGTCTACAAGGGCAACGCGGCGATGATGAACTACTACAGCGCCCTGGACCGTGGCAACGAATCGGTGAACGACGGCGTCAACCTGCGCTTGCCCAGTGGCAGCGCGCTGGCGTGGGGCAACCGTGACTACGACGTCAACCTGGTACTCGCCGACAAGGCCTGGGACGCCAATGGTCAGCTGTGGTTCAACCCGTTCAACACCGATGGTTTCATCGGCGACCAGATGCTGGTGAACTGGCAGTGGAAGCCGACGCTCGACGTGCGTGCCCGCAGCTACCGCTTCCGGATCCTCAATGGTTCGGTGTCGCGCTATTTCAAACTGGCCATGGTGCGTGAAATCAAAGGCACCAGCGGCGAGTTCCAGGGGCCAAAAGGCTCTGGTGTCTCTTATGCCCGCGTGCCGTTTCATATGATCGCCAACGACGGCAACATCATGGAGCACAGCGTTCCTTTTGACGGCTCAATGGACCTGGATGCGGACGGCGACAAGCAAAATCACAACGCAATCCTGCCGACCCAGGGCATTGCCGAACGCTTTGACATCCTCGTCAATTTTTCAAAAAACGGCATCAAGCCAGGGGACAAGCTGTTCCTGGTCAATCTGCTGGTGCATGACGATGGCAAGGGCCCCAAAGAACCCGTAGCACTGGGCGATGTGCTCTCCGAAAAATACCTGGCAGTGATCAAGCAGTCGAGCAAAGGTCCGCAGTGGGACAAGGGGGATCCGGCGGTGGGCAAGGTGTTGCAGTTCAACGTCAAGGCTTACACCGGCCAGGATTTGGCCATGGACCCCGCCGCCTATGAACCGGCGAAGCCGGGCAAGGCTGAAGGCCTGGTCATGATCCCGCTCAAGCTGCACCGCGACAATGCGGCAGACAAGGCCCTGCTGGCCAAGGCCCGCCACCGGACGTTCATCTTCGGCCGCTCTGACGGCACCGACGAAGCTCCCTGGACGGTCAAGACCGATGGCGGCTTCGGCTACCACATGGACCCACGGCGGCTCAATGCAGCCACCCAGTTGGCCAGTGGCCCCACCGATGCAGGCACTGCCGGGTTCGGCACGCTTGAGGTGTGGAACATCAAGGCTGGCGGCAAGGGCTGGAGCCATCCGGTGCATGTGCACTTCGAGGAAGGGATCATTCTCAGCCGGGGCGGCAAGGCGCCACCTGAATGGGAAAAATGGGCCCGCAAGGACGTGTACCGTATCGGCTCGGAAAAGGACGGCCTGGACAGCGTCGAGATGGCGATCAACTTCCGCGAATTTGCCGGCACCTACATGGAGCATTGCCACAACACCCAGCATGAGGACAACTCCATGCTGCTGCGCTGGGACATCGAGAAACCGGGGCAATTCCAGTTGATGCCAACGCCGTTGCCGAGCTGGGACGGGGTGCGCTACGTGAACTCGGCGGCATTGCCTACCTTCCGCAAAGGCGATGGCGTGGGCCCTCAAGTGCAGGTGACCAAATGAACCTTGGGGGAGCCGACGCAGCCCTCTGTCGCGCACTGCGCATGCACCTGGTGTTGCTGGTCACCTGCCTGCTGGGGACCCAGGTGTGTGTGGGCCACGAAGTCGAGCCGGCAGCACTCAGCGAACAGGTAACGCCCTGGGGCGAAGACTACTTCCCCAACACCCTGCTGACCGACCAGGACGGTCGGCAGGTGCGCTTTTTTGATGACATGATCAAGGGCAAGGTGGTGGTGATCAATTTTATCTTCACCTCGTGCAGTGACTCCTGTCCGCTTGAAACGGCGCGCCTGCGCCAGGTGCAAAAATTGCTGGGTGATCGGGTCGGCCAGGATATTTTCTTCTACTCCATCAGTATCGATCCCTTGAGCGATACCCCCCAGGTGCTCAAGGCATACGCGCAACGCTTCAAGGTAGGGCCAGGCTGGCAGTTTCTTACCGGCGAGTTCGACGCGGTCACCGAACTGCGGCACAAGCTGGGGTTGTTCATTGACGGCGTGGACAATGGCCGGACCAAGGATCACAACCTCAGCCTGATCGTGGGCAATCAGCAAACCGGTCGCTGGATGAAGGCTTCGCCCTTTGAAAATCCGTGGATTCTGGCCGATCAGTTGGCCAATACCCTGCAAAACTGGAAACAGCCCAGCTCCGAAGAAAGCTATGTCGATGCCCCTGAAATTCGTCCCCCAAGCAACGGTGAAGAGCTGTTTCGTACACGTTGCGCCTCGTGCCACAGCCTGGGCATGCAGGACGGGCAAGGTATCGGCATGCGCAGTATCGGGCCTGACCTGATCGGTGTGACACGACAGCGCGCCCCGGCCTGGCTGAGTCGCTGGATTCGCGAGCCGGACCGCATGCTGGCGCAGAAGGACCCCGTGGCGCTGGAACTGTTCGAGCGTTACGGCAAGATCCCGATGCCCAACCTGCGGCTGGATGAAAACGCGGCGCAGGCCATTATTGGCTTCCTGCAGGAAGAGACGGATCGACAGCAGTCTCTGGCTGCACAAGCGCCGTAGAGGCAAAATAGCATCATTGTATCGCCCGTCTTGAAAATGGGCGCCTACACTGACTCTGAACTCGAATGCAAAGGCTCAGATCAGCAACCGGGGAACACCCATGCCGTTACCCGAAAAGATAGAAGCTGACCCCAACGCGCAACTGCTAAAACGTGGGCGGTTCAACCTGCTGCGCTGGTTTTCGCTGGGCAGCTTTCTGATCATTGCCGCCGTCGCCCTGGGGCTGGGCCATATCTCCACGCGTTTTTTGGTCGAAGAGAGTATTGAGCGGGACTCGATCCTGACCGCGCAATTTATCCAGGCCATAGGTGCGGCAGAAATCCGCCATGCCTCGATCACGCCGGGCCGCACCATGGGCGAAATGCTCGACCCGCGTCAGGACAACGCCTATCCGGATGTTCCGCCCGAGACGCGGGCCACTGCGCGCACCGAGTTTCTTGACCATGTGGAGCATCTGCCGGATCTGCTTTTGGCCACGGTTTATGCCCTTGATCGCACGGTAGTCTGGTCGACCAACCCTGAACTGGTGGGCGTGCGTATCGAAAATGACGATGAGCTGGATCAATCCTTCGAAATGAAGGAAGCGGTATCCACCAGCTATCACCAGATTGACGACGAGCGTCCTGAACAACGGCTGCTGCACGAGCCCGATTACCTGTTCGTCGAAAACTACATCCCGATGTTCAACGCCGACAAAAGTCACGTTATCGCCATGGTTGAGATCTACAAGGAACCTACGGATCTGGTCGCGCGCATCCAGCGCGGTTTCAAAAGCATCTGGCTGGCGACGATTCTGGGCGGGCTGGTGATCTACCTGGCGTTGTTCTGGATTGTGCGCCGCGCCGCCCGCTTGCTCGAAAGCCAGCAAAAGCAACTGATCGCCAACGAAACGTTTGTCGCCTTGGGAGCCATGTCTTCGGCCGTGGCCCACAGCCTGCGCAACCCGCTGGCAAACATCCGCTCAAGCGCCGAACTGTCCCAGGGCCTTGCCAGCCAGAGCGCACAGAAAAACATCGGGGATATCATCAATCAGGTCGACCGCATGTCGCGCTGGGTCCGTGAGCTGCTGGTGTCTTTGCGCCCGGCCACGGAAGAGTCCGAGGCTGTGGATCTGGTGCTGGCGCTCGAAGACACCTTGAGCGCTTTCGAACCCCTGATCCGCAGTTCGAATGTCGAAGTGCGGTTCAACGCCCCGGCGTTCGAGCCGGTAGTCAGTCAACAAGTGCTGCTCACGCAAATCCTCAACAGCCTGTTTGCCAATGCCCTGGAGGCCATGCCCAAGGGCGGCGTGCTGACGATCGACATCGAATCCTCGCAGCCGGGTCAATTGAGCATGACCTTGAGCGATACGGGTAAAGGCATGAGCCCGCAGCAGCAACAGATGGTTTTCAAACCGTTTTTTACCACCAAGCAAGGCGGCCTGGGTGTCGGCCTGGCGTTGGTTAAAAGAATCATGGAGCGCTTCGAAGGTTCGGTCGAACTGACCAGCCGAGAGCAGGAAGGAACCCGCGTGCGACTCAACTTTAAAGTGGCAACGGGAGAAGAATATGGAACACAGCATTCTGCTGGTCGAGGATGACGAACTTTTAGCCGAGAATATTCAGACTTATCTGGAGCGTAAAAACTTCGAGGTGACGATCTGCCATTCGGCTGAAGAGGCGCTGGAAAAAATGACGGCCTTCACCCCGGACGTGGTGTTGACCGACAACTCGCTGCCGGGCATGAGCGGTCATGACCTGATCCAGAAGCTGCGCGACAGCGCGCCGGATGTGAAAGTGATCATGATGACCGGTTACGGTAACGTCGAGGATGCGGTCATCGCGATGAAGGAGGGCGCCTTCCATTACGTGACCAAGCCGGTGGCCCTGGCCGAGCTCAAGCTGTTGTTGGACAAGGCCATGGCGACGGACCGTATGGAACGCACCCTGTCGTTTTACCAGGACCGTGAGGCGCAAAAATCAGGGGTCCAGGCGTTGATCGGCGAGTCGGCGCCCATGCAGTATCTCAAGGGCACCATCTCCCAGTTGCTCGACGCCGAGCGCCGCATGGCCAACACCGACCTGCCGCCGGTACTGGTGGAAGGTGAGACGGGCACAGGCAAAGAGTTGGTGGCGCGGGCGCTGCATTTCGACGGGCCGCGCAGCAAAGGCCCGTTTATTGAATTCAACTGTGCGTCGATTCCGTCCAACCTGGTGGAGTCCGAGCTGTTTGGTCATGAGAAAGGTGCCTTTACCGATGCAAAGGACCGTCGAGTGGGGCTGGTAGAAGCGGCCGATGGCGGTACGCTTTTTCTCGACGAAGTAGGCGAAATGGACCTGCTGCTGCAAGCCAAGCTGCTCAAGTTGCTGGAAGACCGGACCATCCGCCGTGTGGGCTCGGTCAAGGAGCGCAAGGTCGACCTGCGGGTGATCAGCGCCACCAATTGCAACCTGGAACAGATGGTCCAGCAGGGTAAATTCCGTCGTGACCTGTTCTTTCGGCTGCGCATCATTTCCATCAAGGTGCCGCGACTGTACAGCCGGGGTCAGGACATTCTGTTGCTGGCGCGGCACTTCCTTGCCAGCCACGGCAAGCGCTATGGCAAGCCGCTGCTGCATTTCAGCCACCAGGCCGAAGAACTGCTGCTCAGTTACAGCTGGCCGGGCAATGTGCGTGAACTGCGCAACATGCTTGAGCAAACGGTGTTGCTGGCCCAGAGCGACACCATTGCTGCGAATCAACTGAACGTGTGCCTGAGCCTGGTGGATGAGCCGCCGATGCAACAGGAGGTGCAGCATCAGGAACCACGCCCGGTGTACAACGGGATGGAGTCGATGAACCTGCCCGAAGTAGAGCGGGACATGGTGCGCAAGATGCTGGACAAGACCGACTGGAACGTCACCAAGTCGGCCCGTCTGCTGGGGCTGAGCCGGGACATGTTGCGCTACCGGATAGAAAAGCTTGGCCTGGAACGCCCGGACAAACGCCAGTGGTGAGTGCAATGCCGGGCAATATTATCTGTGGCAGCTGACTTGCCTGCGATGCGGTCTGCCACGGACATCGCGGTGATGCCATCGCGAGCAAGCCCGCTCCCACAGACACGGCAGTATTTATGTGCAACACAAGACCTGTAGGAGCTGGCTTGCCTGCGATGCGGGCGACGCGGTCTGCCAGGCACATCGCGGTGATGCCATCGCGAGCAAGCCCGCTCCCACAGACACACCAGCATGTGTGTTCAACACAAGACCTGTAGGAGCTGGCTTGCCTGCGATGCAGACGGCGCGGTCTGCCAGGCACATCGCGCTGATGCCATCGCGAGCAAGCCCGCTCCCACAGACACTCCAGCATGTGTGTTCAACACAAGACCTGTAGGAGCTGGCTTGCCTGCGATGCAGACGACGCGGTCTGCCAGGCACATCGCGGTGATGCCATCGCGAGCAAGCCCGCTCCCACAGACACGGCAGTATTTATGTGCAACACAGGACCTGTAGGAGCTGGCTTGCCTGCGATGCAGACGGCGCGGTCTTCCAGGCACATCGCGGTGATGCCATCGCGAGCAAGCCCGCTCCCACAGACACTCCAGCATGTGTGTTCAACACAAGACCTGTAGGAGCTGGCTTGCCTGCGATGCGGGCGACGCGGTTTGCCGGCACATCGAGGTGATTTCATCGCGAGCAAGCCCGCTCCCACTGAGGCGCTGTTTGTTTAGGTGATCGCTGAATCGAGGCCGGATCATTTCAGGCATTGCGCGCCGGCCCTGGCCACTTGCGCATCATGTTCGGCCTTGACCCCGGACACGCCAACGGCACCTATCACGTGCCCATCGACGATGATCGGCACGCCACCTTCCAGGGAGGTCAGCAGAGGTGCAGACAGGAAGGCGTGGCGTCCGCCGTTGACCATTTCCTCATACCCCTTTGACTCGCGCCGACCCAGCGCCGAGGTTCGGGCTTTTTCGGTGGCAATGTAGGCGCTTATGGGCGCACAGCCGTCGAGGCGCTCAAGGGCCAGCGGATGACCGCCGTCGTCGACAATGGCGATGGTGACGGCCCATTTGTTGTTCTGAGCTTCGCTGCGGGCCGCGGCAAGGATTTTGCTGACTTCTTTTTGGCTCAGTACGGCTTTGGTTTGCATGGAGGCTCTCCTGGTTGGGGCAGTGCGGCTTCGAGCAGTTCGATCCAGTGACGGACCGGGGTTCTGCCTGCACTGTCGAGATGGGACTGACAACCGATATTGGCCGTCACAATAATGTCGGGGTGTCCGCTTTCCAGGGCATTGAGTTTGTTGTCGCGCAGTTGCCGGGACAGTTCAGGCTGGGTCAGCGAATAAGTGCCCGCCGAGCCGCAGCACAGGTGGCTGTCGGGAACCACCGTCAGGTTGAATCCAAGGCCGGTCAGAAGGGTTTCAACCGCGCCGGTCAGCTTCTGCGCGTGCTGCAAGGTGCAAGGGCAGTGGAACGCCAGACGTTGATCGCTGTGGATGCCGAGCTGTTCCAGCGGCTCGCCGCGCAGTACTTCAACCAGGTCCCTGGCCAGCCCGCTGACCCTGGCCGCCTTGCGGGCATAAGCCGGATCGCGGCTGAGCAGGTGGCCATAGTCCTTGATAAAAGCGCCACAACCGCTGGCGGTTTGCACTATGGCCTCGGCACCGTCTTCAATACCGGGCCACCATGCATCGATGTTGCGGCGGGCGCGATCCAGCCCCGCCGACTGGGCGTCCAGATGATAGTCCACGGCTCCGCAGCAACCGGCCTCCCGGACGGGCATGACGCTGATCCCCAGCCTGTCCAGAACCCTGGCGGCAGCAGCGTTGGTGTTGGGTGACAGGCTGGGCTGCACGCAGCCTTCGAGCATCAGCACCTGTCGGGCATGGAGAGTAGTCGGTCGGGGTTTTGCTGGGGGCACATGGCGGGGCACCTTTGCTTGCAGGGGGGCAGGCAGCCAGGGGCGCAAGACCTGACCGCTGCTGACCAGCTTTCTGAACAGGCCCGTACTCGGGACAACACTGCGCAGGCCTTCACGCAACAAGCGCTGGCCAAGCGGCCGTGGCACTTGAGCGTCAACCACGGCCCGGCCGATATCCAGCAGGTTGTGGTAATCGACGCCGGAAGGGCAGGTGGTTTCACAATTGCGGCACGACAGGCAGCGGTCCAGATGCTGCTGGGTCTTTTCGGTCGCCTGGTGGCCTTCGAGCACTTGCTTGATCAGGTAAATACGTCCCCTCGGCCCGTCCAGCTCATCGCCGAGCAACTGGTAGGTCGGGCAGGTGGCGTTACAGAAACCACAGTGCACACAACTGCGCAGGATGCTTTCGGCCTCCAGGGCACGGGGCAGCTGGCGGGCTTTTTCGCTCAGGGTGGTCTGCATGGCTCAACACTCCGCGTACAGGCGACCGGGGTTGAAGATGCCCCGTGGATCGAGTTGTTGTTTCAGCGTGCGGTGGTAGCGCATCAGTACATCGGGCAGGGGCTGGAACGGGCTCTCGACAAGGCCGTGCCGGTAGCAGGTCGCATGCCCGCCGACTGCTGTCACTGCATGGCGAATGAGCGTTGGATCGGCATCGGACTTGAGCCAGCGTTGTGCGCCGCCCCAATCGATCAGTTGACTGCCGGGCAGGACCAGATCCGGGGTGTTGTTGGGCAAGGACAGTCGCCAGAGGGGCTGGGTTTCATCGAAGAAACTCAGTTGGTGTTCGTTGAGATCGGTCCAGTACGAAGCGTCCAGCCATTCGCCCCCCAGCCGTTCATGGGCCGCCGCCACCGAGCCTTCCCCCCCTTCAAGCCTCACGTGCAGGCGCTGGCCGTCATGGCATGCCGCACTGATCGGCAGCGGTTGCTGGCCCCACTGCGCCAGGCGCAGCAGGGCGCCAGCAGCATCCAGTTCCAGGCTGATACTCAGGCATTGTCGCGGTTTGGGCAGCACCTTGAGCGACACTTCGGTCACAACCCCCAGGGTGCCGTAGCTGCCCGCCATCAAGCGCGACAGGTCGTAGCCGGCGACGTTTTTCATCACTTCGCCACCAAAGCGCAAGTGTTTACCGTGCCCGGTGATGACCCGTGTACCGAGTACGTAGTCCCTGACCGAACCCGACCAGGGCCTGCGGGGGCCCGATAACCCGCTGGCAATCATGCCGCCTACCGTGGCGTCACCGAAGGCGGGGGGCTCGCAGGGCAGCATTTGTCGGGATTGATCCAGAACGTGGGCCAACTCCGACAGTGGGGTGCCACAGCGGGCCGTGATCACCAGCTCGGTCGGGTCATAGCTGACGATGCCCAGGTGGGATCTTGTGTCGAGCACTTCGCCCGCTACCGGGCGACCCAGGAACATCTTGCTGTTGGAGCCCTGAATACGAAGCGGGGTCGCGTATTGGAGAGCCTGCACGACCTGTTCCAGCAGGCGGTGACTGTCATCCCTGTCGTGTTCACTGTGCATCAGAAACGCTCCAGTTCAGGGAAGGGCAACTGCCCCATATGAACATGCATGGCGCCAAACTCGGCGCAGCGATGCAGGGTCGGAATATTTTTCCCGGGGTTGAGCAGGCCACCGGGATCGAAGGCCGCCTTGACCGCGTGGAACAGGGTCAGCTCATCACTGTTGAACTGCGCGCACATCTGATTGATTTTTTCGCGACCCACACCGTGCTCACCGGTAATGCTGCCGCCGACCTTCACGCACAATTCAAGGATCTTGCCGCCCAGGGCTTCGGCGCGATCGAGTTCCCCTGGCTGATTGGCATCGAACAAAATCAACGGGTGCATATTGCCGTCACCGGCGTGAAACACGTTGGCTACCCGCAGGTCGTACTCGGCCGACAACGCGGCAATGGCTTGCAGCACGCCCGGCAGCTCACGGCGCGGGATGGTGCCGTCCATGCAGTAGTAATCGGGTGAGAGGCGACCCACGGCCGGGAAGGCGTTTTTGCGCCCGGCCCAGAAACGCACCCGTTCAGCTTCGTCTTTTGCCTGGCGCACTTCGGTGGCGCCGGCCTGCTCCAGCACATGGCGCACGCGGTTGCAGTCGTCATGTACATCGGCTTCAACGCCATCGAGTTCGCACAGCAAAATGGCTTCGGCGTCGACGGGGTAGCCTGCCTGGATGAAGTCTTCGGCGGCGCGGATGGCCAGGTTGTCCATCATCTCCAGGCCGCCGGGGATGATACCTGCGCCAATGATGTCGCCCACGGCCCGACCCGCTTTCTCCACTGAATCGAATGCTGCCAGCAATACTTTGGCGGTCTGGGGCTTGGGCAGCAGTTTGACCGTGACCTCGGTGATGACGCCGAGCATGCCTTCGGAGCCGGTAAACAGCGCCAGCAGGTCGAAGCCTGGGGAGTCGAGCGCGTCCGAACCCAGGGTCAGGGGGTCACCTTCTACGGTAAGAATGTCGACCTTGAGCAGGTTGTGTACGGTCAAACCGTACTTGAGACAATGCACGCCACCGGCATTTTCCGCGACGTTGCCGCCGATTGAACAGGCGATTTGTGAGGAGGGATCGGGGGCGTAATACAGGCCAAACGGTGCTGCCGCCTGGGAAATCGCCAGGTTGCGTACACCCGGCTGCACCCGTGCAGTGCGGGCCGCAGCGTCGATGTGCAGGATCTTGTTGAAACGGGCCATCACCAGCAGCACGCCTTTTTCCAGCGGCAGTGCGCCCCCGGACAAACCGGTACCGGCCCCGCGTGCGACGACCGGGACACGTAATTCATGGCAGATCTGCAACACGCCCTGCACCTCGTCGAGGTGACGAGGCAGCACCACCAGCAGGGGCGTGGTGCGGTAGGCGGACAGTCCGTCGCACTCGTAGGGCTTGAGTTCTTCACGCTGATGCAGGACTTCAAGGTCCGGCAAACGTGCTTGCAAGGTGTGCAGCAGCAGGGCTAAATCGACGTCGGGCAGGATGCCATCGACGCGTTCATCGTAAAGGATGTTCATGGCGGCTCACGACACTCGATTGTTTTTATTAGAGGTCTGTATCCGGATGCAGCGGTCCATCATTGGACTCGGGCGCGCTCCTGTCCATGTATTGTTTGGCGGGTGGAAACGATTTTGTAAAGGTTGCGATGGCGCAAGCAAGCCCGTCGCAGGGCAACGTGCAGGTCTGCGGGGTGAGGGTAGTGGCTGTCCGGTCAGCGCCGGATGCGATTTTTTTGCCAGCTCAGATCGCTGTGAAACGTTCCCGTATCACCGCGCATCACGTAGAGGGAGGCCCTGTAGGCCGATGACAATCGGGAACATTGCAGACCGCGAATCTTGCTGTATGCCCACATCCAGCCGTGGGTTGTCCTGGTGCTCATCCTTCATCCTGCTTGTTCATCACCTGACCCCTGAGATCTGCATAATCAATGACTTGAGCCTGTTTGGACCGGCTCTGGCCCAGTAGTTCCCCAGCTCATTTATGGCAGTAGGTCAGGAGGGGCCGTCGGGTGGTGTGAAGGGCAGTGCGAGGCGAGGTGATCTGGCCACCTGACCGCCTGTTGGCGGCAAGTGGGCCGGAGCATCTCTGGAGCAGGCAGTGACGCCTAGAGCAGTTGGTCAATCAGGACCGCATTGGTGTAGATCAGGCTACCGTCGCTCGATTGATGACCGACCAAATGGAACTGACCACGGTCGAGGTGCAAATAGACGCGCATCTGGCAGTCCGACAACGGGCCATAGCCTTGGGGCAGGGTCAGATCCAGTGTGCTCATGTCGACGTCGACCATGACTTCAGGCTCCTGGGTTTTCTGCAGGCGTTCCTCGGCTTGTTCCATGCGTCGATGGAGGGGACCGTCGACGTAGAAATGGATCTCGCCGACCGGGATGGGACTTTCGCCGGGACTGTTTTTGCACCAGCCTTCAATCGTCAGGGCACTCATGACAACACCTCCACTGTGGATGGCTGACTCTTGGCAGCGCTTGGCGCGCTGCTTGCCATAACGTGTCTGACCTTCACGGTCAGGCCGGGTTCGTCTTTTATGACCAGCGGTGAACGTGGGCCTTCGTTCTGCCCTGTATCCGGGGCATCTACTCCTGAGGCGCCAGGTCGCCGTACCAGTAGGCTGCGGTGACACCGCCATCCATCAGGAAGTCACTGCCGGTGATGAATGTCCCTTCAGGCCCCATCAACAGTGCTGCGACCGAACCAACTTCATCGGGTGTGCCGCCACGGCCGGCGGCGCAGAGGTTGATCATGCGCTGGTAGCCTTCGCCGCGTGGACCGCTGAGTTCATCTCTGGCCAATGGGGTAAAGATGATGCCCGGGCTGATGGTATTGACCCGTGCCCCGCGCTTGCCCCAACGCACCGCCTCGGCCATGACGCGCAACGAATTACCGCGTTTGGAAATCTGATAAGCGTGCAATGGATCGCTCACCTGTTCTGCCTGAAGCATCGGCAGTGCCAGTAACTCTTCGACAGGGGTGGTGGCCAGTGCCTTGTTTTGCTCTGGCGTGAGGGCGGGCAGGCGATGGCCTGATTGCGAGGCGATGACCACTGCTGATCCACCTTCGGCGATCACGTTGCCGAACACTTCCAGCACCAGTGCCGTGCCATACAGATCCACACGCAGGATGGTCGATACCGGCGCCTGGGACGGAGAAACACCGGCAGCGTGGATCAGTGCGCAGACCTCGCCAATGGTGGTTGCCAATTTAACCAGGGCCTGGACCGACTCACGTGAGGACACATCGACGACAGCCGTGGTGACCTCGAAGCCTGCGTCGAGCAACACCGTGGCCGCCGCCTCGGCGTTCTCCAGCCGCAGGTCGGCCAGCAGCACGTGTTTGCCTGCGCTGATACGGCGGGCAATAGCTTGGCCAATGGAGCCTGCGCCTATGACGACGGTGACGCTACGGGTGTTCTTCATGAATACCTCGAGTGAATGTTGATGGCAGCGACTGAGTGTTTCTTGCCGCAGTTATCGTAGCCGCAACTGGCGAGAGCGTTAGAACGTACGGGAATTAAAGGCCTTGGGCGTACTGTTGGTCGCTGACCTGCTCCATCCAGTCCACCACCTTTTCGTCCTGTACTTCGGCAATGGCGATATGAGTCATCGCCGTGGTGGCGGTCGCTCCATGCCAGTGTTTGACATTAGGTGGGATCCACACGGTGTCTCCCGGTTTGATTGAACGGGCGGGTTGCCCCAGTTCCTGTACCAGGCCGGATCCGGCGGTCACGATCAAGGTCTGGCCCAGCGGGTGGGTGTGCCAGGCAGTGCGGGCTCCGGGCTCGAAGGTCACCGTAGCACCGCTGACACGGGCGTCCTGGGTTCCCTTGAAAGGCGCATCGACGCGAACGGTACCGGTGAAGTAATCACCTGGCCCCTTGGCCGATGGCTGAGAGCCGTTGGGATGGATGATGAGCATTGACTTCTCCTCTGCGGGTACATCAAGGGCGAGCAATGACAGCGATAAGGCTGTGGCTGCGAGGTTTTTCATGACGATTCGCTCAGGGCAATGGCCGCCGGTAAAGGCTGATGGCCAGCAGCCTGAAAAATTGAAAGCCCCAATGCGCTGTGTGCCTTGGCAGGCGTGAGCGCTGCTGATCTGGAGCAAGATATTCAATCTATCAGCTGCGAATTATTATGATTAGTCGCTAGAATTCGAAAATACTTATGTGAGTGCCTCATTAATGCTCAGGGAAAACGCCAGCGATCTGCTTGCCTTCCTCGCTGTTGCGAGGGAGCGAAGTTTTACCAAGGCAGCTGCCAGACTCGGGGTCTCGCAATCTGCGCTCAGTCACACAATTCGTGGCTTGGAAGCTCGGCTGGGGCTGCGCCTGTTGACCCGTACCACGCGCAGCGTTTCGCCCACCGAGGCGGGCGAGCGGTTGATGAGGCGGGTAGGGCCTCATTTCGAGGAAATCGAAATCGAACTGGCCGGCCTGAGTGATTTGCGCGACACCCCTGCGGGCACAATCCGGATCAATGCCATGGACCATGTGCTGGATCAGATCATTCGGCCGGTGCTCAAGGACTTTCTCCCCAGGTATCCGGACATTTCGGTGGAAGTCTGCTGCGATTACAGCTTTGTCGACATTGCCGCCCAAGGCTTTGATGCCGGTGTCAGGTTGGGCGAGGATGTGGCACAGGGCATGATTGCCACGCGGATCGGGCCGGACATGCGCATGTCGGTCGTGGGTTCACCTGACTACTTTGCCCATCGAACATTACCCAATACCCCTAGGGCGCTGACAGATCACTTGTGCAACAACCTGCGGTTGCCCACCAATGGTGGACTGTATGCCTGGGAGTTTGCCAAGGAGGGTGAAAGCCTCAATGTGCGGGTGACGGGCCAAGTGACCTACAACGGTGTTTATCAACTGCTGCAAGCGGCGCTGGATGGTTTTGGGCTGAGTTACATTCCCCACGATCTGGTCGTGCCCCACCTCAACGCAGGGCGCCTGATCCATGTGCTGGAAGACTGGTCGCCACGATTTGCCGGGTTTCACCTCTACTACCCGAGTCGACGCCAGGCTTCACCTGCGTTTGCCTTACTGGTGGAAGCATTGCGCTACAAGGCCTGATCCTCTTCTATGCTCGATTTATGGCCAATCCATGGCCATAAATCATCAGTAGCTTTAACCGGGTTGTCTGGCGGTTTGGCGGGTCAACGGCTTGTTCCTGAACTGCGTCAGTTGATAGGCGATCGCCAGCCAGATGAACCATGCAGGCATCACGCACAGGGCGAGGCGGGTGTCAGGTCGCAGGGCAAGCAGGCACAGCACAAATGCCAGGAATGCCAGGGACAACCATGCCACGGGCAGGCCTCCTGGCATCTTGTAGCGGGATTGTGCATGCAGGTCGGGCCGTGTTTTGCGATAAGCAATATAGGACGCCAGGATGGTCGACCAGGTAAAGATCACCAGGATGGCCGACACTGTCGACACGATTGTAAAGGCGGTCATGACTTCAGGGATGATAAACAGCAGCAGTACGCCCACCAGCATCAGGAATGTTGTGAAGGCCAGGCTGGTGAGAGGAACACTGTTTTTCGAGAGCCGCTTGAAGATGCGAGGCGCATTACCCAGGTCGGCCAGGCCGAACAGCATCCGGCTGGACGAGAAAACCCCACTGTTGGCGGACGATGCTGCAGAGGTCAGAACGACAAAGTTCACGATGCCCGCAGCCGCCGGAAACCCTGCGATCAGGAACAGTTCAACAAAAGGGCTTTTGTTGGGGGAAACCTGCTGCCATGAAGTCACAGCGATGATGCAGGCCAGTGCCAGAACATAAAACAAGATGATTCTGAGGGGGATGGAGTTGATGGCTTTGGGCAAGGTTTTTTCAGGCGACTTGGTTTCAGCGGCCGCCGTACCGATCAGCTCGGTGCCCGCGAATGAAAAGATCGCCATCTGAAAGCCAGCAAAAAAGCCGAATAGCCCGTTGGGAAATGCAGCCTGCTTGTCCAGCAGGTGTGACAGTGAAGCCGTTACTCCCGTCGGAGAGACGAAGGAGCTGGCGATGAGCACGACACTCACGCCGATAAGCGTAACGACCGCAATGATCTTGATGATCGCGAACCAGAACTCGACTTCACCAAACAGCCTGACGGTGAGCACATTCAGCGCAAACAGGGTGAACATCATGCCAATGGCGGGTATCCAGGCCGGAACATCGGGGAACCAGTACTGAAAGAACCCCCCGACCACCACGGCATCCCCAACAACGGCAACACTCCAGCTCAACCAGTATGACCACCCCAGAAAGAAGGCTGCCCGAGGGCCAAGATAGGCACCGGCGAAATCAGCAAAGCTCTTGAAGTTGAGGTTGGATAACAGCAGTTCTCCCATGGCGCGCATGACGAAGTAAACAAAGAGTCCGATGATCATGTAGATCAGAATGATCGATGTTCCGGACAGGGCGATGATCTTTCCGGACCCCATGAACAGGCCGGTGCCAATAGCGCCGCCCATGGCCATGAGTTGAATGTGACGATTGCTGAGCGTGCGCTGTAAAGCGGGCCGCTCTGTTAAATCATGGGTGTCAGTTTTCATCACAAAACCTCTTGATTTTATGTTTTTGAGTTTTGGCAGAAAAAGAGTGCGCGTTTATTTTTATAAGTAGCGTGGTCATGTCTTGCGAGTTAATAAGGCGGTCAGGGCGGTGGCTGCCAAGTGAGGTATCGAGACACGGCACCTGCCTGACAAGCAAACGGCTGAGTATTTCAGCTCGCTGAAAAGTGTCGCGTCTCAATGGGCAAGGTGGCCGAAACAGTAGTGGCCTCATCAATCAACTGATACAGGTTCTTGATGTTTTTCGGGGAGGGCACCAGGTGGATTTCTTCACCGAGGGCATACTTGCGGGCCTGGTCATGCAAATAACGAAGCGAAGAGAAATCTTCAAGGGCAAAGCCTACAGAGTCGAACACCGTGACTTGGGTGTCGCTTTCGCGTCCTGGTTCGTTGTCCCGAACAATGCGGAAGTATTCGATGACCGGAAAATCAGGGGCCAGTTGCTGAATGTCACCTTCGATGCGTGTCTGGGGTTCAAACTCGACGACGACCCGGGCGTTACGCAGGATATCTGCGTGCAGTTCGGTTTTCCCCGGGCAGTCACCGCCCACCGCGTTGATATGCATGCCCGGCTCGATCATGTCGGGGGTCAGAATGGTCGCGTAGGCCTTGTCCGCCGTCACGGTGGTGATGATGTCGACACCTTTGACCGCTTCATGCACCGAAGAGGCCACGGTGACAGTGATGCCGGTATACGCCTCCAGGTTCTGCTTGAGCTTCAACGAAGCAGCACGATCGATATCAAATATCTGCACCTCGTTGATCCCCAGCATTTCATGAAAGGCAATGGCCTGGAATTCGCTCTGGGCACCGTTTCCGATAATGGCCATGCGGGTCGAGTTCTTGCGGGCCAGGGACTGTGCCACCAGAGCCGACGTTGCCGCCGTGCGCACCGCCGTGGTCAGGGTGAGTTCGCTGAGGAAAGTGGGGTATCCGCTCCCGACATCGGCCAATACGCCAAAGGCCATGACGGTCGGCAGGTTTCTGATGGCATTGGCAGGATGGCCGTTGACGTATTTGAACGAGTACTGCTTGCCATCATCCGTCGGCATCAACTCAATGACACCGGACTCAGAGTGATTGGCGGTGCGCGGGGATTTATCAAAGTCAGCCCAGCGGCAGTAATCGGCCTTGATATAAAGAGCCATTTGCTGGATGGCATTGCCGACGCCAATATTTGCAAACAGCGTAGCGGCGTGATCAACGTTTATAAATAAAGTCATTGGTATGGATCTCGAAGTTGCGAGGCGTGAAAGTTTTATCGGCTACAGATAATCAGTGTTACTTGCTTTCATACCCGTGAAGTACGTTGACCGCATTGATCCCGATTTCATCGACCATATAACCGCCTTCCATGACAAAGAGCGTGGGGGCGCCAACCGTGGCAATGATTTCACCCATGCCAAAGAAGTCATGACTTTCCAGAAGAAAGTGGCTGATCGGGTCATCCTTGAACGTGTCGACACCCAACGAGATAACCAACAGTTCAGGGGCAAACTCCTTGAGTTTTTTGCAGGCGTGAACCAGAGCATTCTGATAGCTCTGCCAGGTCGTGTTTTTTGGCAAGGGGTAGTTGAGGTTATACCCCTCGCCGGCACCTGCGCCGCATTCGGAACTGAAGCCGGAGTAGTAAGGATAGGAAACCGACGGTTCCCCATGCAGGGAGACAAACATCACATCTTTTCGGTCATAAAAGATGTTCTGTGTTCCATTGCCATGGTGGAAGTCGACATCCAGAACTGCCACGCGTTTTGCACCATGAGTCACTGCATGCTGAGCGGCAATGGCCGCGTTATTCAGATAGCAATAGCCACCCATGTATTCGCGTGCAGCATGGTGTCCGGGCGGACGACACAGGGCAAAGGCGCTGTTCTGGCCTTCGTTGATCAATGACAGGCCAGTGAGTGCAATATCGGCACTGGTTTTAACTGCTTCCCAGGTGGTGCTGGTGATCGGCGAACCGGCATCCATGGCAAAGAAGCCGAGCTTGCCATCGATAAAGTCGGGGACGTGATCATTCGACAAGTCGCGCACGGGCCATACCAAGGGAAGGGCGTCATGGGTCCGGCCGATTGCCGTCCATTCGGACCAGGCGGTTTCCAGAAACGAAACATAGCGCTCGCTGTGAGCGTTGACGTAGCACGCCCGATCGAATGATCGCGGAGCGATGATCTCGCCGAGCCCGACATGCCGGACTCTGTCCCGTACGGTATCGGCCCGGCTTGGCTGTTCGAAAGAAGGCTTGAGGACACCGTCCTTCAGTTCGGTGCCGTGGTGCAGTCGATGAGAATCACTGAAAACTGTGAACATTTTTTCGCATCCGTTTTTTTATTCAGGTATCTATTTTGTTCTGGTCTGGATGCGATTTCTTTGCTTTTTTTGTTTGTGTGATTAGTATGTTTAGTAATATTTTCCTTATTAAATAAAAAATATGAAAAAAAATACCAGTCGCGTCGTTCTTGATGAAACCGATCTTTCCATCCTTGCCTTGCTGCAAGAAGACGCAAGCATTTCCAACGCAGAATTGAGCGAACGGCTTTCCTTGAGCCTTACGCCCTGTTGGAGGCGGCGTAAAAGAATGGAAGAAGAGGGCGTGATCAAGGGCTACCAGGCGAACCTGGACCGGCGGATGCTGGGGCTGGATATCATGGCATTTGTTCACATCCGTTTTGCCACGCACACCGATCAGACCCCGGAAGCCTTTGAGGCGGTCATCAAGCAACTTCCCGAGGTCCTGTCGTGCCACAAGATCACGGGTGATGCCGACTACCTTTTACAAGTGCTGGCTCAGGATCTTGACAGTTACAGTGACTTTGTCGAAAGCGTATTGAGGCGACAGCTAGGTATTGCGTCAATTCAGTCAAGCCTGGCATTGCGCGAGGTCAAGAGCACCAGCCGTGTGGCTATCGCGGGGCAGGCCACGAAGTAACACCGGGCAGTTACCGGCGGATACGGATTTTTTGATAAGTGCGGTTGTTATAAAAAGTGCCTGTGTCGCCTCGAAGTGCATACAGCGTTGCTCTGTAGGCAGAGGACAGCGGCGGGCACAACAGGCTGCGCATCTTGCGATATGCCCACATCCAGCCATGTCCGGGTACGTGGGTCATAGAGCTGCCTCAATGGGATGGGATTCGCCTGATGCATAATGCGTCAGGTGGCAGGAATGAGGGGTGTTTGCAGAGTCCATAAGCCCGTCCATGGTTGTCGTTGCATTGGCGTTGTTTTTTAGGCGGGTAAAACAGTGTTCATTACGTGGGTGGTCTACTAATAAGGATGTTAATTAATGTCTTGTTTTGTTCGGCGCCATAAAAGCGTGGCGTGCTCTTCGAGTTAACGGTTTTCAGGAAGGCAGGTGTGCAGTGCCGGACAAGAAGCCGGATTGATAATAGTACTAAACTTGCTGATTTGTAACCGGCTTGACTGTTATCTATTGTTATATGTGTTTGAATTGACGGGTTGTTGGCGCCATTTGGATGGCTGGTTGTTTTACCAAGTTTTGATCCTGCTTTATATGGGCTGAGTGGTTGTTCATGTGTTGATTACTGTTTGACGAGTTATTGGCGCCATTCAAATGCCTTATTGCTGTCCCGTGGCTGGATTTTGTTTTATATGGCTTTTCTTTTGTTTTATTTTTTTATAGATTAGCCGTTATGGCACCATGTTTTGTGTGGACTCCTGACCGATTAAGGACTAATTGAACAGCTTTTGCGGGGTGTTGGGCCCCTTGTTAACAATAAAAGCACAGTGGGCAGCCGCTTTTGTGGCTAAATGTCAGGCCATCCTGCAGGGCAGGTTGCTCGATGCTGACGGCGATCATTATTTTTCGTCAGACTACTTGGGGCAGGTGGGTGAAGCGCTGGTTTACCGTGGCATACAGTAAATCCAACTTCACGTCTCAGTGACTAAAGTCGAACTAAGTTAATCAGGGGTATCGGTTAAGCTTATTGGTTATCCCTCGCTTTACAGAGTGTTCATGCTTCACACAAGGAAGGAATGAAGAGAATGGAGGGCGGACATTTTGTACAAGTTATCGCCGTTACAAGCGGCAAGGGGGGCGTAGGCAAGACCGTTGTAGCGGTTAACCTCTCATTGGCGCTGGCAGAACTCGGCAAGCGGGTTGTATTGCTGGAAGCTGACTTGGGATTGTCGAATATAGGTGTTCTGCTGGGGCTTAACCCGCGGTACACCCTTGCCGATCTGATCGAGGGCCGCTGCGAGTTGACCGATGTGTTGATGCGAGGGCCTGGCGGGGTGCTCATTGCCCATGCCGCGTCAGGTGATCAGAGCCTGGCGCATTTGTCTGCAGCTCAGTATGCAGGCTTGATTCAGGTCTTCAGCGACATAGCTGACACGCTCGATGTGCTGGTGATTGATACCGCTTCGGGTATCGGTGAATCGGTAGTCAGCTTCGTTCGGGCTGCCCGGGAAGTCTTGCTGGTGGTGTGTGACGAGCCGACCTCGATTACCAACGCGTATGCGCTTATCAAGCTGCTTAATCGAGACCATGGCATCAGCCGTTTTCGGGTCTTGGCCAATATGCAGCACCATCCCATGGACGGCCAAAGGCTGTTCGCAAAGCTGGTCAAGATTACGGATAACTTTTTAAGCGTAACGCTGCAGTATGTGGGGGCCATTCCGTACGACCAGGAGGTCCGCAAGGCTGCGCATATACAACGAGCCGTTTACCGAAACTTTCCGCGTTCCAAGAGCGCAAAGGCATTCAGGGCTATTGCTCAAAAGATCGATGCCTGGCCAATTTCAAACAGTCCGCGAGGACACATAGAGTTCTTCATAGAGGGACTGGTGAGTAACTCTATGAGATGAGGTTGTTGTTTGGCCGTTGAGTGTTAACTGTTTTTTTGTGTCTGTTGATACAGGTAGTTGTACTTGCCTGTTTCAAGCGGGCGCAAGCGTTATTGATTTCAGGGGTGTCAGGTGTCGTGAGTCACGGTCACATACACTTCGGGTGTCGATGACGAAAATCATTACTTGAAACAGCAGGGACCAGGGGGAGTTTCCCCCTTGACCTGTCACGTCACCGTATTTATCCAGAGAGCATAAGCCAATGTCTAAAGTTGCCAGATACCGGGACCTCGAACGTCAGATCATTGAACAACAGCGGGTCCTGGAGGCGCTCAAGAACGACAAGTCCTTTCAAGTAGAAGCCGAGTTTGAACACAAGTTGCGCACACTGATGGAGGCGTACGGGGTCAACCTCCATCAGATCGTGGCTTTGCTTGAACCGGTTGATGCTCGTGCAACCGACAACGGCGCGGGTGTGGCCAAGGCCCCGCGCACTCCCCGGGTTCTCAAGCGTTACCTGAACCCGCACACCCATCAAGTCGTCGAGACCAAGGGGGGCAATCACAAGATGCTTCAGGCCTGGAAAAAGGAGCATGGCCCGGATCAGGTCGGAAGCTGGCTACTGACATAAGTCATGGACGGATCGAGCACGTGAATCTCAGGCGTCTCTTCAAGGCCCGTGACCCAGTGGCAAAAGAGGGAATTACGCCTCATTGAGCCAGAAACGCGACACCCACATTGAGCTGAAACTTTGGCTGATGTAGAACTCCCTGGCGTGTTTGTCCAAGTTGTTCAATCCTCGTGGTACGGGCCAGAAAATGAAAATAAAAACCAATCGAACGCTAGCCACACCGTTGCTCATCTCGCTTCTGATGCTTCAGGGAACACAAGCCTTTGCCGAAGAGAGCAGCGCTGCTCCTTCCAATCTATTGACTGCCGCAGTCGCCTGGAAGCAAACGGCTGCCGAGTTCGAAGCGCTTTACTATCAAGGCTTCAATGTAGCGAGGATGCAACTCGATCGAGCACTCCAGGCTCACAAGAAGGGGGATCGCCCTTTGGCTGTCATCAGCGATGTCGATGACACCGTTCTGGGCAGCAACAGCTACTGGGGTTACATGATCAACTCGGGAAAAGAGTTTTTTGATGACGGTGCGTGGGACAAATGGGTTGCTGACAATGGCCCTGTAGCCACACCCGGAGCGTTGGAGTTTCTGAACTACGCACACTCCAAGGGGGTAGAGGTTTTCTATGTCACGAGCCGTGATCAAGGTGAAAATACCTTTCAATATGCCCTGGAAAATCTCCGTAAAAACAAACTGCCTTTTGCCGACGATAAGCACCTGACGGTTTATCGCGACAGCTCCAACAAAGAACCCCGACAGCTGGAGATCGCCAAAGATTTTGACGTGGTCGTGATGCTGGGTGACAACCTCAACGACTTCAAGCGCAAGTATTACGTTGCCGACGTCAAGCAACGCCTGAACCTGATGACTGAAGATAAAGAGCAGTTCGGTCGCAAGTTCATCATCTTCCCGAACCCTACCGACGGGCATTGGCTCAAGGCTATTTTTGGCGACTCTGAACCGCCTGCAACGGCTGACAACCGCAGCAAGTTCAAGGCAGCGGCGGGTTCAACCGCCTGGCAGCCCAAGGAGTAACACACAGATGAACCTGCGCTCGCGGCCAGAAAGATCCTTGATGGATGGAGGGATAACGAAGGGCAGCGCAGGTAAACCCTCAAACAGCGCCTTGGGTGGCGATGTTGCAATATTGCCCTTTGAAATACAGCAGTGGCTGCGTAACTGGAGTTGCTTGCAGGCTTAACGCTTTCACTTCGCCAATCACGATCAGGTGATCACCGGCGGCATGTTCGGCGTTAATTTCACAATCCAGCCAGTGCAGGCTCCCGGCAATGATCGGATTACCCAGCGGCGATTGTTGCCACTCGACGGCGTGCCACTTGTCCGTGCCTTTGCGAGCGAACTGGTTGGAGATCCCGGCCTGCTCGTCCGACAGGATATTGACTACGAATCGGCCAGCCTGGCGAATTTTTGGATAGCTGGCCGAACTGGCCATGACGCTGAATGACACCAGCGGCGGGCTCGTCGACACGCTATAGAACGACTGGCAGGTGAAGCCAATCGGCTCGCCATCCAGCTGTGACGTAATCACCGTGATACCGGATGCGTAATGCCCGAGCGCTTCGCGAAAGCTCAATGGCTCGATAGTCGTGTTGGGAAGTGACATGGCAAGTCCTGAAAATGGGGTGCAACCCGAGCGTGAGAAAAGGCCTGAAGTAGCCGTGAATGTCGGCTGACTTGAGCGGTGGCCAGTGCTGGAAGCGGGCCCGACAGTCCGCTTCCCGTGCACCACTTGCGGCTTTAACTCAGCGCTGGTTCAAGAGTTCTCTTCGAACGATGTCTGCCCCTGCACTTAACGCGTTCAGCTTGCCTCTTGCTACCTGGCGAGGCAGGGGGGCCATGCCGCAGTTGGTGCAAGGATAGAGCTTGTCGGCGTCGACGAACTGAAGTGCTTTGCGCAACGTGTTGGCAACTTCCTCGGGTGTTTCAATGATATGGCTGGCCACATCAATGGCCCCGACCATCACTTTCTTACCGCGAATGAGTTCAATCAGGTCCATGGGGACATGAGAGTTGTGACACTCCAGCGAGATGATGTCGATACTGGATTTTTGCAGCTTGGGAAAGGCTTCCTCATACTGGCGCCACTCGGACCCCAGGGTTTTTTTCCAGTCGGTATTGGCCTTGATGCCATAGCCATAGCAAATGTGCACAGCCGTTTCACATTTAAGGCCTTCAATTGCTCTTTCCAGGGTGGCCACCCCCCATTCATTCACCTCGTCAAAGAACACGTTAAAGGCAGGTTCATCAAACTGGATGATGTCGACACCGGCAGCTTCCAATTCCCTGGCTTCTTCATTGAGGATCTTGGCGAATTCCCAAGCCAGTTTTTCGCGACTTTTGTAGTGATTGTCATAAAGCGTATCGATCATGGTCATGGGGCCCGGCAGCGCCCATTTGATAGGTTGACTGGTTTGCTGTCGCAAGAACTTGGCATCGTCGACAAAAACCGGCTTTTGGCGAGCAACCGCGCCCACGACCGTCGGTACGCTCGCATCATAGCGATCACGAATCCTGACGGTTTCACGCTTCTCGAAATCAACACCGCTGAGGTGCTCAATAAAGGTGGTGACGAAGTGTTGGCGCGTCTGTTCACCATCACTGACTATGTCAATGCCCGCGTGCTGTTGTTCCTGAAGTGCCAGTCGCAAGGCATCTTGTTTGCCTTCGACCAACTCCTCATCTTGCAGTTTCCAGGGAGACCACAGTGTCTCGGGTTGTGCAAGCCAGGCGGGTTTAGGCAAGCTGCCAGCCGTTGAAGTGGGTAGCAATTTTTTCATGTTAGAAGACCTTGAATATGTTAGGTGTCAAAGAGAGTAATTAGCCGACCACTGCTCAAGTACTGCCTGATAGGGTTTGATAAAGTGCTCTTCAACAAACTTGCCCTGTTCAACAGCCAGCTGGCTACGTTCTTCTCGGTTGTAAACAATTCGAGTCAGTGAATAGTCCTGGTGCTTCAAGCTGGGCTGATAGGATTTCCCGGCGGCCGAATTCGCATTGTAGATTTCAGGGCGGTAGATCTTTTGGAACGTGTCCATCGTACTGATGGTGCTGATGAGTTCAAGGTTGGTGTAATCACCCAGCAAGTCGCCCGAGAAATAAAAAGCCAAAGGCGCCACACTGTTGGCCGGCATGAAGTAGCGGACTTTCAACCCCATTTTCTTGAAGTATTCATCCGTTAAAGAATATTCATCCTGCTGGTATTCAATGCCCAGTACGGGGTGCTGGTTTTCAGTGCGATGGTAGGTTTTGGTGTTCGAGACGCTCAGGCATATAACGGGTGATTTGTTGAAGTTATCCGTGTAGGTGCTTGAATTCACGAAGCACTTGAACAGATTCCCGTGGAGGTCGCCAAAATGCTCAGGTGTGCTGAATTCGGACCGGCCCTCATTGTGCCCCGGCAGCGCCACGCTGAAGTCGTAGTCACGCACGTACGAAGAGAAGTTATTCCCGACCATGCCGTCAACGCGTTCATTGGTTTTTCGATCAATGATGCAGGTCTTCAGGAGTTCAATCAAAGGGATGGCAGTGCTGCTGTTTTCATTGTCGATGTTCATCTCGACGGAAATAATGTCGAGTTCAACCGTGTAGCGATCGCCTTTAGGGTTGTCCCAGTGGGCCAAGGCATTGAAGCGGTTGTCGATCATCTTCAACGTGTTGCGCACATTCTCCTGGCGACTCTTTCCTCTGGCCAAATTAGCAAAATTGGTCGTGATGCGCGTATTTTCGGAGGGGTGATAGTCTTCGTCGAAACGAAGGCTCTTGATCGTAAATGAGAACGCGGTGTTCATTGTAATTTGCCATCCTGATGTCTGAGATAAGTCCTGAATGTGTTTATTATTTTTCAGTGTTTTCCACTGTTATTTTCTGGTTTTTTTCTCAGTAAAATGTAGAGTGCCTGTCATTAAGACGTATTTTAAGCCGGGCGATTGATTGAGCGACAATGAATTGATTTCACTAAATCGTTAGTCCTGTTCATGATGGGATTTACGTTGAATTGCAGGCATTAATATCTGGCAGAATTCAATGCATTGGCTCGACTTTCATGGCGGCCATTTCATTTAATCGCGGCTAACAACCCTCCCTCTTGTTTAAAAGACCACGCTGCTGGGCAATGACAGGTGTTTGCGAGCCATCAGTCGCTTTTGTGTGCCGTCAGGCAAAGCGTGGGCTCTAAACCGTCTGCGGGCTGGAATAAACGGCGATTCTTTGCTTGAGTTTATCTACTGCTACACACGTCGACCCATAAGGGGCCGGTCCTGGAGAATGCAATGAGCCCTCGATCTCTACGTTCCGCCGCACTGGCTGTTACTGTGACCCTCGGTCTTTTCCCCGGCGCGGATGCCGCCGAATACAGCAGCGTAAATCCCGCGGCCAGCACCCTGAGTTTTACCTTCAACCAGATGGGATCGAGGGTCTATGGCACCTTTGGCAAGTTTGTCGGGACTCTCGAATTCGACACCGCACACCCCGAGGCGGCCCGGGCCAGGCTGACCATCGACCTCGACAGCATCGACGCCGGTAGCGAAGACGCCAACACCGAGCTGCAAAAGCCTGCCTGGTTCGATACCACGGCTTATCCCGTGGCGATCTTTGAGTCGACCCGCATCAAGGACATGGGAAACAATCGTTACCAGATCACGGGCAACCTCACACTCAAGGGGGTTACCCGGGAAGTGACAGTGCCGGTGCTGCTGAAGTCAGATCGAACCATTGGCATTTTCGACGCCGAGCTGGTGCTCAAGCGCAGTGACTTCAAGGTCGGCGCCGGGGAGTGGTCCGACAGCCTGGTTTCCGATGACATCGACATACGCTTTCGGATGGTTGCGCCGGAGCACTGAGAGTATTGGGTGTGGTCCAGCCCGCGCTGGACCGTTGCCCCTGCTTAGATCCAGACGTCGTTGTCGGCCGTACGCTCACCCCCTTCATGGCCGGTATTCAGTACCCCTCGCGGTTCAATCATCATGAGCCGGGCTTCGCCTTCGGCAGCTGTTCTGTGTTCGACCCCTCGCGGAACCACATAAAGTTCACCCGGCGCGACATACACGCTGCCGTGGGGTAGATCGATGCGCAGCGTGCCTTCTATCACCAAAAAGGCTTCATCGGTTTCCGGATGTGAATGCCAGATGAACTCACCTTCAATGCGCACCACCTTGAACTGATACTCGTTCATCTCGGCGATTACCCGTGGGCTCCACTGCTGCTCGATGAGGGAGGCTTTTTGGGCAAGGTTGATGGCATGTGTGGCTGGTTGTCGGGTTTGATGCATGACTGACTCTCCATTACAAACGGGAGCCATCACACTAACGAACGGGCGCGGGTCCCGGCTTGTACGATCCTGCACGTTGACGCTCGCTTCCCAGGCGCTCCAGCCAGCGCATTGGCGGCACGCCGTAGCAGGCAGTGAAATGCCGGGTCATATGGCTTTGGTCATGGAAGCCTGCCGCCAGTGCGGCATCCACGAGGGTGAACCGATCAAGGATCAGTGCGCGAAAACGGTCAAGCCGGCGCAATGTCACAAAGCGATAGGGGCTGGTGCCAAATAACGCCCTGAAGTCTCGCGACAGGCTCCACCGCTCCCGGCCACTGGCATGCTCAAGCATCTCCAGCGTGATGGTCATGTGAAGATTGGCCATGATGAAGTCCCGGGCCCGCAGGCTCGCCTGGTAGTCCAGCTTCTTGCGCCCCCGGGGTTTGCCTGCGACAGCGCGCAGCGCCATCGCGAGGTCGAACAGGGCGTCCTGTTCCTCCAGGGGATCGAGGGGGTGGTCCATTGCCTGTACGAAAGCCTGGCTGGCGTTATACAGGCGTACATCGTCAGACAGCCCACCCGGCACATAGGGCAGCGATTCGCCCCCCAATACGTGCTGAATCAGGGCAGGGTCCACATAAGCCATCCGGTAGCGAAAGCCCGCTTCGGTCCCGGCCATGCCGTCATGCAACTCGTCCGGGTGCAATACCAGCGTATTGCCCGGCATACCGTGGCGCATGCTGCCCTTGTAGTGAAAGCTCTGTACGCCCGACATCGTCCGCCCGATGGAGTAGGTGTCATGACGGTGCGGGTCATAGCCATGCCCCCCGAACCATGCCTCGATTCGTTCAATTCGTCCGGGTTCGGCGTTACGCAGAACCCAGTCCGTAGCGGGCAACGATGTATGCCGATTCATGAAGAGTTATCCAATAGAACCTTGGGGGCTGATGGTTCGTGCTGAACGCTGGATGGAAAACTATACAACCGGCGGGTAACGTTCATCCAGTGATGCTCGGCGTGGTCCAAATCACAAGGGCATGGTGAGCGAAAATGGAAGGCGCAGCGCCTCGACAGGCCCTGCAACCCGGCCGCACATTTCGTCGTGCACGCATTGCTGCACCAGTACGCAAGGAAATGCCGGTACGGCGTGCAGCAATTCTCGCAGGTGGGCGATCGAACGCAGGTGCATTGGCTGGGCTGCATCATCCAGCAAGGTGAACTGGCCGAGATCCTGACGGACCCGTGCCAGATAAAATCCACCTTCGATTGACAGTAACTCCAGCTCGCGTATTTCGCTGTTGGCCGCACGTTCGGTGAGGGTTTGCAGGTTCATGTTTCACTCCTTGCCTACCAGGGCAGGCGTTCTCCATCGTAGGCAAAGAAATGGCCGCTGTCGGCCGGCGTCAACTGGTCAATCAAGGTCAGTAATTGGGCAGCGGCCACCTCAGCCTGACGGGCGTTGCAGGCTCCGCGGAAAGGTTGCGACAACCCTGACACAACCGTGCCCGGGTGCAGGCTGAGCAAACGGCTCTGCGGGCGAGTGCGGGCCAGTTCAATGGCGGCGGTCTTGATCAGCATGTTCAGCGCCGCCTTGGAGGCGCGATAGGCATACCAGCCGCCCAAACGGTTGTCGCCAATGCTCCCGACCTTTGCCGAAAGCATTGCCATCGCTCCCCGAGGTTCGAGCAGCGGCAGAAAGTGGCGCAATACCAGCGCCGGGCCCAGCGTATTCACTTGAAAGACGGCCTGCAGCGCCTCCTGTTCGATCGCGCTGAAGCTTTTTTCCGGCTTGATCCGGTCGCGATGGAGCAGGCCGGCAGCGTGCACGATCAGTTGATAGGGCGCTTCGGCTGCCAGTTCGGTGGCGGCGCTGGCAATCGTGTCGGGGCGCTCAAGGTCCAGTTCGGGAACGGTCTGGCGCCCCAGGGCGCGAACTCCGGCACAGCGCGGATCCTGTCTGAGCTGTTCGCAAAAAGCCGTGCCAAGGGCCCCACTGGCGCCGATGACCAGCGCGCGATAACCGTCGCCGAGGGAGGCCATGGTCCAGGGCCGGTTCATGGGTTTGCTCCCGCGCCCTGGCGACGGAAGAATAACGTCACCTGGCCGACCTCTACCCCGAACTTGGACATAGTGGTGCGGTTGATCAACGTGTCCTCGTCCATCAAGTACATCCAGTCGTCCATGCTCATTTCGTAGGTTGAGTCACCGACTGGCAGGTTCAGGCGATAACGCCAGTGCAAGGTGTTTCCAGCGACTTGGCCCTTGGCGACACCCACCACATCATCCGCACGACCGCTCCAGCGCCCTTGGCCTTCAGGGGTGAGGACCCAGACGCGGCGCTGGCGAGTACCGTCGCTGTAAAGGAAGCGCTCGTCGAGAATCAGGCTGTTGCCCTCGCGTCGGCTGGCGATGTTGACCTCGAAACGCTTGGCAACCTCACCGCTGCGCTTCTGAAACATCCCCCAGGCTTTGACGGGCTGGCTGAAAAAACGCTCCAGATCCAATGCCGGTTGCTGATCCGTATAACGGGCGACATCCACACTGGAGCAGCTCGCGACGCTGAGTGCCAGGGCCAATAACAGCAGAAATCGGGTCATTGCCTTACTCCCTGAAGTTCACAGGTGGTGAAGGTGAAGTTTCGAACCAGAGGCCTGAACGGCTGGCAGCCCGCGTACAGATTTGTCGTCGTCGACTATCACCCAAGGCGCCCGGCATTACAGAGGAAGCCATGACCGATTTCATCTCTATAGCCAAATACCTATACGCGATAAATATTTTGTATAGGTTTTGATCAAGATAGGCTGAAAAAAAACACCTGACAATGAATCAATAATCTTTTTTGTGCGCACGCGAAAACCTCACAACGCAGAGATGTGAGGTTGCTCGGATAGCTGATTGTGCTGTGTGGGAGCTTTAGGATGAGCGGCTCAGAATCGCCCACTAATACCCAGCAACGGCCCCTTCTGGACAATGTCGTAGACAAAGCCGTCATGACGATAATTAACCCCCATCGCCCGGTAACCGGCCACCGCCGAAAACCCGGGGGAAAACTCCCAGCCTGCCAGCGCTGCCAGGTCCCAGTCTTCCCGGGACTGCCCGGCGCCCGCCATCCCCCAGGATGACAACCAGAATCGATCGTTCACGGCATAGTGCCCGCGCAGGCCTGCCATCGCGTCTGCCCATGTCGCATTGTCAGAGCCCGACAAGCCACCAAGGGGGCCACCATGGAAGGTGAGGGTGGTGCCGCTGTACCAGACACGCACGCCACCGGCGACATCCAGTCGACGATTATCATCACCCAGCACTGTGTAGCCGCCACCCAGGAACCCGGAGGCTGTCTTGCTTTCTACCTCGAGTTTGGCGCCCCCAGGCAGGTGGTTGCGGGTGTCGGTGTCGATGTACATCAGATCGGCGAGCACGCTGTAGGGGCCTCGACGCGCCTCACCCATCAGCATCACCGACATATCGACCGTCTTGGCGATGTCGGAGAAATCGGATTTGATGAACTGGGTGCCAGTACTGCCATGACCCACGTGTCCACGAATGCCAGCGCCCCATAGGTAAGGTCCGCCGTTGAACGTCCAGTCTTCGTTGTCTGCTGCCATCGCGGGCCCGGCTGCGATGAAGGCGCCAGCCAATAGTGTCAGACGTGCGTGCTTGCGCCGTAAAGCCGAGCGGGTGTTGTCACTGTACATGAGGGTGTTTTCCCGATCAGTGCTGGGTCAGTGAGAGCGCCACGGCCTCGGCCGCACAGTCCTGTGCAGGCTTCAAGCCGGCTTTTTGCGCAGCCTTGACCTCTTCCTTGGCGGCCGCCATATCCGCCAGGAACGTCGGATTGCTGTGCAGGCTCGCCACTGTCGCAGCGCCCATGATGCGGCCTGCATCGACGTCGCTCTGCCAGTGAGCGTCGCAGATGACCCGGCTCTGGCCGAATGACAACCCGCGGGTCATCAACTCGGTTGCACGCGCAGGCTGTATCTCGGCCAGCAACAGCCCCCAGGTCCAACCGGCTGCGGAGTGGCCGGAAGGCCAGGAGCCATCCGTGCGCAGCAGCGGTTCCATGTCTTTGCGGCAGGTTCCTTCGTTATGTGCCACGAATGGTCGGGTGCGGTTGTAGGCATTCTTCCCGGCATAGGTGGAGCCGCCCGCATCCGACAGGGTGCGCTGCATCAAGGTATAAAGATGGGGTGTATTTTTTTCGGTGATCGGCGTACCCATCGCGCAGGAGAATGCGTTGGCCGGGCCCGGGAATGACAGCTCCGCATCCGCTGCAGCGAGTTTCTCCCGGGCCGTACCGCGTAGCGACAGCGCTGCTCGCCGTGCTTCCTCATCCCGTGCCAGCGCCGCAGAGTCGGGCTTTGGCGGGGCGCCCAGCAACGCCAGGCCCAGGGGCAGGTCTGCTGAAGGTAAATAGCCTGGGGCCAGCTTGAAGTGAGGGTCCGTGACCTTGGTGGCAGCATCGTCGGCAAGCACCAGCCCCGACCAGAGCAGGCCCGCCAGCCCCAGTTGCTTATGTACTGTTTTCATCGAGTGTTCCCTTATCAAAACCGGTAAAGGGCATTCAGATAAGCGCCTGCGCCCACGCTATCACCCGTCAGTGGGCTGTTGCGGGCGTCGGAGACCAGGGCGTAGGTCTTGATGCCGCCTTCCAGCGCCAACTGTGGTTGCCATTGCCACGTGAGGCCCAGCTTCAAGGTCACGTCCCGCATGCCGCCACCAGGGTGGTATTCGTCGAAGCCGGTGCGCGCCGCTTGTTGGGCGGTGACGCCGAAGCGCGCCATCATGTCTTTCTCATTGCTCCAGGTGCCGTACAGGGTCGAGTCCAGGGTCAATGTTGAAGACAGCGCGTAGGTTGTGGCGAAACCGGCTTCCAGGAACGCGGTACGCCCAAGGCTTTCGCCACCGTAATCGCGGCTCTGGCTAGCTTGCAGGCCACGAACAAACAAACGACCGCCCGGCAGAACCCAATACGCTTCCGCCCCGACAAGTGCAGTGCTGTCCAGGTTACCCATTCCCCTCAGGTAGTCATCGCGACCGCCCAGTGTGTGGATTCTTTCCTTGCGACCCTGGTCGTAACCCAGCAACAGGGCGATCCCGAAAGGGGACAATCCTGGCAAGTCCCAGCGCAGGCCGTCCGGGAATGAGGCGGTAAACTTGCCCCAGCTTTCAGTAGGTAAAACCGCCTTGAGTTTTAGTGACGGGAACGCGGCGTAGTGTGAAGAGCCTTCATACAAGGGGGCGACGGCGAGTCCGCCACCGACTGTTACAGACGGCTCGCTGCCTGAGTCGTCGGCGTGTGCAGGCAGTGCCATCGCGAGGGCGAGGGTGGCCCCTGTCATGAACAGCGCTGGATGCTTGAAAAAGTTTGAACCACCGATGGTCGTCATTGATTGTTTCCTTTGGTGCAAGACGTCAGAACTTTTAGTTAATGGCTGATTTAGAGGGCGACGGGCTGCGGTTTTGGGAAACTCCACTGGCCGTTCAATATCGCGTCACTCGGTTGATAAAGACGGACCGTATAGTTCCAGCCGGGCGGAGTAGGCAGGCAGTTAGGGATCTTTCCATCACAGCCACCGAACTGGATGACAATCGAGCCGTCATCATTTTTCTTGGCCGTTAAGTTGTTCAACGAATAAGCGTCGTAAGGGTTTTTCTGGAAGTAACCCTCTACGTTGTAAACACTGACAGACCAGAAACCGTTGACGGGGACATCCCCCACGTTGAGCCGGTAAATGGTCTTGCCATCGTTCTCAGGCATCACGCCGCCAAGGTAAATGGCGTCTTTGGCCGGGTTACCGCCCCACCCTGTGGCAGTGCCGATAAGGTGGTGAACGGGATTGACCGTGCCCTTGGGACCAAAGGACTGGTTGTAATCAGGAATGGTCGAACCCAGGACCTCCAGGGCATCACGCACTTTTGTCTGGCTGGCCTGGTCCCACTTCGGAACCACGAATTCCCCCACCTTGGCCTGGCTGACGGTGATTGCGTCTTGCAGCGCATGCACCTTTTCAAGGTCTTTGCGATCCGTGGGATCGAAGAACGTGCGCACAGCGACAAACACATAACGTGTACCGACTGCCTCTTTCGTCAGGGTCTGGCGGCCGGCGCCGTAAGTGACGATAGGAACGTAGTGATCTTCATTGATCACCGCCGTCGACATGAACCGTCCGGCGGCCTCAGGCAAGATGATCGTGACGGGGCCTGCATCGAGATCGAAAACCGCAGACGAATAGAGCGTGTCCCGATTCATCCGGACCACATTCTGGGCGTCGACGGGCACCGCTTCGCGGGTATGAACAAACCGGCCCAAACTGCCAGTCGCGACCATTTTCCCCAAGTAGAGGTCTGACTCTGCACGGGCAAAATTATCTACACCCACCGGTATCGACGCATCCGAGTTCGACTGTGCGTTGGCACTTCCAAACGCTGCCAGCGCTATTGCGAAGATGCAGGCCGTGGATGAATGGGACATTTAAACCTCTTGCTTTTATAAGTGGGCGTTAATTTTTCGACTGTATAAGAACGCCTTGACCCAAACTTGCCATTTGGTGCCAAAAGCAAAGTGAGCAGGCACGCGAAGGTGTCTTTGGAAAGGTGGGGGGATGTTTTGGGGAGGGGGTTAGAGGTCTTGTTTCAACAGGGCGCGATAACGCGACGGCGGGCTCCCGGTCCAGCGCTTGAAGGCCCGCGTAAAGTGCGCTGGATCGCTGTAGCCGACCATATAGGCAACTTCAGTCGCGCTGTATCTGCCGGTGGCAATCAACTTAAGGGCTTCACTGCGACGTGTCTCGTCACGCAGAGCATCGAAGTCGATGCCGCACTGTTCAAGTCGACGCTGCAAGGTTCGAACAGACAACCCGATCTTTCTTGAAATAGTCGTCAGCCTGGAGAGTTCCTGATCCGCTATCTCCCGGGCGAGCACGTCAGCTGCGTCAGCGGTCGACCTCAAGGCCTGGGTGATTTTCCAGGCGACATCTTTTACAGGTTGCAGGGGAATTTCGAGCAACTCACGATCGAATTCGATCATGTTGTACTCGGCGTTCATGACGAGGTTCGGGCCCAGGTATTCTTCCAGCGCCTCGTCGCCGCGCTCTCTCGGGTTTTTCAGATGCACACGTATGGCACCAGCCGCACCGGACATGAGCGGCACTTTTCGAAGTACCGCCAGTGTGCCGAAAATGACCTGCTTGGGATCAGCCCCGTGGTGCCCGGTAAAGTGCTGGATCAGTTTCGTCGTGCGGCCTTCGGTGATAATTCTGACTTCGCTTCCCTGATGTAACAAATCCGTATGGACTGCCGCTGCTGCACAAGCCTGGGCGAGGTTGGTCGAGCCCAATATCAACTCGCCCCACATGCCGGTTGAGCGCACATCTGTGAGGTGCCCGATCATCCCCCCGCCGAAGGGATCCTGCGCGATAGCGGCCATTTTGTTGGCAATATGAAAACAGTCCGCTCGCGGTACCCAGGCTTCAGGGTTTTGAAAAACATGGGGGGAAATACCAAAACGCCGAAAGAACTCCAGCGGCGACACCCCGCGCATGCTCAGGTAGGGGGCAATTTGCCTGAGTGTGCTGAGTCTGATGGCCGGCCTGGCATTCGTCATGGGTATCCGCACCTGTATTTAAAGGCAATGCACTTGAGAACCGTTTTGGGACGCATGTAAAAGCGGGCAAACATTTTGCCAAAGTCGCGCTGTTGACAGTACAGGAGCCACGACTTTCGATCATCGATTTTCGACATTCACACCGCACCGTAGCGCGTGCAGACGGGTTTCAAGCAGCAAGTATCGCCAAAGAGAAAAAGGCGGCTGTGCGAACTGAATCGCTCCGTTTTTTAACTCCAAAGACATGCCACCTTCTCAAATTGAACGCTGGTTAACACGCGCCATCAGTTGCTCAGCCGATTCTTTGCGTTCTGAGTAGCGATCTACCAAAAAATCTTGCCGATCGCGCAGCAGCACAGTGAACTTCACAAGCTCTTCCATCACATCGACGACGCGGTCGTAGTACGCAGAGGCTTTCATCCGTCCGGCCTCATCGAATTCCATATACGCCTTCGGAACTGAAGACTGATTGGGGAGGGTGAACATGCGCATCCAGCGACCCAGCACGCGCAGTTGATTGACCACGTTGAACGACTGTGAGCCGCCGCACACCTGCATCACTGCCAGCGTCTTGCCCTGGGTGGGTCTTACGGCGCCAAGCTCCAGGGGGATCCAGTCGATCTGCGCCTTGAACACCGCCGACATCGCGCCGTGACGTTCAGGCGAACACCAGACCTGGCCTTCGGACCATAGCACCAGATCGCGCAGCTCCTGCACTTTGGGATGGTCGACTGGCACATCGTCAGGCAGGGGCAGACCGGACGGGTTGAAGATGCGCGTTTCGGCACCGAAGTGTTCGAGCAGGCGTCCGGCCTCTTCGACCAATAGGCGACTGAAAGAGCGCTCTCGGGTCGAGCCGTAGAGAAGCAGGATGCGCGGTTTGTGCCCCTCGATCAGCAATGGCCCGGAATGATCGAACAGGGTGGAGTCGAGGTTGGGCAGATGTTCGGACATATATCCTCCTTAAAGCACGCCGATGCGGTCGAGCTCGATTTTCAGTTCGTCGCGGCTGAGGCGGGTAAACGGTAGATCAAGAAAGGCCCGGCATCGTCGTTCGATGTGCGCCAGGGTGGCGCGAAAGGCAGCGTCAATGGCCGCTTCGTCAGCCGTCACTTCGGAGGGATCCTCTAACCCCCAGTGGGATTTTAGCGCCGGACCGAAATACACCGGACAGGTTTCACCCGCGGCTTTGTCGCAAACGGTAATGACGATGTCCGGCGGATTGCCTTCGAAGGCGTCATTGCCTTTGCTGTACAGGCCGTCAATCGAGATACCGGCCTGTTGCAAGGTAGTCAGGCTGCGCGGCAGTACCTGGCCTTTGGGGAAGCTGCCAGCACTCACCGCTTCGAATCCCGGCGGTGCCAGGTGATTGAACATGCCTTCTGAAAGGATGCTGCGGCAACTGTTGGCGGTACACATAAACAGGACTCGCATGGGGTTTTCCTTGCGCATTGGGCGGACATCAAAGACTGAGGCGCAGGGCTAGCGCCGACAGGGTAATCAGCAACACCGGGAGGGTAAGCACGACGCCGACCTTGAAGTAGTAACCCCAGGTGATGCGCAGGCCTTTGCGCTCCAGCACATGCAGCCAGAGCAACGTGGCCAGACTGCCGATGGGGGTGATTTTCGGGCCCAGGTCGCAGCCGATGACATTGGCGTAGATCATCGCTTGGCGAATCAGCCCTTGCGCATCGCTGGCCTGAATCGACAGCGCGCCGATCAGCACGCTGGGCATGTTGTTCATCACCGACGACATCAGCGCAGACAGCAGCCCCGTGCCGAGGGTGGCGCTCCATATTCCCTGTTCAGCGAGGCGGTTGAGCAGTTCGGAGAGAAGGTCCGTCAGTCCGGCATTCTTCAGGCCATAGACCACTAGATACATGCCCAGTGAAAACACTACGATCTGCCACGGAGCATCCCTCAGCACGCGACGTGTCGAGATTGTGTGGCCCTTGGCGGCGACGCATAACAGGATTGCCGCACAGACCGCAGCCACAGCGCTCACCGGGATGCCCAGCGGTTCCAGGGCGAACAGCCCTACCAGCAGGATCAACAGCGTCCAGCCACCGACGATGAACGTCGCGCGATCGCGGATCGCTGCTTTGGGCTCCTGTAACGCATCCGTCGCATAGTGGTGCGGCAGGTCTTTGCGAAAGTAGACAAAGAGCACCAGCAAGGTCGCGGCGACACTGGCCAGGCTTACCGGCACCATCACCGACGCGTATTCGGCAAAGCCCAGTTTGAAATAGTCAGCGGAGACTATGTTGACCAGATTGGACACTATCAGTGGCAGGCTCGCGGTGTCGGCAATGAAGCCTGCAGCCATAACGAACGCCAGGGTTGCGGCAGCTGAAAAGCGTAGTGCGATCAGCATCGACATGACGATGGGTGTGAGGATCAGCGCCGCGCCGTCATTGGCAAAAACCGCCGACACTGCCGCCCCGAGCAGTACACAAAACGCGAACAAGCGGTAACCACTGCCTTTCGCCCAGCGCGCAACATGCAGCGCGGCCCATTCGAAGAAGCCGGCTTCATCCAGCAGCAGACTGATGATGATCACCGCGATAAACGTGGCGGTCGCGTTCCAGACGATGGCCCACACCACAGGAATGTCATGTAGCGAGACGACACCAACCGCCAGCGCTGTCATTGCGCCGAGGGTAGCGCTCCAGCCGACGCCGAGGCCTTTGGGTTGCCAGATGACCAGCACGAGTGTGAAGACGAAAACAGCGATAGCGACAAACATTCAAGACTCACTTGATCCGGGGTCAGCAGCAGGTCGCTTCGCGAACCGGACGGCCATCCATGTTTTGCAGACGGGCGGCGTTGTCCTTGAGCCAATCGGCATTGGCCCTGGACGTCACCTGCAAGATGTCGTGAACCCAGGCCGGAAAATCCGGATTGAGGCGGTAATAGACCCATTGGCCCTGACGACGATCAAGCAGCAAACCATTGCTGCGCAATTGCGCCAGGTGGCGGCTGATTTTTGGCTGGCTTTCATCAAGGGCGCACATCAATTCACACACGCACAACTCAACTTGATCGGCAATCAGCAGGGTCGCGCGGACGCGGGTTTCATCGGCCAGGCTCTTGAAGAGTTCGGTGGGAGTGATCATGGGAGGCTCGCTACATATGGAATTCCGAATATACGTATATTCATATATGACTGGCAAGAAAATACGTCCAAGGCTGGGTTAATGCCGTTGGCCTTGAACCCGCCATGTATGGCACTCATGCGATGAGACGTACGAAGGCATGACTGATCTATCGCAGGACGAAGTGCTGCTTGGCTATACGAAGCTGGAGAACACCATTCGATATCTGGGGATTGAGGTCGATGAGGCCTTGGAGATGACGGAACAATGTTTAGCGACGGTTGAAGTCAGGCCGCCATTAACCGGCCCGAAGCTGCCCTTGATGTCTGATTGTTGTCGTCATATGTTGTGGCCATTCATGGAGGATTCTGACTGATGGCACGCGTGGGTTTGATACTGACACCCGGTTTTGCGGACTGGGAATATGCTTTCATTGCTGGTACGGCGTCCCCGTTTTACGGGATCGACGTCAGGTTTTTCGCGCCTGCTACGGGCCAGTTTTGTTCGCAGGGTGGATTGGCTGTGACGGTCGATAGCAGCTTGCAACAATGTCTGGACTGGAAACCGGACGTTGTCGTCGTCATTGGAGGAGTGGTCTGGGAGAGTGCTGAAGCCCCGGATATTGGAGACTTTCTTCATGCCAGTCGTTCAAGTGGAGCCACCATTGCCGGTATCTGTGGAGGAACGCTGGCACTTGCCAGGGCCGGGCTTCTGGACAAGGTTCCTCATACCTCGAACAGCGCTGACTTCTTACAAAATGCCGTCAGTTATGCAGGCTGCACGCTTTACCGAAGCAGCTCAATAGCGGTGATGGCAGACCGTACCATTACTGCCCCAGGCACCGCCCCCGTTAGCTTCACCTGCGCAGTGTTCGAAGGTGCCGGGCTATCTCCAGAGAGCATTTCTCAATTCAGGTCGATGTTGGCAGCGGAACATGGGTGATCGCGTCGTTCCGGGATGTCGGGCACATTTTCAGGAGATAAATGATGAGCGCTGACGATGTACCTGTGGGGCAAGTGGTACAAGGCTACGTAACCTTTGTAGGGGGTGAGGGGCCGTGGATGGGAGTGCAGTTCATGAGCTTCAGTTATAGCGTCAATGGGAAGCGTTTTTACAAGTCTCTCAACGAAACCATTGACGCTTGGTCAACTGCCACTCTGCGTAAAGCCTCACACGGGCTGAAGGTAGGCGACCCTGTGTCGGTTTGGTGCTCTCTCAGCGACCCGGACGTGTGTTGCATCGGCGAGAAACCAGCCGAGAAACCAGCCTTGTTGCGTTTGATTGAGGCTCTGGGAGCGATTGGGCATTTAAGTTGATCCACGCTGTCCAAGCCGACATGTTTTGGGGCGCATGCTGTCCAGGCGTGCTGGATCTTCGGTCGACACCCCTTGATCCTTCTCTGATGGGGAGTCCAAAACAGCAATCATGATTTCCACTTTACAGCTCCTGTCATTTTTCTTCGAGGTGCCGAACGGCTCCACGTCTGCGTAGCTGCCCCTTTCCGGTTTTTCTCTTGAAGTTTCCCTTCCCGACAGAATTCAGCAATTTCTGGAACGTTGGGCATTTGATATGACGATCAGCAGGGCAGCAGGCTACTCGACGAAGCCCGTCGCGTATGGCACTAAGTCGCTCGATAGCGCGGTCCAGTTCGTCAGCCCTTTCGTTAAGCCGATGACGATCAATGTCAGGCTGCCCCTCTGCGTCCAGCATGGCGACGAGATCGTCCAGTGAAAGTTCTGCAGATTGCCCGAGCGCGATCAAGGACAAGCGTTGGAGCACATCGGCACGAAACACGCGACTCAGGCCGCGACGACCGATAGAACTGATGAGACCTTTTTCTTCGTAGTAGCGCAGCGTTGAAGCCGGCAGACCGGAGCAGCGTGCCACCTCACCTATATCCATCTCTTTCATGCTTGACCTCAAGTCGACTTGAACTTGCAGAGTGCTCGGATCAAACCGCCGAAACAAGCTCAAGACAAGGAGAACTAACATGGGAATAGCCGAGACTGCACTACGAACTCTGTTTATTGGAATGGGTGCCACGCTGATCATGGATGCGTCGAGTTTCGTTCAAGCACGAGTATTGGGTTTAGCGTCGCTTGACTATGGTCTGGTTGGTCGCTGGCTGGGCTATATGTTGCAAGGGCGGTTTCGTCATGCCTCAATCATGGCGGCGCCTCCTGTCAGGAATGAACGCCTGATGGGGTGGGTATTCCATTACATCACGGGCGTCGTCTTCGCCATGGTGCTGATCGGTGCGAGAGGCCCAGCGTGGATCTGCGACCCTTCGCTGGCACCTGCGCTGGTGGTGGGTTTAGTCAGTGTGATTGCGCCTTTTTTCATCATGCAGCCTGCGCTCGGTTTCGGCATTGCCGGTTCGAAGACAAAGGCACCCTGGATGGTAAGGCGCAGGAGCGTCAGTGCTCATCTGACATTCGGAGTGGGGCTCTTTGTGGCTGCATGGCTGTTGATGCTGCTCTTTCCGGCATCGTTCTGCCAAAGTTGAGTGCCTTTGGTACAGCGGTGGGGCTCAGGGTGAGATCGTAGGTCCCGAGTGTCTGCCTTTGGCCCGGAGCTGTCTTTCGTGACAGGCTGCTTTCGGCCAAAAGCGGTCACCTAACGTCTACGAAACCCGGGGCGATTCACTTTCTGCCCGACGAGCTTTCCCTTGTTCCAAGGCTGGTGGCGGGATCTATTAGTGGTATTCATGGCGCGTCCTCCATGTTGGTGGAGAACAAGGGTGGATCAGTCAGAACGGGCGGTGGTCGCAGTTCGACTAAAAGCTGACCGTCTGGGGAGGCAAATGCCCAATCGCCGCCGCTAAGATGTTGTCGGTTACTGAAATAGATGCGACATCTGATTGGCGAAGGCCCCAATCGGCGGCTCCAGATTTTCAAAATACCTGCGACTGCTGATGGCAATTAATGCGACTGCCCTAGGGGCTGTCGTTAATAGCTGCGACAGCCTGTGGAATTTCCTGTGAACACCACAGCGGGCCTACCTGTAAGCTATTCAGGAGGCCCTGCTCGCGGAGCTGCTGGAGCATGCAGAGCAACAAGACGTTCAACTGAACCCGGCAGGTGTCGATATTGATGAACCGGCGCTGTATGGCCATGTCCGCGAATGGGCTCACCCCGAAGATCGAGCCGCTGCGGCGGCATAGGAAAAGTGTCATCACCCAATTTGCGGTTTTGTGTCAGGCGCTCGGCACACTGACCCCACTCTCAAGGACGTGTTATGAACTACAACGAATTCACCAGTTATCTCGCAGACCGAATCATGGCGGTTCGCATTCGCGAGCGGGTGCCTGGCTGTTCGAGGCGGCGTGTACGGTACTACGATGCAGCTTATGCGTCTGTGTTGGAGTGCCGGGCATTTTTCGACCGGATTTCTCTCGATGAAGGCCCTCATAACGACTACGACCCCACAAGCAGGGCCTCGGTCGAGGCCTATCGTGTGGCGATGTACGCACAAATAGCTGAGGAACTGGGTAATCGTGTGGCGGATGCTTGCGTGCGGGGCAACGAATCTTTCCTGAATACTGTGTTCAGTTACCCGGTGTGTGGCCAAGATGTGTCAGACCAGAGGTTTGCCCGAGTGGCAGCGGAGCATCTTGCCAATATTTATTTTGAGCGCACCTGTGCCGGATGTGGTGCAAGGTACAAGGTTGCGGTGCAGGCCCAGACCTACCGGATGATTTCAAATTATCACCCAGAAACCTGCGCTGCCGTGCGAGTAGCTCCTGTGCAGGTAGCTAAGCCGGAGGTTAAGGCCAAGCCTGATGTTGTGGTTCAGGCAAAGCCCGAGGTAAGGGTTAAGGCTCAAGGAGGCGAGGTAGAGCCTATGATGATTCGACTTATGCGTTGGGAGGCCCGTCAAAAGAACATAAAAGGCCCCGTCATTCCCCAAGAAATGCTTGATCCAACGCAGAAGCCAGCTTTTAACTCAACGGAATATCGGGCTAGCGCCAAGGCTGCATTGCGGTTGTATGCAGAATTCCTCAAGTTTTATGAAGAAGATCCGTCGCCGAAGAGTAAGCCTGAGAATAACCAGCGCGAGCTGGAACGCATGTACAACGTAGTTATACGCACTGTGTTTAATTTCGATCAAAACGCAAATAAGAAACAATGATCAAGGCGTGAAAAATTGCTATGACTCGCTACTTACATGCCGTACGGGAGTGGCGCGCACCAACTCTGCGCTGCTCTCGCAAGCCGAATGTCGCTCGCTTCCTCAACCGGGATAGCTACTCTGACCATCGAAATCAGGAATACAGCTACGGCTTTGTCCAGGCTCGGCACAACTGGTATCACCGCCTTGGTGAGCATTACCACGGTAGGCCGCGATTCCATACGCTGGCACGTGGGTACTACGTCCATGTGTGATTGAGGTGATTTGTGGTTTGGCTTTCTATTTGGTTGGTCGCTGTTATCGGGAGCAGCGGATTCTTCTCGCCGCTTGTGAGCAGCGGGAACGCAACGAACACACGGAACTGTAGGAAAAGATCCCTGCACACCACCGGCCCGCTCATGCGGGATTTTTTCTGTCTTTGTAGTCGCAGCTATTTCTAGAATTTCGCATTTATTTCGGAAACCGACAGATGTGTCGTTCACTTATTCCCGCTTGATGATTAGGTGGAGCGTACGGGATCGACTCAGGGTGTAGCTGAGTCGCTCGATTTCGGTGTCAGAACTATCGCGCCGTCGATCACTTCAATCGTCAACACGTCACCGATGCTCAGTCCTAAACTGACGAGTAGCTCAGGCGGCAAATCAATGACGACGTCGCCACCTCCATCCGCAGGATCTTGGCATTTCACCGTCCAGTGCTGGGCTTCGGTCATGATGTCACTCACACTTTGGTCTTGGCGGGAACGGTTCATTATGCTCGCGAATGTCTTCGCAAGTTGAAGCTTGATGCTGACCGCTGAGCACTACCTCTGGCCGATTTTCTGTCTATCGTGACGGGCAGCTGTCGGCCAAAAGCGGTCACTCCGCACCCACACTTCCGCTTTGCGCTAACTCTCTAGCCAGCGCCCATAAAGTTTGGGGAATTGTTCGCGAACCCAATCAACAAAAACCTCGACCTGCGGCGCCAGATGCGAGCGGCTGGGGTACAGGATCGACACGGGCCTTGGATGCGGACGATAGGCTCGCAGCACCTCAACCAATGTTCCGTCGGTTAAAAAACGGTCCAGAGTAATACCAGGGGCCTGAAGTATGCCGAAGCCAGCGACGCCACACTCGACATAGGCGTTGGACTCGTTGACTTTGATGCCCTGGCGGCTGATGTGGGATTGCTCGCGAGCCCCGTCCATAAATTGCCAAGCCAGCGGGCGCTGGTTTTGGCCAGAGAGAAAGGTCACACCGCGGTGTGCTCTTAGATCCTCTAAGGTTTTGGGCTCGCCGTGCTCTTTCAGGTATTGGGGCGCCGCGCAGGTGATCATGGTAGCCATCCCGATGCGACGGGCTACCAGGCTCGAACTTGGTAACTCGCCGATTCTCAGCGCACAGTCCACACCTTCTGCGACCAGATCGACGGTTCTATCGGTGACCCCCAGGGCCAGCTCGATTGCAGGATAGAGGGTGGAAAACGCTCGCAAGCTTTCGATCAGCCCCGGCTGCGAAAACGCGGTGGGTATATCGACCCGTAATCTACCGCGCAGGGTTGAGCCTGGAGAGGAGAACATCGCCGTGGCACCCACAACTTCGTCAAGAATCGCTTTGACACGCTCGTAGAATTGCTCTCCTTCCGAAGTGAGCCTCACAGTGCGGGTTGTGCGCTGAAATAGCCGTACCCCAAGCGAAGTTTCCAACTCCTGTATCGCGCGAGTTACTTGCGGGCGGCCGATCTGCATGGCATCCGCCGCGCGGGTGAAACTGCCAAGTTCGGCTAGTCGGGCAAACACTTGCATGGACTGGAGCAGTTCCATTACATCTTCTCACTCAGCTTTTTTGTTGCCTGATCATAGCAAGCTACCAGCCTTATTGTTGTCTGAAAAAACAACAATCCTTTGCCGGCCTGGGTATTTATTGAACGGTCTGACTTGGGAAGAATGTCGCCAGTAAGTTCCCCTAACTGGAGATAGACAGATGAAAGCATGGCTTTTGAACGATTTTGGTCTCGAAAATCTGGCTCTTGGCGAAACAGCTAAGCCCACACCCAAGGCCGGCGAGTTGTTGGTAAAGATCGGAGCGGTTTCCCTGAATTTTCGCGACAAGGCCATCGTCGATGGCTTCTACGAACCTCACCTGGTACCCAAGCCACTGATCCCGGTCAGCGATGCATCGGGCACTGTCGTCGCCTTGGGTGAAGGCGTAAGCCGATTCAAAGTGGGCGACCGCGTCAACTCGCACCTCTACTCGCGCTGGATTGATGGTGAGCCAAGGCCGGACGAACCTGCCTACTGCTTCGGCATGCCGCTGCCAGGTGGCCTGGCTGAGTACATGATTATTCACGAAGAAAGCGCTGTTCGTGCGCCAGACAACATGTCCGACGAGGAGGCTTCGACACTGCCGATTGCGGCGCTGACAGCTTGGTATTCGCTGGTTGACTACGGCCAGGTGCAGCCGGGCCAGACCGTTTTGGTACAGGGCACCGGGGGTGTATCGATTTTTGCCGTGCAACTGGCAACTGCGCTTGGCGCCAAGGTGATCGTTACCTCCAGCAGCGATGCCAATCTTGATGCGGTGAAAAAACTTGGCGCAGCCGCCGGCGTGAACTATCGGACCTCCCCGCGCTGGGAAGAGGAAGTACTAAGGCTCACCGACGGTAAAGGCGTGGACCTGCTACTGGATGTCGCCGGTGGGGAAGGCTTGAATCAGTCCATCCTGGCAACCAAGGCCGCCGGCAAGATCGCGCAAATCGGCTTTCTGACCGGTCAGACCACAACGCTGAGCCTGATGCCGTTGATTTTCCGCCAGACAACTATCCGCGGCATCGCAGTGGCGCCTCGATCGTCGTTTGATCGCATGAACGACTTCCTGAACGAACACGCGATCCGCCCCGTGATCGATCAGACCTATTCATTCGAAGACGCCCACAAGGCGTTCGAGCACCTGGCTCGAGGCGCCTTTGGCAAAGTGGTTATCAAAGTTTCCTGACCCTTTAAATCAAGCGATATGGAGGTGACCCGGTATGTCGCCTCAGCACTTCACTTGGGCGGACCGACCGCGGCGCTCGCCTGTCTCATCTCGGACGGCAAGGATCTGATGCCGTTCGATGCGGTATGCGTCATATTCAGGAAGGTAGATAGCTACCCTCTACGAAGGGTAGCTATGGGTCGAAATGTGCATTTGGTGACTGACAGCTAATGGCCGACTGCTGCCCTTAGAGATAGGCAGAAATCGGCCAAAAGCGGTCGCTCACTATCTAAGATATCCGGGGCGGTTCAGCGTCCTAACGACAACACCCGCCCAAGTAGGATGTTGTCATTCTCAGAAGTACGTAGCTTACATGCTCCACTTCATGGTCACGGCCACGTTACGCGGGTCGCCGAAGATGTTTGCGCCCGCCGGGTTACTGATGCTCTGGTAGTAATGTTTGTCGAACACGTTGTTCAGGTTGGCTTGCACCTTGAGTTTTTTGTTCACGTTGTAGCCGGTCATTAGGTCGACGATGCTGTAGCCGCCCTGAGATACGCCGTAGGTTGTGTATGTGCTGCTCTGGCTGCGGAATGAACCACCGATCGACCATTTTTCGAGATCGCCCGGCAATTGATAGGTGGTGGACAGCTTGAGCAGGTTGTATGGCGTGTCGCTGTCGAAGCGACCGCTGCCGCCCTTGACGTTCTTGGCGCCGGCATAGGTGTAGCCCGCCGAGGCCTGCCAGCCAAGGGCGAGCATGCCTTGCAGTTCAAGGTCAACGCCTTTGGTTTCCACTTCGCCGGAGGCCACGGAGCAGGAAGCAACACCATCGGCACAGGCATCAAGCCCTTGGGCGAGGTTCTCCTGGTTCAGTTGGAAGTATGCCAGGCTGGCGTTCAACGCACCGTCAAAGTACTCGCCCTTGATCCCGATTTCGCGGTTGGTGCCGGTGACCGGCGGCAGCAGGCTGCCCTGGAAGTCCACGTTCGCTTGCGGCTGGAAGATTCTGGTCCAGCTGGTGTACACCGAGTAGGTATCGTTGATGTCGTAGATCAGGCCGGCGTAGGGGGTGTATTCCCGAGTCGCCTTGTAGTCGGCGCCGAATGTGTAATCGCCGGAAATAGTGTTCTGTTCGTATTCGTACCAGTCCAGGCGTGAACCGAGGATCAGTTTTAGGTCGTCGCGCAGATGGAAGCGTACGGTGGCGTAGGTGCTGTATTGATCGACCTTGCCCTTGCGTGACCAGTTGTAGTTGATGGCCGGTTTCTCTACGCCGTGATAGTCGAAGTTTGATGGATCGAGCACGATATTCGGGTCGTTGAGGAAACCACCGCCGGGGCCATCGTCGGTTCTATCATTGCGATAACTGCCACCGAGCACCAGTTCGTGGGTCGCACCAAGCAGGGTGAAGGGGCCGGAAACGTAGCCGTCGACGCTTTTTTGCGTGTGCTGGTAGGTGTAGCGGCCCACGTTCAGGTTCAACTGATCTGCACTGGGATCCAGTCGATAGAAACTGGTGCCCAGCATGTCCAGGTCGCCTCGCAGCCACGTGGTATTCAGGCGTAGTTTCCAGTCGTTGTCGAAGCGGTGCTCAATTTCGGCAAATGCGCTGGTATTTTTCTTGTTCCAGTAGGTCCAGTTCGGGCTCATTCGCGTCGAACGGGATATCGGCAGGAACGTGCCATCGGCACGGGTCGGAATGCCTGACCAGTCGGCCCCCGGGTTGTCCTCACGGTTGTAATACGCTCCGAGGGTCAGGGTAGTGGCTTCGCTCAGGTCAAACTCGGTGATGCCGTACAACAACTGGCGCTTGCTGCTGTAGCCATCGGTAAAGCTGTCTTTGTCCTGGAAGGCACCGACTACGCGGCCCCTGATCGAACCGCTGGAATTGAGGGCGCTGCTGGCATCGATTTCGGTGCGATAGTTGTCCCATGAACCGGCACCCAGGGTGACAGAAACTTGCGGCTCGACAGTGGGCCGTTTGCGGATCAGGTTGAGGGTGCCGGACGGGTTGCCGGCACCGAGCATCAGGCCCGACGCACCGCGCACAACTTCAACCCGGTCGAACAGCGCCAGGGTCGAGGTGCCAAGGGTGTCGCTGTCATACGCGACTGGCAGTCCGTCGATCATAATGTTGTCGATGGCAGAACCGCGGGAATAGAACTCAGGGCGCTCACCACCGGTTTTGCGCATGGTCAGGCCTGGGGTGTAGGTCGAAATGTCCTCCAGAGACTGCATGTTCTGGTCATCCATGCGTTGGCGAGTGATTACCGTGACCGATTGCGGCGTCTCGCGCATGGAGGCCGCCAGTTTGGTCGCGGTACTCATCGAGCTGGTAGTGTAGGAACCGGTGTTTTCGCTGACTGAGCCCAAGGCCTGGCCGGAGATGGTTGTAGCGCCCAATTGCAGCGCATCACTCTTGGGCACGGGCACCAGCACATAAGCACCATTGGCCTGGCGTTGAGCCTGCAAGCCACTGCCCGCGAGCAAGCGTGCCAGGCCTTCGTCGGTGCTATAAGTGCCGCTCAATCCCGGTGTGGTCATGCCTTGGGTCTGATCGGCGTTGAACGACAGCGTGACATTGGCCGCTGTCGCGAACAGGCTCAGCGCCGTGCCGAGCGAGCCCGCATTGATTTGGTAAGTGTGGGTCTGGTTTTGCGCCAGCGCATGGGTTGGCGCCAGGCTCAAGGCCGAAAATACACCAAGCGCCACAGCCAGGTGAACGGCATGCGCAAGTGGCCGGGCGGCGTTGAGGGTGAATCGTGACATACAGGTTTCCTTCCGTTGGCAGGGTAGGGAAGCAGTCGTAAACGCTGCTTTCTGTACATGGCCGAACGAAAATAGGAATCGGCAACCCAGGATGGGAATAATTCGCAAAAAACTTCAGGCCGCTTCGACACTGACCCAGTAACGCGTCACGAAACGTACGCTGACGGGCAGGGATTGGCTGAGGTTTTCCAGAATGGTATCGGTGTCGTCGATACGGAATGCACCACTCAACCGCAGGCTGGCAACGGACGGGGCACAGCGCAGCACGCCGCGACGGTAACGGCTGAGCTCGGCGATAAAATCCCCCAGGCGCCACTCGATGACAGTCAACATGCCTTGGCTCCAGGCACCGACACCTGCCGGGGAGGGGGTCACGGCGCTGATCTGGTCGCGGTCGAAGTGGGCCTGCTGGCCGGCATTCAGGCACTGTACCCGTGAAGGATGATTCAGAGGGCGTAGCTCTACCGCCTTATCCAGCACGCACACATCGGTGAACGTAGGCCCGCAACGCACGACAAAACGCGTGCCCAGGGCACGCACCGAACCTTGGGGGGCTTCGACGATAAACGGGCGACTATCTTTGGCTGTGTCTACCAGGATTTCGCCGCGGTGCAGGCGGATCAGACGCAGGTCGGCGCTGAAGGCAATGTCGACGGCGCTGTCGGTATTGAGGTCCAGTTGGCTACCGTCGTCCAGACGCATGTGCCGACGCTGGCCGGTGGCGGTGCGTTGATCGGCAAGCATCGCCTGGTAGGGCAGATGCTCGGTGGCCAGCCAGCCACTGCCGCCCACGGCGAGCAACAGTCCAAGGGTCTTGAGCACAGCGCGGCGGCGGGCCTTTACCCCGGCCAGCGTCGACAGTGACACGTCTGCGGGCAACCGAGCCCATTGGCTTTGCAGTTTTTCTACGCGTGCCCACGCTCGCGCGTGCCCACGCTCGCGCGTGCTGTGGGTTGGCGGCCAGCCAGTGGCGCCAGGCCTGTTGATCGGCCTCTGTGGGCGGCATGCTGTTAAGACGCACATACCAGGTGGCTGCGGCTTCGAGGGTGAGCAGATCCAGGGGCGCGGCCATCAGTCTTCCGTAAGCAGCAGGCAATGGGTCATTGCGCGGATCACGTGTTTCTTGACGGTGGTCACCGACACGCCCAGGCGTTCGCCAGTGGCCACATAACTCAGGCCTTCCAATTGCACGGCGAGGAATATCTGCCGCGTACGCTCGCCCAGGCCATCAAGCATGGTGTCGATGGCTACTAGGGTTTCGAGAATCATCAGGCGTGTTTCAGGTGAGATATCCAGCGGTTCCGAGCGCAGGGCCAGGACTTCGAGGTAAGCCTGCTCCAAGGCGCGGCGACGGAATTTGTCGATCATCAGTGCCCGGGCGATCGCGCTCAGGTAGGTGCGCGGTTCGCGAATCTGTTCGACGTCGCGGGAGTTCAGCAGACGCACAAAGGTATCCTGGGCCAGGTCTGCTGCATCGGCGGCGTTGCCCATGCGGGCGCGCAACCAGCTTTTGAGCCAGCCGTTATGTTCGCTGTACATTAGATGCAGGGCAGAATGATCGGGAGCAGGCATGAGCGGACAAACCAATAGCAACAATTGATAATGATTTGCATTATTCTTGTTGCTCTAGATTTGCGCAATGTCGGTTTGTTAGCGGTGAAGAATAAAGCTCGCGGCGAAGTGCTACGCACCTATGTTGCAAACCTTGTGCGGACCATTCAAATGGTGGCCTGGTCGTGTCAATGGAAGGTGTTTTGTCCAGGCCAATACCGACCGATCCCATGATCAAACTCATCTACAAGCTAAACCCTTGAAACCTTCCCTACGTCATCCCGCCAAGAATGTTGAGTGTTATCAGGGATCAAGGCCTCTGCGACTTGTGAGGGTTGTCCACTTACTCGGGATTGGCGGCTCCTTATGGCCGGGAGCTTGGGCATCTCATGATCTGGTCTCCTAAAGACTTCCGAAGAAGTCGGGGGTGGAGGCTATGCTGGCTGACGAGACCGGCGCCGCTAGATCCTGAGTCGGGTGAAGGCAGTGAGGCGATGACCGGGGCATGCCTGACTGTCAGTCAGGTGCAGTCTATTCCGTGGGCTGCGGCACCATCATCTGCATCGCTCTAGCTACCCCGCCGTCGCTCACCGGTTCAGGAACTTGATGACAGCACTGGCGAACAGTTCTGGCTGATCAAGCATGATGAAGTGAAAACTGCCGTCAATGCGCCTGAAGCTGATGTTTGGGGTCGAGGCATAGGCGTTATGGAACATTGCATCAATGTGGGATGCCTCTACGCCGTAAAGCAGGTCGTAGGCATAGACGACCTCGACAGGCACCTTGATGCGTTCAAGCTCAGGCCGGAGGTCGGTGACCATCAGTTCATACATGGCATCGGCCATCGTCTTTCGGTCCGAGTTCATCCCCGCAGCGACCAGGCCTGGCCTGACCGCTTCAGTTTTAGCGAGGCGGGCGATGGCTGCCTGCTGCATGGAGTGCGCCTGCTCAGGCGTTGCCGCCAACATTGCATCGCGCATCGCAGCAGCATGCGGGGTCGCCGTTTCACTGGTCGCGGAGGGGTCAAAGAGCAACGTATAGAAGGGCATCGCATCGACAATCATCAGGCGTCCCACTTGATCGGGATGACGCGCACCCACCATCAGTGCCACCTCACCACCCAACGAATGACCGATGATGACCGGCGCCTCGATGCGCTGGCTGCGGATGTATTCAGCGATCGCCTCGACCGTCGGCGCGACGACTCTCCCGTCTGGATTGGATACGGCAGGCGAGCCGGCAAAGCCAGCTACCTGCACGAGATGGAGACGGTGGCTGTGCCGTAATCTGGAGGCCAAATCAGCCCAGACTTCGTAGGACGACGCAAACCCTGGAATTAAGATGATATCTGTTCCCGAGCCTTGTACCAGCACTGAGATACCACCCTGGTTGACAGTGACTGGCGGCAGGGGTTTAGGCTGGGCTGGCGATGCAGACAACAGCGCCAACGTGGTGCCAATCCCGGCAAGGATCACGCCTGCACGCATGGCGTTCCCCTTTTCGAGCAATGCGACGTGACATTTACAGTGTCACGGTCGCCGATTACACCGACGGGTAGGCCGCTTAGCGGGTTCATAGCCATTCCTTTGACCGAAAAGTATTCCCACTATACGGCGCACAAAGGCATCAGGAAACTCTCCCCGCCGGCAATCCTTGGCGTCCGCTTCTGGTCGATTTCAGCCTGTCATCCAGGGTAGTAATCGACTGTGTATTCAATCTGTCGAGCTTCTGCTGCGCGTCATGTGTATGAGGGCCGATCGGCCGTTTCCCAAAGAAGGTCGCTCCTCAATGGAATAAGGGACAAACCCAAGCTTGGGGTAGAGCAGCAGCCCTGCCGTGTTTTCGTTAAAACAGGAAATCTGCACCTCGTTGGCTCCATAACGCTCGAATGCCAAGCCGGTCATCGTCTCTACGATAAACGTAGCCACTCCTTCGCCCCGAGCGCTCGGCGAGACGATGACATTGCCGATACAGCAAACGCCATTGCGTTCAGCTCGATAGAAATTGGCAAACCCAACGACAGTCCCATTGATCTCCACAACGGTAGAGTCGAAGCGTTGGGAGATTGCGATATTCAACTGCGTTTCCGTTAACGGGAAGTGCGCCTTCGGAAACATGAAAAACAACTCTTGAGCGTTCTGAGGAAAGCCGCAGATCTTTCTTACGTCGCTAGCCTTCACTGGCCTGTGGTTCAGTTTCATTGCTCGTCTCTAAGCTCCATGATTCAGTAATTTAGCGACTCGCTCAGGGGATTGAAAGCGATGTTATGTCCGCAAATGGCTGATGTTTGCCCTTGGTGAGAGGCAGCTTCTGGCCGATACCTGCCTGTCACGAGGGACGACAATCGGCCAAGAGCAGCCCGTCCCTCAGGACATGACATAAGCCTCCACCTGACTTTCCGCCCTGCGCGTGAGGTTGAATGGGATATCTTGTTGAGGCGTCAATCCGCTCAACCATTCAGGGAAGCCAATGCTGAGCTCACTCGTATCAAATGGTCAGCAACCTGCGTCCTGCCGATCAGAACTGGCGGTGCCGTGGTGGAGCTTTACCAAGACCCTCCTGGCCGCTACCGCTCTGTCTTTGGTGCGTGATGGACGGCTCCGATTGGACGCCCCGGTTCGTGATCAACCGTTCACATTACGCCAACTGCTTCGACATGAGGCAGGGCTCGCCGACTATGGTGAGCTTGCGGATTATCACGCCGCTGTCGCTAACGATGAGGCTCCGTGGTCAGTCGACGAAATGATGCAGCGCCTTGAGGGTGCCCGGCTTCGATATAGCCCCGGAACCGGATGGCGTTACTCCAATGTGGGTTACCTGCTTGTAGGCAGACTTATTGAGCAGGTGACCGATCTGTCGCTTGAAGAAGCAGTGGCTCGATACGCACTGATGCCTACGGGGCTTTCCAATGTTTATTTCGCTAAAACGCGAGCAGATTTACGAGACTCCTGCCTTGGAAATCAATCAAATTACGACCCTGGCTGGGTCTATCACGGCTTGCTGATCGGCCCCATTTCGCAAGCAGCGCTATTCCTCGACCGACTTCTCGCGGGGCATCTCCTCCCTGCGGGCTTGCTCCAGGAAATGCAGGAAGCAAAAACTTTGGGCAGCCCGATTCCAGGACGCCCATGGATTACACCGGGGTATGGTCTGGGTTTGATGCTGGGTCCGATTGAAGGGGGCTTTACCCTCTGCGGGCACACAGGTTGCGGGCCTGGTGGCGTCCTTGCCGTTTACCGTATCTGCGATGGCGGCGCATCGGCGTGCTGCGCTGTTTTTGACGAAGGTAGCAGTGAAGGATCCGTCGAAGCCCTCGTTGTCGAGAAGCTGTTACAGGCTTTGCGGTAGTGGGGTGGTGTCACGCCAACGTCAATTCACTGTCCTTGATATTCGCAATCGGCCCAAGGATCGAGGGGTCGAATTCGTCCAGGGCGGTATGGGTTGCCAGGCGGTTGGGAAGATCGGGATTGGCCAGGGCGGCCTTGCCCAGCGCGATCATATCGGCGCCGTCTCGTAATACCTGCTCGGCGCGTTGCGGTACATCCAGCCCACCATTGGCGATGATCGCCACCTGTGGTGCATACCGGCGAGCCAACTCAACCAGGCTGGCATTTCCCTCTGTGAACGCCGGTTTCCAGGCCTCAAATTCCGTCACATGGATGAAGTCTATGCCAGCGTCCTTGAGCGAGCCAAAAATGACCTCGGCGGCTGATTCGCCCTCAGGCCATTTATGTTCGTAGTCATTCACTTTGCTCTGTGAAATACGTACCCCGATGGGGGCAAGCGTGCCGATGGCCGCTCTGACTGCCTTGATGACTTCCAGTGTCAGAGCAATCCGGCCAGCGACGTTACCGCCCCAGCGGTCGTCTCTCTGATTGGTGTAGCCGGTCAGGAATTGATCCAGTAGATAGCCGTTCGCCCCATGGATTTCAACACCGTCGAAGCCCGCGGTACGGGTTGCCAGCACCGCCGCTTGTGCGAATCCCGCAATGGCATCGGCGATATCCTCATCACTCATCGCTTGGGGTAGCGGATACTGTCCCTCACCGTAATAGAACTTCATCTGCGTTCCTTTCGGTCGAACGGGCGAGGGTGCAGCGGTAGCCGTTTTAAAGCGGTTGCCCTGATTCAGCGCTCCAGCGTGCATGAGTTGTGCGAATACCGCGCCATGCCGGGCATGAACACGATCGGTCACACCACGCCAGGCCTGAGCCTGTTCAACATCGCTGATCCCCGGTTGGAAGGGGTAACCCTGAGCATACTTCTGATCGGTGTACAGCCCTTCGGTAATGACCAGGCCAAAGCGGCCTTTTGCGAATCGCTCGTAGTAACGCGCCATCTCAGCGGTCGCCAGGCCCGCCTCGGTAGCACTGACACGAGTCATGGGTGCTACGGCAAGGCGATTCCTCAATCTGAGGCGGCCAATATCATACTGAGTTAAAATCCGCTGATTGTAGTCGTTCATGCAGTCAGTCCTCGTTCATCCAAGATGCTTTTAAATAGCGATGTAGAGGACGATAAACCTGGCTTGAAACGCTGAGAAGCCAGCAAAAACGATAAGCCGCTTTATCAAAAACGGATGTAATGATGCAAATTCCAGATGTGGAAGTGTTCAGCGCCATTGCCGAAAGCGGCAGTCTTTCGGCAGCCGCTCGACGACTCGGCCTGGCGCCCATGACAGTATCTCGCAGGCTGGCATCGCTTGAAGGTGAACTAGGCGTTCGACTGTTTCATCGAACAACGCGCTCCGTCTCACTGACGGCCGAAGGCGAGACATTTCTCCCCTTTGCAACGACGCTGTTGGAAGCCAGTGAGGGGGCGAGGGTCAGTTTGAAGTCCAATGCCGGAGCTGCCAGCGGTGTCTTGAAGGTCACTGCTCCCACCGTGTTCGGGCAGGCAGTGATCATGCCGCTGATTCCCGCTCTCCTGGCAGAACACCCGGCGCTGCGGGTTGATCTGACACTATCAGACAGCATTGTGGACATTGTCGGTCTCGGGATCGATGTCGCGGTGCGCATCTCGACCCTGCGAGACTCGACTTTAATCGCGCGTCCCCTCGCACCGAACCCTCGAGTGCTGTGCGCCAGTCCGTTGTACCTGGAGCGCCACGGCATACCCGCTACGATGGACGCACTGTTGAGCCACCGCCGCATAGCGTTGCATGGGATGCCTTTCTGGCCGTTCATGCGTGACGGTGAAGCGGTTTCCATGCGGGCGGAGGGCGTTTTTTCGGCCAACAGTGTCGAGGCGGTGCGCACGGCGAGCAGGCAAGGCTTGGGGATTGCGATGCTCACGTACTGGGACATCCGTGATGATCTGGCTGCTGGAAGCCTTTGCCTGGTTGAATTGGAGGATGTTGACCCGGAACAACTGTTCATTACCGCACTATTGCCCACTCGTCAGCACGTGCCCCATAGAGTAGGAGTGTTCCTTCAGCGCCTGGAGGCGGTGCTCGATCCCCGCGACTAATGTTCCCCACTCGCAGAGAGCGATAATAATCAGCGTTGATGGAGGCAGACGAGGTGCACGTTCAGCCAGCGCACTGCGAATAAATCCGCGCCTGCAACAGCGCGAGTGACCGCCGACAAAGCAGAACAGCTATCTTGGACTAGTTTTATCTGGATCACTGAAGCCTCCGACCCCAATTCAACCAGGCCAAAGTTCGTAATGCTCAAAAAAATCGATTTGACGATCACCCACGATTACCTCAATCCATTTGCCTCGCCGGACGCCCCCAAACTAAGCCCGGAGCTGGTGGACTACCTGTTGGAGAGCGCCTGGTACTACCCCAAACTGTGCCTGCAGATCAACTGCCCCGAAAATGAGCGAGAACGCCTGCAGCAAGCCATCAGCAATACCTTTGCAGAGAAGAGCGAGCAAGTCAGAGGGGATATTCTCATCCTGCGGCTGGAAGCGCTGACACTCCTGGGCATGGCACTGGTGGTGGGGCTGATCGGCAAAGCGCTAGGCATTGAAAGCACCATCCCGGTGGCAGTATTTACCGTTACGGTGTGGATGCTGCTCTGGCGCAGCGCAGAGATATTTTTTCTGGATATCCGCAGCGCTTATCGGGAGTTGCGTAAGTACCGGCGCATAGCCAGCGCAACAAAGCAGTATTGATTGAAAGTGTTGAGTCACCGCTGATTTAACAAGTGCCCTCGAAGACCCGCTCTTGGCAGACAGAAACGATACCATCAAGCAGTCCACGAAAATGGGAGTGACTAGTTATGGTCGCTTACCTTGACCGCGTCGACCTCATTCATTTCGACACCCTGGCGAGCTTTTTTCAACGTCATCTGTAGCCGCTGAGGAGCGCAGCGAAGCAGTCGTAAAGTCAGCTTGCGCGGTTGATCAGGGATACCGCGTGTACCGGCTTGGCGACCGCTTTGCGCTCGTTCGATCAGTCTTCGCAAAACCTGATCCGGTTACCGAACGGGTCATGGACTTCCAGCACCTTGCCCCAGCCCTGCTGGACAATGTCGGGACGTCCGTACCCGTATTGCCTGGACAGCAATTCATCGCGAAGCAGCTCGATATTATGCATGGGCACAAATACCGTGGTCCCGGGGCTCGCATCACCGTGATGTTCAGAAAGGTGGATGCGCAAGCCGTTGCGGATGATCCCCAGATAGAGAGGCAGACCAGCCTCGAAGCGGTGCTCGAACTCGACGTGAAAGCCCAGGAAACCAAGGTAAAACTCACGTGCCTTGGCTTCGTCGAACATGCGCAACAGGGGGATGGGGCTTTCGAACGTTATCGCTGGCGGGGCAGTTTTCGGGTGCAGCAGCGCTGACGCTGTGTTCCAGTTCTGATAGCCCAGTTGCTGGGCTATCAACTCCAGCGCGGTCGAGTGGGTGATCTCTTGCCCGCGGGTTTTCAGCACTGCACGCAGTCGTTTGGCCATCTGCTTGGCGTGTTCAATGGAAATCATCGTTCCTCCTGGAGTCGAGTCAGTCAGGTGCTCGCGTTGCCAAACCTCGACTGCAAGAAAATCTACAGGGTTTGGGTTTTTCAAAAATACTTTCACCAGTCCCTGGAGGGCGCGAGCGGCAGGCAGTATCAGCCGGCGCCCAGCATACCCAGTTTGATGAGCCCTAAACAGATCAAGCCCCCGTCGCAGTGATACACCACCCAGCTGGAGGCTGCCCTGGGCGAGCCCCTTGTCGAACGGGGCGTTGAGGGATGCTGTTTGACCGCGCGGGGGCATCTGCCCGCTGACGGGATAATCTGTTGCTGCAGCAACATGTAACTGCTTGTATCCTTGCCCCAGGTGAGGGCATACGGCTGCCGCTATTGCCTTTCTCCCACAGTGGCTGGAACGGAAAAATGGATTTTCCATCAGGTAATGACGTGAAGCGTGATACCCATCTGGTTGTTCTTTTGCTGTTTGTCATCGGCTGCTCCCTGGCCTCGCTGACTGTCTGGAAAGTGCTGGCCTCACGTGAGCGGGCGCTGGCGGATGTGAACGTCCACGGGTTGAACCTTACCCAGGCGCTCGCGACTTACTCCGAAGGCATTGTCCGGCAAAGCTCGCTGCTGTTGCTCGGGCTCGTCGAGCGCCTGGAGACTGAAGGCAGCGGCCCCATCCAGATCCAGCGGCTGGGTGCGCTGGTCGACCGCCAGCAGCCCCTGATGCCACAGCTCAGCGGGATCACGATCTACGACAACCAGGGGCGCTGGTTGATGTCCTCCAACCGGATCCCGGTCGGGGCCAGCAGCAGTGATCGTGCCTATTTCATTCATCACCGCGACGATCCATCCCGCGAGACCTTTATCGGCCCGCCAATCCAGAGCCGTGCCAATCATGAGTGGGTGGTGACTGTCAGCCGGCGCTTCGATGATGCTCGCGGAGCGTTTGCCGGGGTGGTGGCGGTAACTCTGGGGGTTGAGAACTTCCTGCGGCTGTTTGGCAAGATCGATGTGGGGCAGGAGGGTGCAATCGGGTTGTCCTATACCGATGGTACGTTGCTGGTTCGCTATCCTTTTCGCGAGCAGGACATGGGCCGCAACTTTTCGAAGTCGCCGATCTATGCCAAATACCTGGTTGATCAATCCGTCGGTACCGCCTCGTTCACCTCCAGCCTGGATGGTGTGGAGCGGCTCTATGCCTTCCGAAAAAGCAGCCAGTTGCCGCTGATCACGACCGTCGCCCTTGGAAAACGCGAAGCCCTTGCCGCGTGGCGCATGGAGGCATTGCTGTCAGCCGTGGTGGTGACTGCGCTGCTGGGGCTTACCGGCCTGATCGGCTGGTTTTTGATCCTGGATATCCGCCGTCGAACCCAGATAGAAGATCAGTTGCGAGGGGCTCAGCAGCAATTGCTTTCGTCGAACCGCCAGCTTGAGTTGCTGGCGATGAAGGACGCCCTGACCGGCCTGGCCAACCGGCGCTGCTTTGATGTGACATTAGACATAGAGGCGCGACGGGCAAAGCGGGAAGGGACGTCTTTGGCCCTGCTGATGATCGATCTCGATCATTTCAAGCTGTACAACGATTCCCTTGGGCATGTGGCCGGAGACGCCTGTCTGCAGGCGGTTGGCAAAATTATCGAGGAGTGCGTGCGTCGACCGTCGGATGTGGTCGCCCGTTATGGCGGAGAAGAGATGAGTGTCGTCATGCCCAACACCGACATTGAGGGGGCGGCGGTGGTGGCGCAACTTATCCTCGATCGCCTGAAGCAAGCCAACATCCCCCACACCGCCAGCCCGTTGGGACGAGTCAGTGTGAGCATCGGGATGAGTTGTGCCGCAGGTGAACAGCTGGATCACATGCAGGGTTTGATCGAAGCGGCAGACCAGGCGCTGTACAGCGCCAAGACACTGGGTCGAAACCAGTTCGTGAAGCGCTGCGGATGAAGCCCGGGGGGGCTTGTGTGGGTTCCTCTCGTCGAAATCCCTGACAGAAATATTGACCAGAATCGTCCTACGGCGTTAACTGTATATTCATACAGCTAAATAAGGGCGCGGGTCATGAGCTTCACATTTCTGGGACCTCTTGCGCAGGACGGGATTGGTTTGCCGCTGTGCTCGTTCAAGATTCCGGCGGGATTCCCATCACCCGCTGCAGACCACATCGAGAAAGTCATCTCCCTTGATCAGGTACTCAATGTGCGTGCGCCCCATGTCTATCTGGCGTCGATTGATGGCGACAGCATGCAGGGGGTCGGGATTTTCTCAGGGGATCTGGCGGTCATCGATCGTTCCATTGAGCCTGTCCACGGCCATATTGTGGTGGCGCTGCTGAACAATGATCCCATCTGCAAGCGCCTGTGCTTGCGCGGCAAGGAAGTGATTCTCCGGTCTGAAAACCCTGGATACCCGGACCGGTACGTCATGGAAGGTGACGACCTGTCGATCTGGGGGGTGATCACCCACAGCGTGCGCAGTCATGGTCATTAACGTTGCTCATTGGCGGTGAGAGGGCCAATGAGCTTCAGGAAATGAGCATCAAGTCACTGTCTTTCAGCTTTTAACGGACCATCCCGATCGGTAGAATTTTCTGTTTTTTTTCAACAGGAAGTCGGCATGCAACGGATTGTGATACTGGGTAATGGCGGCAGCGGAAAATCGACCCTCGGCCGAGCCATCGGCAAGCGCCTGAACCTGCCCGTGGTGCACCTGGACCCTTTGTTCTGGGAGCCCGGCTGGATCGAACCGGATGCTGAACAGTTTCGCCAGAGGGTCAGCCAGGCAATCGCCCCGGATGCCTGGGTGTGTGAAGGCAATTATGCCCGGCGTACCTTCGACCTTCGCCTGCCCCGTGCCGACGTGATCATTTGGCTGGATACGCCGCGTCTCACGTGTTTCACCCGGGTGATCATGCGCAGCCTTACAAACCGCTCCCGCCCTGACCTTGCAGCAGGTTGCAGGGAGAAGTTCGACTGGGTGTTCCTGAAGTTTGTATGGAATTTCGACCAAGGCACACGCCCGGGTATCGAGACGGTGCGCAAAAAAGTGGGGCCGCAGGTGCCTGTCATCCACTTGCGGACGACCCGCCAGATTGCCGATTTTCTCGATGCCTTGCCCGCAATGCCTGTGTCGGGCCTTGATGGCAGGCCTGCCTGAGCCTGCAGGGCTGGGGACGTCACTCTCTGCAAGGTTGGCCGCATCCAGTCCGAGGTAAATCCCATCATTTTCAGACGCTCGCTGCCGCTCAACCATCTGATTTCAACCGGAGATAGCCTTCCTCAGGCTATCGGCAGGCGCCCTGCGCTCACCCGCTAGCGCGAATCGCGCTGAGGAGCAAAGCGGACAAGCAATACCGATACTTGATTTTATATCAAAACAGATATAATGTAATTCTCGCTGGGGTGAGAAATTCGGTGAACCCATCTTTTGGGCGCAACGAATCCAGCAGACTTCATAGACCAGAAAAGGGGACGGCGAATGACTACCAACAGATTAAGAAAATGTCTTAACGGACTGGGGAACAAACATGCGCAACCGGCAAAAGAAGGTTATCGAGTGGGTGGGTAGCAGTTTGCAAGACCTGCGGGACTTCCCAGCAGTGCCCAGGCAGCGGGCCGGGTTTCAGTTAGCTCTGCTGGAAGACGGCGATGAGCCTGACGACTTTAAGCCGATGCCTTCCGTTGGTAAGGGGGTTCAGGAAATTCGGATTGCCTGTGATGACGGGGCTTTTCGCGTGTTTTATGTGGTGAACCGGCCGGAGGCAATCTATGTGTTGCATGCCTTTCGCAAAACCACTCAAAAGACGGAAAAGCGCGATTTGGATCTGGGCCGGGCCCGGTACAAAACGCTGGGTTGAGCCCGGGGCGGCGTGGCAGGCCCTTCACCGGACGGTAAAGGGGTTAAGCCCTGGCTATGACCTGACTCGTAAGTGGTTGTGAAGGTATGTACGAAAAAACGAATTAGCTGCGAAATTGTTGTCCAACACCATGAGTGCAAGTGATTTATCAGAGGGAAAACATATGGCAAACGAACGGGCCAGCAGTGTCTGGGATGCGTTGGTTGATACGCCAGAAGAAGCCGAGAACCTGCGCGTCCGTTCTCAACTGATGCGGGCTATCCGTCAGGTCGTGAAAACCTGGGATGTTTCGCAAAAAGAGGCGGCCCAGCGGCTGCATATCACTCAGCCAAGGCTGAATGATTTGCTGAAAGGGAAAATTGACAAGTTTTCTCTGGATGCTCTGGTGAACATGTTGGCCGGTGCCAACCTGGAAATTGAAGTTCATATCAGCCACAAGGCCGCCTGATTTTCAGGCATACGTATCAAGTAAGCATAAAGGGTCGGCCATCATGTGGTTGGCCCTTTTTATTTCTGGCCTGTAAATCGTATTTACGCGGCATTGGCGGAAGCTGGCGGCGAAGCGGCCCAGCGATACCTTGTTAGTGTGGCGAAAAAAACCAGTGTAGATAAGGTCTTAGAAGAGTTGTACCCGCTGATCGGTCGAGCCAGTCGCACCTGATTAACAATAATGCTGCTTCCGTAAAAAGCCCCCCGCGCTCATGGGCAGGCGCAAGCGAGCTGGATTTTTTTAGGATATTTCGCGGAAATGAAAGCGAAAGGTCGTATGGAGCGGCTGTTTTTAAAGGCTAAATGTCTGCCGCGACCTTGTAGCCGCTGCCGAGGAACGAAGGCTGCGTTCGGCGTAATGCGGCACCTCGACGAAGCCGTCGTAAACCTGGTAAATGCGACTTACCTGATACACCGAGGTTGAATGGTTTTACGACGGCTTCGCCGCCGAACGCAGCCTTCGTTCCTCGACAGCTGCTACGGTCTGCGTGCCCATTCCTTTTCGTCCGGCCAGCTCGCCCACTCCCTGGCTGTTGACGATGACCTGTTTGCCCCACCAGCCCAGGGCTTGGAGGGTCGGTTGTAAGGCGGCTGTGAATTGCTTGAGGGTTTGCCCGCCCTGCAGCGCGGTTTCCAGTGCGCTGCGAATGTCTGACAACAGGTCAAGGCGCATGGCCCTGGCGCGCGAGTCGCCTACCTGAAAGTCCTCGTTCTCTATCCAGGATATGCAGTCATTTACTAATGCTATGTGAGTATTGTCTGCGCTAACTATTAATGGGGTAATCAATGATTTAAGACATGACATCTGCGGGATAACTGACATGGAACTTGCGCACTCTGTACAAGTTGTCGCTGTGACGAGTGGTAAGGGGGGCGTCGGAAAGACGACTGTGGCAGTGAACCTTTCTTTGGCGTTGGCGAGTCGCGGAAGACGAGTCGTCTTGCTCGATGGTGATCTTGGATTGGCGGGTGTTGATGTTGCAGTGGGCGTTATCCCCCGATACACGATTGCTGACTTGATGGAAGGTCGTTGTGCGTTATCGGATGTACTGGTGCAGGGGCCGGGAGGTGTGCGTATCGTCCCGGCTTCTGCCGGTGTCGAGAGCATGGTGAACCTGTCATCCACTCAGCACGCAGGACTGATCCAGGCCTTCAACGACATCGCCGACAGTCTGGATGTGCTGGTGATTGATACTGCGACCGGGATCGGTAAATCGGTGATCAGTTTCGCCCGGGCCTCTCAAGAGGTCTTGCTGGTGGTCTGTGACGAGCCAGCGTCTATCGCCGATGCCTACGCACTGATCAGGCTGCTGAATCGTGACTACGGGATAAACCGCTTTAGGGTTTTGGCAAACATGGTGCCTGAGTACCAGGGTGGACGCAGCGTGTTCGCCAAGTTGACGAAGATTACCGATCAATTCCTGGATGTCTCTTTGCAGTACGTGGGAGCGATTCCGTATGACGAATGCGTGCGTAAATCCGTGCAGACTCAACGCGCCGTTTATCAAAGTTTTCCGCGCTCTCAGATCGCCAAGGCATTTCAGAGCCTTGCCCTGAGGGTCGACGCCTGGCCATTGCCGGGCAGCCCCAGAGGGGGGCTGGAGTTTTTCATTGAGCAGCTCATCTCTAACTCGAGAGGGTGAGAACACCAAGGTCGCAAGCAGATCTTGCGCACACCCTGGTGCGCAAACGAGTGAGTCATTCCTGCATAGCCTGCGCACTTGTGAACGGTTAGCTCTCCAGGCCATTGCTGCAGCAAAGGCACTGGAGGATGTTGAGTCGGGAGCCGAGAGCGCTGCCGGCCGTGCGGCCACACAAGAACCTGACAAGGGCTTTGTAGAAGCTCTACACGTTTATGCCGACAGGTACTCGTCCACAGATTTCACTGTGGCGTAGCCGAACTCAAAGGCGGCCATCATCGCCGCATGCACTTGAGCGGCAGGCACGTTCACCCCGTGAAATGAGAGATCCAGGGTGGCGCAAGCATCATGCAGCACAGTAACCGGATAGCCCATGTCCGCTGCAGCACGCACGACTGCGTCAATGCACATGTGGCTCATCGCGCCTATCACCACGATATCCTGAACATCGAAAGCATCCAGCTGCTTCTTGAGGTCAGTGTCTCTGAAGGCATTGATGTGTTTTTTAACAATCACGGGCTCGTCACCTTCAGGAGCCACCTCTGGCTGAATCTGCGCGCCGCTGGAGCCTTTGACGAAAATCGGGACATTCGCATCATCGGATTCATGCCGTATGTGAAAAACAGGAATCCCTTTATTTCGCCCATGGTCGATGACCCGACGAGCATTCGCCACAGCGGCCTCGATACCGTCCAACGGTAGTTTGCCTGTGGGCAGGTATTCGTTTTGCAGATCAACTACTACAAGACCTTGTTTCATGAACGATCTCCAATCAACTTATCAATGTGATGTTGTAGTGAAAGCTGGGACGGCATTCGGGTAAGCAAGATGCCTTCTGCCTACGTCCAGCAGGGTTTGAATCAGTTATCCAGCAAATGCATCGAATACACCATTCTTGCCCAATGCGTTGAAGCCTGATAGCGGCCTAAATGACATAATTCGTTAAAATCGGGCCAAATGATCGGGGCTGCCAGATGAAATCCATACGTGTCGCTGTTCTAGCTTTTAACGGCGTGAGTCTGTTCCATCTTTCGGTGCCGGGAATGGTGTTGGGGGCGGCTCAATCCGAACCTGGCGAACCTCGATACGAGGTCAGCTACTGCACAGAGACACCTGGAATGGTGAGTTGCGACCAAGGCATCGACTTATCGGTTGCCCATGGCCTGGAGTTGATGGAGGCATCTGATGTAATTGTCATTCCATCGTGGGGCGAACAATTGATCGCGGCATCGACACCGCTTGTGAGGGCCCTTCAGCAGGCGAATGCACAAGGCAAGCTCATCGTCGGGTTGTGTTTGGGAGCATTTGTACTGGGAGAAGCCGGACTGCTTGATGGTAAAGAAGCGACCACTCACTGGGCAGGCAGAGACGAGTTTGCGCGACGCTTTCCAGAGGTTGGCTTCAGGCCCGATGTGCTCTATGTCAGTGACGGCAACATCATGACCTCGGCTGGAACGGTGGCGGCAATCGATTGTTGCCTGCATTTGGTACGCCAGCGGCTCGGAGCTGATGTGGCGAATCGCACCGCGAAGATGTTGGTGACCCCACCGCACAGGCAGGGAGGTCAGGCTCAATACGTGGAGCATCCTGTGCCCAAACTCTCTAGCGAGACTCATTTGTCCGATGTGTTGGCGTGGGCTCGAGTGAACCTGGCCAGTGATCTATCGCTCGACGCCCTGGCAGACAGGGCGAAAATGAGCAGGCGTACGTTTACGCGGCGGTTTCGGGAGGCCACTGGCAGTACCGTCTCTAAATGGTTGAATGCTCAACGAGTCGTCAGGGCGCAGGAACTGCTTGAAACGACGGATTTACCGATTGAATGCGTTGCCGGCGAGGCCGGTTTTGGAACCCCCTTGTCCTTGAGGCAACAATTTGGCGCTCAGCTTGGCACGTCGCCTTCAGAGTATCGGCGGATGTTCTCTCGCGAAACGATACCGGGCGGCAAGGCGAGCGGCAGCCAGCATCAGGCCAGAGTTCGGCATAAGTGATCCTCTTTGAAGGAGCAGTCTGGCAGGCGATGGGGAAACGGATTTTCGTAGGTTGGCTGGACGCCAGGGAGGGTCGAAAAGGGAGCTGTTGCGGAACAAAAACAAAGGGCCTGCACGAAGAATCTCATGCAAGCCCTTGATTTGTTTGGTGCCCGAACCCGGAATCGAACCGGGACGCCCTTACGAGCGGGGGATTTTAAGTCCCATGCGTCTACCAGTTTCGCCATTCGGGCGGTAGCGCTGTGAAGCGGGTCAGGAAGGAAGGTGCTTTAGAAGTCAAAGTACTCAAGAGCCTGCGTGACAGGTGGACGAATATATAGAGCCTGCGCCGATGAGGCAAGTTCGATAGCGTTCAATCAGGTACATTTTTTTGCCTGACGGCTGAGTAAAACCTTCGGAAAATCATAGATATACCGAACGCCCCAAGGTTTGTGCCGCTAAGACGGCCGTTTCTTGGGGGCTGGTCTAGGCTGCATGCACGACGATTAAAGAAGTGGATGTGATGAATACGAGTGTGGTTTACGCATTGGCTGCAGCGGCGCTGTTTGGGGCTAGTACGCCTCTGGCCAAGGTACTGGGGGCCGAGGTTCCACCCGTGATGCTGGCGGGTTTGCTGTATCTGGGCAGCGGGGTGGGCCTGCTGCTGGTGCGCTGTATTCGCGATCGAGGCTGGAAACCGTCGGGCTTGAGTGCCGGCGAGTGGCCCTGGTTGGGCGGGGCGATTGTGTTTGGCGGGATTTTGGGGCCTGTGGCCTTGATGTTCGGTCTGACCCTGACCAGTGGCGCCACCGCGTCGCTGATGTTGAATCTTGAACCCGTGCTGACTGCTCTGTTGGCGTGGGTGGTGTTCAAGGAAAACGCCGATCGGAGGATTGTGCTGGGCATGCTGGCGATTATCGCCGGGGGAGTTGTGTTGTCCTGGCCTTCAGGCACGGCGTCAAGTGTGTCGCTCTCCTTACTCGGGCCGCTGGCCGTCGCGTTTGCCTGTTTGTGCTGGGCGATTGACAACAATCTGACGCGCAAGGTGTCTGCCTCGGACGCGCTGTTTATTGCAGGGGCCAAAGGGTTGTTCGCAGGGCTGGTGAACTGCGCGATCGCGCTGATGATGGGCGCAAAGATTGCGCCACTTGCGGTGCTAAGCCCGACATTGCTGATCGGCTTTTTGGGCTACGGCGTCAGTCTGGTGCTTTTTGTACTGGCATTGCGTGGCCTGGGGGCTGCGCGGACTGGAGCGTATTTCTCGACAGCGCCTTTCCTGGGCGCGGCGATCTCTATCCTGGTCCTGGGTGAGTCGGTGTCGGTGCTGTTCTGGGTCGCGGCGGCGTTCATGATGTTTGGCGTCTGGCTGCACCTGACCGAGCGCCATGAGCATGTCCATCTGCATCAGCCGTTGCAGCACACCCATCGGCATGCCCACGACGAACATCATCAGCATGAACATGATGAAGACGTCACCGGGAACGCCCCCCATAGTCATGCCCATCAACATCACGTGATCAGTCATAGTCACCCGCACTTTCCGGATATTCATCATCGACATCGGCACTGAGTGGCTGCGTGATAGATTGAGTCGCAGGGACGCCGTAACACCCAGACCTTCAATGGAGCTATAAAGCACCCATGTTCGAACACATCGACTTCAATTACTTGCTGACAACCTATGGTTATCTGGCCATTTTCATCGGGTGTCTGCTGGAGGGTGAAACCATTCTGCTGCTGGGCGGGATGGCCGCGCACCAGCATGTGCTCAAGCTCTTGCCAGTGATTGGTTACGCCAGTCTGGCGGGGATGCTGGGTGATCAGTTGCTGTTCTGGATCGGCCGGTATTTCGGCGCTCGCCTGCTACCGCGCCTGCACAAGCAGCAGGCTGTCATCGACCGGGTCACTCAAATGATCAATCAGCATCCTGCGGTATCGATTTTTTCGGTGCGGTTTCTCTATGGCATGCGGCTGGTCGGGCCAATGGTGATTGGGGCCTGCAAGGTTTCGCCTTTGAAATTCACCTGCATCAACGCGTTGGGCGCTGCCGTATGGGCAACGCTGTTTGCCAGCGGCGGGTATTGGGCCGGGGAGTTTCTGGAAGGGATGCTGGGCGACCTCAAACCGTATCGTTTGCCGATTGCGCTAGGGGTCATTGCGCTGATGGTTGCCGTGGCCGTGGCACGTCATTACCGGGCGAGAAGCAAGGCCGTCAAATCACTTTGACGGCACGGCCGATAAATTGAATCGGGCCAGTAGGCTTTCCAGTCGTCGAGCCGTTGGGACCTTCAAGGGTCAGCTCAAAGAGTTGATTGGGCTCCAGCGGTGGCAAGCGATCCAGTGGCAATGACAAGGTTTGTCCTGGCTTGACCAGCCCCAGGGACACGGGGCCATCCCAGCCATCGCCCTTGGTCCAGAACTCCAGCGCCTTGTCGCTGGGCACCTGTGCGATGCCCAAGGGGATAAGCTGGATGTGTTGGCGGTTACTGGCCTGGATCACCCAGCCCGGTGCCTGATTTTGCGGTGCCACCAGTACCACCATGTAAGCAGGCGGGGACGCTGTCGGGGTTGCGGTCAATAACACCGTGCCCAGCACCAGGGTTGCCGCCAGGCCCGCCGCTGAAAGGCCGCGCCATAATGGCAGCAGGTTCCACCAGGATGTGCTGGCCTGAGTCCGGGGTACAGGAACATTCAGTGCGTTGAGACTGCGTTCGATTCGAGGCCACAGCTGCCTGGATGGCGTCTGTGCGGGCACCAGGTCGTTGAGTGGCAACAGGCGCGCTTCCCAGCGCTGCACCGCTGCTTGCAGGTCGGCTTCATGGGCCAGGCGCTGCTCGACTGAGCGTCGCTGTTGCGCGTCCAGGGTTCCCAACACGTATTCGCCCGCCAATGCATCAAGATCGGCCGGGTCGTTGTCTTCAGGTTTGAAAGTCATCCCATGCACTCGCGCAAGGCGCTCAAGCTGCGTTTGATCCAGGCTTTGACCGTGCCCAGGGGCGTGGCCAGTTTTTCGGCAATTTCGGCGTGGGTATAACCGTCGACGTAGGCATGCACGATGCACGTACGCCTGACGGGTTCGAGTTGTTCGAGGCAGCCGTAAATCCGCTCGGAGCCCGTTCGCCATTCCAGGGCATCCTGCGCCTGACTGCCATCGAGGTCGGCCAGGGGCTGTAGTGCCAGTTCGCTGTCTTCGCTGACTTGAAGTTCAAGGCGATTGTCGCGCATGAAGTTCAGAGCCAGATGCCGGGTCACGCTGAAAATCCAGCCCCGTGCCGACCCGCGTTGAGGGTCAAAACTGGGAGCGCGCGTCCAGATCTTGATAAAGGCGTCATGCACGATGTCCTCGGCCAGAGCGTTGTCGCGGGCAATGCGCCTGGCAACACCGAGCAGTCGTGCGCTTTCCTGGGCATACAGGGCAACCAGCGCCTGCCGTTCACCGCGGGCGCAGGCGAACAGGCAGGCTTCGTAGTCAAACAATGGCTCAGGTAGCGTCACTGTATTCAGCCGTTAAAGGTGGGACATCCCCGGGTCGTGCCCGGGCTCCATCGAAGCAGCGTAGACGAGAAACGCTACAAGCCACGGATCTTAACGGCTGGCCCAGAAAATGTAGTCAGCCTGATAAGGCACCACCTGGCGCTGGCCCTTGTTGACGGCCGTGCATTCGCTGCTTGGAGCCACGCCGCCTTTGAGGGCGACACGCTGGATATAACTCACGCCGCTCATGGCGCCTTTGCCTTCAGCCGGATTGGCCTTGACCAGTTGGTACGGCAGATTGCCTGCGCCGGCAGGAGCTACCGCGAGCTGGGTGCCCGTCACTTTGGAACCGTCCAGGGCTTGCCAGGTGGCTGGCGGGCCAAAATAGGTGCCGACTTGTTTACCATTTGTGTCGTTGAGTTGGGCTTTTGGACCTACAAAAAACCACTCCATCTGACCGGGCGCATTGGCTTTTTCTTTGCACTCGTAAGTGATTTCGCCTACGCCAACTGTCGTCATCGCCATCTTGTGTCCGTCGGGAACCCTAATGTTTTCGGGCAAATCAGCCTGGGCATAGGCGACTGGCACCCCGACAAACATCATGGCGGCAAGTGTAACGCTGGCATGGCTGATCAAGCGTTTTACGTTCATGTACCTATCTCCTGATGGGTTAACAGCGTAGTGGCTGTTACAGGTACTACCCGTGGGCGAGGGGTTTGGATGCAGTTGCAAAAAATAAACATGAAAGGCAAAGTCCGGGACCCGGTTGCGTGACTGAGCCCTTGGCCTAAGCTCTGAGTTACAGGCTCAACGCCACGGGTTTCAAGGCATTGGCAACACGCTCGCGAAGCCGGTCCGATAATAAAAGGAGATCTGGATGTTTATCCGTTTATTGATCCTTGCCAGTGTGCTGGTGAGTGGCACGGTGCAAGCTGTTGAAGTTCCAAGTCCCCTTGAACAGGATCGCGGCAAAGCTCGTCCATTGGTGATTGTTGCTCGTGCCGAGGCTGATCCAACCCTGGTAGCCCTCAAGAAAGCACTCGAAGACCCGGCCACCAAACAGGCGTTCAACGAACGCAACATGGTGCTTTATACGATTGTCGGGATCACTGGCAAACGTGATGGCAAGGACCTTGAGCCCCAGAGCACGATGTCGATGATTCGCGGACTCAAGCCGGGGATGATCATTGACAAGGCCAAAGTGATCCTGATCGGCAAGGATGGCGAAAAGAAAGTCGAGACAGTCGGCGACGTTGATCTTGGCGAGCTGTTCAAAACCATCGATGCCTTGCCTGCGGCTGAAAAGGAAACCCAGGCGCCGGTTGCGGTCGAGACTCCAGTCAAGGGTGCTGCTGCGGGCAAATCGGCCAAACCGGCAAAGCAGGTCAAGGCCCTGGAAGACTGAGTGGTCACTGAAAGACAGGCAAAAAAAGGCCCGCTGGGGGAAGCGGGCCAAATGGGATTCACTAAGGAGTGGATCCAATCTAGGCCCGGCGATGTGAAAGTGGTGTGAAAATCCCGTCGTCAAAACGAAAGTGCGCCTTCAAATGTGTGTGGTAAAAATAGAGCCCAGCTGTAGCGCAATGCCAGCACTGTAATCCGATAGGGTGAGTCAACCGCTCCTCTGACTGCCGGATACCCTCATGCCGTTCTCCCTTGAATTGATTACTGCCTTCGCACTGTTTGCGTTTGTCTCATCCATCACGCCCGGGCCCAACAACACCATGCTGCTGGCATCGGGCGTCAACTTCGGGTTCAGGCGCACCATTCCCCACGCGCTGGGCATCAGCTTCGGCTTCATGTTTCTGGTACTGGCGGTAGGGCTGGGGCTGGGCGGCGTGTTCAAGGCCGTGCCTGTGGCCTATACCGTGTTGCGTTACCTGGGCGCGGCCTACCTGCTGTACCTGGCCTGGAAAGTCGCCACGTCAGGGCCGGTTTCGGATTCGGATTCTGCCCAGGGCAAGCCTTTGGGGTTCTGGGGTGCAGCGGCGTTCCAGTGGGTCAATCCCAAGGCCTGGGTGATGGCCGTCGGTGCAATCACGACCTACACGCCGTCCCAGGGGTACATCGCCAATGTGTTCATCATCGCCCTGGTCTTTGCCGTCATCAACTTGCCCAGCGTGTGTGTCTGGGCAGGCTGTGGCAGCGCGCTACGCAGCGTTCTGACCAAACCAAAATGGTTGTTGGCGTTCAATCTGACGATGGCAACTCTGCTGGTGGTGTCGCTGTATCCGATTCTGTTTGATGTTCATTGAGCCACTCCTGACTCAGGGTTGGCGTGTCGCCCAAATACTCCAGTAACCAGGTCATGGCCGGGGAGTGATTTTTTTGCGACCAGGCAATGCATGAAGGGCTGGCCGGGAAGGGCCGTTGCAAGTGCAGCGCCACCAGCTTGCCCTGTTCAATCAAGGGCTGGGCCAGGTGGGCAGGCACCATGCCGACGCAGAGCCCGTCGCTGAGGCAGGCCAGCCCCGTGGCCCAGTCGGGCACCATCATTCTGCGCTGATTGTCCAGCGTCCAGGTGTCCCGTTTGGGCAGGCTGCGGGAGGTGTCATCCATGCACAGTGAAGGGAAGGGGCGCAGGTGATCATCGCCCAGCAACCCCGTAACCGAAGCCAGTGGATGCTGTGGGCTGACCACGCACAGCCAGTGCAGAAAGCCCATGTCGCGAAAAGCAAAGCTGCCCGCCACCGGCACTGCTCGCGTGGCGCCGATCACAATGTCGGTGCGACCGTCCACCAGCGCGTCCCACACACCGTTGTACACCTCGTACTGGACAATCAGCTCCACGTCGGGAAAGTGCCGATAGAAATCGATCACCATTTGCCGGCAGCGCGGATGCTTGATGATGGAGTCCACGGCCACCCGCAATTGACCGCTCCAGCCATTGGCAACCTGCTGGCACAGGCGTCGGGTGCCCAGCATTTTTTTCATCACGTCGCGGGCTTCTTTGACAAACATCTGCCCGGCGGGCGTCAGCTCCACATCCCTGTGGCGACGAACAAACAACGGAACGGCCAGCCACTGTTCCAACTGGCGAACGGTATAGCTGACGGCTGAGGGCACGCGGTGCAGCTCCTGGGCCGCACCACTGAAACTGCCGTGGCGGGCTACCGCATCAATGACATCCAACGAGTATTCGGACCACATGGGTTTGCCTTCAAAAAATTCGATGCCAGTTGGCAATTATTATCGCTTCACAAGCTGATCCTCGGCTGGATAATGGGCGGCAGTCAACAAATTGTTTGATGGCAAGTTTTTGGGTGCACATGAAGAATTCTTTTGGTTTTACCTGTTATCTGGCCGGGCTCAGCATGCTCGGCTACCTGGCGATGGATATGTACCTGCCTGCATTCGGCGCTTTGCGCAGTGAATTAGGGCTGTCTGCCGGCGCTGTGGGCGCGAGTCTGAGTATCTTTTTGGCCGGTTTTGCAGTGGGACAGTTGCTCTGGGGACCGCTGTCGGATCGCCTGGGTCGCAAGCCGGTGCTGCTGGCGGGACTGTCCCTGTTTGCACTGGGGTGTGGGGGCATGTTCTGGGTTGAGAGCAGCGTGTTGCTCTTGAGCTTGCGGTTTATCCAGGCCATTGGTATTTGTGCCGCGGCCGTTACCTGGCAAGCGCTGGTGATTGATCGCTACCCGGCCGACAAGGCCAGCCGTGTATTCGCCGGGATCATGCCGCTGATGGGCCTCTCACCGGCGTTGGCTCCTTTGCTGGGCGCCGTGGTCCTGAGTCACCTGGGCTGGCAAGCGATCTTCGCGGTGTTGCTGGGCCTGGCGGTACTGCTGATCATTCCCACGCTGATGCTCAAGGAAAAAGCGCGCACAACGCCCCGGACGGTAGCGTCAGGCGTGAGCTATTGGCAGCTTCTGCGCTCGGCACCGTTTAGTGGCAATGTGATGATCTTCGCGGCTTGCTCGGCCAGCTTCTTTGCCTGGTTGACGGCATCGCCTTTTATCCTGGGCGACATGGGCTACAGCCCGAGCGATATAGGCTTGAGTTACGCGCTGCCCACCCTGGCGTTTCTGGTCGGTGGCTACAGCTGTCGCAGTGCACTGCTGCGGGTCAGTGGCCGTACGCTGTTGCCCTGGTTGCTGGTCGCTTACTGCGCGAGCATGGTGGGGCTGTATCTGGTGGCCACGCAAACCGAGCCAACGCTGACCACCTTGCTGATTCCGTTTTGTTTGATGGCACTGGTTAACGGTGCGAGTTATCCCATTGTGGTTGCCAATGCCTTGATGCCGTTTTCGGAAAATTCCGGCAAAGCGGCTGCATTGCAAAACACCTTGCAGCTTGGTCTGTGTTTTCTGGGCAGCCTGCTGGTTTCGGCGTTTATCAGCCAGCCACTGCAAATCACCGTTGAAGTGATGCTGGCAACTGCGCCCTTGGCGGTGCTGGGTTACTTGATTCAGCGGCGCAAGGCAAATGCCAAGGCATTCGCGACCTCCTGAAGGTAGCGGCAGTCGTAAAATCTGAGTCCACGGTTTGCCAGGCACAACGCGTGTTCAGGTTTTGCGACCGCTTCGTCGCAGTGGCGCACCATCTCGAACGTAGCCTCGTTCTACTCGTCAACTGCTACGCGGTGGTATGAGATGCGACAACCGTAGCAGCTGACGAGCCGTGCGAGGCTGCGTCCGGCTGCGTAGCAGTCGTGATAATGCGCTGGTTTTACGACCGCCTCGCACGGCTCGTCAGCGGCTACAGGTTTGGTGGCCTAGCAGGTGGATCAGGCCACATCCACCAGCACGATTTCGCTGTCTTCAATGGCTGTCACGCGCAGTACCGACTCATCGACCACCGCCACGCCGTCACGGGCGCTGGCACGCAGGCCGTTGACTTCGATCACCCCGGTGGCAGGTACCAGGTAGGCGCGGCGGCCACTGTCCAGCCGGTACTCGGCTGTTTCTCCGGCCTTGAGGTTGGCGGCGACCAGTCGTGCATCAGCGCGAATACCCAGGCTTTCGTGGTCCCCATCCTTGCCGCTGGCCAGGGTCACAAAGCCTTCGCGCTGGCCTTTGGGGAAGGGCCGGGCGCCCCAGGACGGTGCCTCGCCTTCCTTGTTCGGGATGATCCAGATCTGGAAGATCCTGGTCGGTGTCGACTCCATGTTGTATTCGCTGTGAGCAATGCCGGTGCCCGCACTCATGACCTGGACATCGCCCGCTTCAGTGCGGCCCTTGTTGCCCAGGTTGTCCTCGTGGGTGATTGCACCTTCACGCACATAGGTGATGATTTCCATGTCGCGGTGAGGGTGCTTCGGGAAACCGGTGCCAGGGGCGATAACGTCGTCGTTCCACACCCGCAGGTTGCCCCAGTTCATACGCTGTGGGTCGTAGTATTCGGCGAATGAAAAGTGGTGATGGGCGTCCAGCCAGCCGTGGTTGGCACCGCCCAGGGTAGTGAAGGGTCTGAGTTCAAGCATGATGCGTCTCCTGTTCAGGTTGCCCGTGGGTGTGAACGGCTACCCGGTTGATAATGGTGTGATTCTCTGCCAGGAACATATCGATAAAAAGCTTAAAAAATGCGTGTAACCAATCTAATAAATAGATGTCTAGTGTTGTCTCTAAATAGGCTTTACCTTCACTGCCTGCCCTAAACGGCTGATGCTCAAGCAATTAGCTAGATCTCTGTGCGCAATGGGGCGACCATAGCCCATCCGCCCGGACAGCCTCACACCCTGGAGTCAGCGTGCCGCAACACACCCCCGAACTGCCTGAAGAACTTGCCCCCATTACCCAATTGCCATTGTTCAAGCGCCTGGCTGCGCGATTATTTGGCAGTGGTTTGAACCGTTTGCGGGCACAACATGCTGCGTCCTGGTTGCAAGGCCAGGCGGACGGGTTTCGCAGCGGGCACAGTGCCGGGGTCGATTACGGCTTTTCAGAGGGCCATGCCGAAGGCCTGGAAGAGGGCCGTCAGGTGCTGTTTATCAGCGACACGCGCCCGCAGGAGCTGCGGGCGCCCGGTATCGATGACAACCTGTTCGATGACTGGCGGCTGCCGCTGGGGCCAGAACTGAAAAAGCAGATCAAGGCGGATGTTGCCGCCATCCTGCCCGAGCACGCTCAGCCCAGTGCCGCACAGTGGAAGATGATCTTCAGCGATACGCCGTCTACCTCCGTGGTCGCGGGTGCCGGGGCAGGGAAGTCGACATCGCTGGTGTTGCGGATCCTGCTGCTGACCCACTACCTGGGTTTTGAGCTCGATTCGATGACCGTCGTGACCTTTACCCGCGAATCGCGCAAGGATTTCATCAAGAAGCTGCAAGAGATTTTTGCCTTGTGGGGCCGCACCCTGTCGCTCAAGGAAGCCCGGGATGTAGTGCGCACCTTTCACTCGCGGATTTTGCCCATGGTGCGCAGCTTGCCCGGCTACTCCCGGTTGCAGGCCTTCGAGACCCTGAACACCCGTAGCCTGCTCAACGATGAAGATGCCGACAGCAACCCGTTTGACCTGCGCATCAACGATGCCCAGCGTCAGCAGCTCAATGCCTGCTACCACGGTCTGTACACCCGCGATGAGCGCTTTCGTCAGACCCTGGCACCTCTGCGCATGCATGCCTTGCAGCTCAAGGAGCTGGAGCGCGACCATCCTGAAGTGCAAAAGCGCATGGCCGTGACCGAACTGGCCGCCAAGCGCGATGAAGAACTCTGCGACACCCTGGAAGACTTGTGGTTTGCCGCCGGTGCGTGGCCGATCAAAGGTATCGAGCCCAATCGCGAAACCGTCGAGATCAATGGCTCGCAGTTCCATTGCCACGGTTACATTGCCGAGCTGGATGCCTGGGTAGTACTGGGCTTCGATCCTCGGGAGAATCCGCAGATTTGCCGTCCAGGTGCCCGGCTCAGTGTGCGTGCCGAGTGGGCAGTAAAGCGCACTCTGTTTCGAGCTTTCTGCGGTAAGCCATTGATTTGGCTAGATAGTTATGACTCTGCCAAGCGTGTTATCAGTTCAATGGCGGGTGATGCCAGCGCAGGCCCGGGCTTTGATTACAAACTCAAGGGTGAGTTGGGTTCAGCGCCGCTGCTCGACAGTTTTGTCGCGGCGGCAAGCTTTATCGAGAACCTGGGGCTCGACGTGGCGGCGGCGGTGGGCGATATGCGCTTTGCCAAGGAAGACCCGGACCGTTTCTTCTTTGAGGCCTTGAGCCTGTACTGGAGGGCGCTGGAGGATCATCTGCTGGCCCAGACGCCACCGGTCATGACTTACAACCGCATGTTCTCCCTGTTTGGCGAGAATACCCCGCAGAATTTCAAGTTGCTGAGCCATGAGCAACTGCGCCCGCTGTCCCATCTGATGATCGATGAGTTTCAGGACGTCTCACCGCAGATCGTGTCCTGGTTGCGCGCCAGCTTGCGCGAAATCCGCAGTCGTGGACCGGCGATGCATGTGGGGCGCGGGGCCCAGCGCTCGTCGCTGCTGTGTGTCGGGGATGACTGGCAATCGATCTACGGCTGGCGAGGCAGCTCGCCCAAATACTTCATGGAGTTCAACAAGGAATTCCCGTCGCCCGCGACCACGCGGGTGATGCTCAGCGACAACTTCCGCAGTCATCAGCACATCATCGATGCGGCCGAGCATATTGTGCGCGCGGCGCCCTCCATTGCCGGCAAAAAGGCCAAGGCCAGTGGCGAGCCCAAGACGCCAGTTCCGGTCAATGTGCTGCATCGCGATGATCAGGGGTTGGCTGCGCGCCTGATCGAGCATTACAACGCCGGTGACAGCATCTTGATGTTGTATCGAAAAAGTAGCGATAAACTATTGATAGAAAAGGATATTCAGTCTGTAGTTAATGTTGATTCTAGGTTGGCGCCTGAGGATCGCAGGCTTAAGCAACTGACCTATCACAGCTCCAAGGGATTGCAGGCGGATGCCGTTTTCTTGCTGGGTGACTGCCAGCACCTGACGTCTTCGCCCTACAAGAATCAGGTGTATCGCATGGCTGGCCTGGGCAAGGACGCAGACCCTGAGCCTTATGACAGCGCCCAGAAAGACGAAATCCTGCGGCTGGCCTATGTAGGCATCACCCGGGCGGTCAAGCACTGCTATTGGTATCTGGAAAATCAGGATGCCCAGGGACCGAATGTCCCCAAGGCCTCTGATCGTGTGCCTCAAGGCAAGGCGTTTTTTGAGGATTTGCGGGCGTAATCTTCAGCAAGCGTCGAAACGGTAAGGCCGTCCATCTGCCATCCGCCCTGGATGGCATCACCGCACCCGAATGACCGCACTCGAATAACTGCACTCGAATAACTGCACTTGAATGACCGCACTTGAATGAGTAGGGCTCAGCAACTGAATCGCCCCGGATTCTCTAGACACCTTGCAAGCTCATTGCGTAACGCTTTTCAAACTCTACCGGTGACAGCCGATTGTTGAAACCATGGCGGCGTTTTGCGTTGTAGAACATCTCGATGTAAT
>NZ_CAXAOU010000007.1:0-286700 GCF_963970465.1 Pseudomonas sp. RL_5y_Pfl2_69 | reverse complement strand
GTTACGCGCTGCCCGGCCAATACCGCCATACACCACCAGCTCGGTCGGGTTCTCGGCCACTTGCGGGTCGAGGTTGTTCATCAACATCCGCAGCGGCGCTTCGGTCATCCAGCTTTTAGCAGTGAGCCGGGTGCCACGGGCGGCGCGGATTTCACCTTCACGGTGACGGTCATGGGCAGTTGTCATGGGCAGTCCTTCATAAAAAAGCATCAACGTCATACGGTGCAGTGCGGCAGGTGCGCACTTATACCAGCCTGTATGTACAAGTGAATGCAAGCGAAGGGCCAACACATAAACGGCAATGCGCCAACGGCCTGTTTTTCCTATGGAAAAATGTTACAAATCAGATAGTTAAAAAATTTTCAATTTTTGCGAAAAGAATATGTCGCACGAAAAAGCTGCATCAAGTTGCCGCAACTTTGTGCATCAACAGGCGGGAAGGTAACAAAAATGCACCAAAAGTAACGCGAGTAACACATCGTTACCCGCTATCAGCGACCCCTCAGTTGCCGCACTGGCCTTGCAGGCGATAGCGCGTGCCCGGGTACACCAGGCGGGCACACCCCACCATCCCTTGAGCCGCCCACGTGCGGCGGCGAATGAGCAGGCAAGGCTCGTTTCGCTTGACGTGCAGCAGGCGACACTCTGCAGATTTGGCATGAATGGCCTCTACCACATGCTCACCGCCGGTCAATGGCGCGAGGTTCATCAGGTAGGCATAGGCCGTGGTACGGGTGAAATCCTGCTGCAGGTACTCAGGTGCGATCTCGGCATTCACGTAGCGCTCTTCGATCTGCACCGGGACATCGTTTTCGTAATGCACCATCACCGAATGGAAGAACCGCTTGATACCGTCCAGTGCAAATGGCAGCACAGGCGTGACCTTGGCCGGGACTTCTTCGAGCACGATCACTTCACAGCGGTGCACGTGGCCACGGTCGGCGATCTCCTGGGCAATGTTATGAATCTCGAACAACGCCGCATTGCCTTTGGGCACTGCAACAAATGTCCCCACCCCTTGCATGCGCACCAGCAACCCTTCGATGGTCAGCTCACGCAGTGCGCGATTGATCGTCATGCGACTCACGCCCAACAGGGTAAGCAGCTCACTCTCGGAGGGCAGCTTGGAGTTGGGCAGCCAGGCGCCCGAACGGATTTTTTGCGCAATGGCCTGTTTGACGCGCGCGTACAGCGGCGCAGGACTCTCAATGGAGAATGACTCAAGGGATGAATTGTCATCGACTGACTTGGACACAACGACTCCTGTTGGCGGGTTGGGCATGCCAGGGGGCGTTCTCGATCAGTTTGCGCGCCGCACAAACTGATCGAGAACATCCCCTGATGCGCCGGGCCAGTTTACGCGCAGCGTGAGCGAAGAAAAACGGGCGTTTAGCGTGGCATGTAATCGCGTTGCCAGCGGCGCGGGATTCTCAACGACAGCAGCCCGAGCACGGCGGCAAAACCGGCACTGAACAGCATCGCCTTGAGCCCGAACCGTGTTTCCAGCAGCGCCCCCAGTACCGCCCCCAGCAGCATCCCGGTCCAGGGCACCAGCTGCACTCGCCAGCCGCTGCGTCGCTCGCCCAGCAGCCAGCGGCCCACCCCCCGGCCAAATCGCGATAACGCCCCGGTCACATAGGTCAGGCCCACCGGTAGCCCGTTAACCTGCTCCACCGCCGCATTGAGCATGCCCATCGCCACAATGGCCGCCAGCAACGCCGGCACTTGCGTGGCAAACGGCAGCAACGCCGCGGTACACAACAAGCCTGCGATCACCAGCATCAACGGCAACGCACGTCGCCCGCCCCAGCGCGCCAGCAACACCCCGAGGGCGTTGCCGACAATAAACGCCAGCACCGCAAACAACAGACGCACCACCAGACTCACGTCGCCCTCGCCTATGGCGACCGCCAGGCGCGTGGTGTTGCCGCTCATGAATGAAACAAAATCACCGGTGGCCAGAAAGCCGATGGCGTCGGTCATGCCCGCCAGTACCGACAAGCTGGCAACCATGCCCAGCCCCACCCGCCCGCGCCAGGCACGAACACGCACATGCACGGGGTTGCTCGGTTTTCTGAGTGGCGCTGGGAGCATGGCGAATGCCTCTGAAGAGTGACCCGACTAAAGAGAGAACGATTTTGTCATACAAAAAAGCCACCATAGCACTCGGCCTGTAGGACCATTCGCAATCTAGCGCAGGTAAAATCGAACCATATTTGAAAATGACATCTAATGATTGCTTGGACCAAGGATGAGAAACACAGGTGGTGTAGCAATGACAGGGATAAACACGCGGGCGATACGCTCGATGTGCCAGGCCAGTCAGCCTTAATGCGGTAAGTAGAAGACCCCCATGACCCAGTCTGTTTGGAAAAAATTTCGACTCAAACCCTACGCACTGGCGGCAATCCCGCTGTTACTGGTTGCAGGCGCCGTGACGCTGGCCGTACATGCGGATGATGTGTTTGCCCAGCCGGTAGACGGCGTACAAACCCTGGTGTTTATGCGTCACGCCGAAAAACCGGCCGACGGCCTTGGCCAGCTCACCTGCCAGGGGCTTAACCGCGCAATTGATCTGGCCACCCTGCTGCCGCAACGCTATGGCAAGGCCGACTACGTGTTTGCCGCCAACCCGTCGCGACAAGTGGAAGAAGGGGCTGATGATGACGCCTACAGCTACGTGCGACCGATGATGACCATCAACCCCAGCGCCATCAAGCTGGGCTTGCCGATCAACCTGGAGTACTCGGCCAACGACACCCGCGCACTGGCCAGGGAACTGACCGGCGACCAGTATCACAACTCCACCATCTACACCGCATGGTCCCACGGCTACTTGCCGGACCTGATCAATAACGTTGCCAGCCAGGCCCTGGGCAAAAAAACTTCGCTCACAGAAGACTGGCCCGGCAATGACTTCGACTCGTTGTACGTGCTGACCCTGACCTGGAAAGATGGCAAGGCCACCCTGCTCAGCCGCAGCGAAAAACAGGACCTCAACAATGGGGCCAAAACCTGCCCGAGCTGATCACCCCGCACCTCGATCACGGCGCGAGCATTGTCCGCGCCGGGGCATGGCAGCGCACCGCCCAACTGACACCGCCCAGCAGCAGCACCACCGCCAGAGCTTCTGAAAAGGTGGGCCAGCGTTGCAGGTACACAAAGCCATAGAACAGCGCGAAGACCGTTTCAAACACAATCAATTGCCCGCTCAGGGTCAGCGGCAGACGCCGGGACGACGCATTCCACATCCGATTGCCAAACCATGAGCCGAGCACGGCGCACGCCAGATTGACCATCCAGAACATCTGCCAGCGCTGATCACTGACCTCGACCGTCACCGCGTCCAGGGACAGTCCCTGGGCTACGCCCCAGATCAACAAGCCCAGCACACCGGTGGTGACGCCCCACAGGGTCGACCACTGCCCACTGTCAAACTGACTGTGCTTCAAATACCGCGCATTCTCGATCGCAAACCAGCTCCAGCACAGCAAGGCACCGATCCCGCACAGCACGCCCAGCACCTTGTCCCCCAGTGGCTGCTGCGACGTGCTGCCGAACAAGGCCTCGAGATTTATGCAAAGCACGCCGCCCAGCACCAGCAGCAACGGCCACGCCAGCCTTGCCAGTGGCACCGCTGCAGCATCGCGGCGCCCCAGCCAGGTAATGCTCAGGGGCAACACCCCCACAATCAAGGAAGCGGCGGCGATACCCACCCACTGAATCGATGCCGCCAGCAGCATGTAATAAATCAGGTTGCCCAGCAGCGCGAACTTGACCAGTGTCAGCACATCGCGCCGAGTCAGCTGGCCCAGCAAACGCCGGGCGTTGGGCAGCAACACAATCAGCGACACAGCCCCGTACACGATAAAACGCCCGCAACTGAGCAACAGCGGGCTGAACTCCGGCAACAGCTTGGGCACCAGAAACACCAGCCCCCACACGGCACCGGCCATGCCGGCATAGACTATCCCGCGTTTCATTCAAGACTCTCAAACTGATCAATGTCGAGTGAGCGTAAGCGGCCCTGCGATTTGGCACAAAAGATCATTTGGCATGCTGGCATTCCGTGCAGGAATGCCTTATACCGTCCCCCCCCACAACCTGCTTTAAGGTCTCTGTGAATCGCTACTCGAAAAACCTGCCCCCTCTGGACAGTCTGATCACCTTCGAAGCCGTCGCGCGCAATGGCAGCTTTACCCGTGCAGCGAGCGAACTGTGTTTGACTCAAAGTGCGATCAGCAAACAGATCCGGGCCCTGGAAGACAACCTCAAGCTCACCTTGTTTGAGCGCCAGGCGCGGGGCATTTGCCTGACCCAGGCCGGAGCAAGCCTGTTCAGCGAAGTCACCACCCTGCTCGAACGCCTGCAGCACAGCGTCAATCGGATCAAGGCAGCCCATGCCCCCAACTCCGTCACTGTGCTCTGTACCCATGCGGTCGCGCAGTTCTGGCTGTTTGCGCGATTGCTTGCGTTCAATACCGAGCATCCGTCAATCACGGTCAATATTCACGCCAGCAACGACATCCATGAATCCAGCGTTGCCGATTACGACTTCACGATTTTATACGGCGCCGGTCACTGGTCATCATTGAATGTCGAGCCACTGTTTGCCGAAAAGGTCTACCCTGTCGCCCGCACTGACCTGGTATTGGCCAGCGTCGATGAACCTGCCGACCTTCAAACATTGCCCCTGATCGAACTCGACGCCTCGGGATGGAACTGCATGGACTGGCACGACTGGTTCAAGCATTTCGGCCTGGAACACAAAGCCGATGCCAAGCGACCGACCTTCAATCAGGTCACGCTCGCCTATCAGGCAATCGTGCAGGGCATGGGGGTGGGGCTGGGTTGGGACTTTATGGTCAGGGACAAAATCGACAAGGGCGAACTGCGACGCGTGGGGCCCTTTGAATTTTTAAGCACGAATGCGGACTACCTGGCGCACTCTCGCCATAAAACGCTGTCAGATGCAGCAATTACTTTCCAGCGCTGGCTGCTCGACGACGCCCGGCGCGAACACTCTCCACTTTGCCAAGAGCTCAAGGTACACCCATGAAAATCAACGCTATCGGTTTACCCCTGCTTGTGGTTGCCTTGCTGGGACTGGCAGGCTGCGCAACCCCGAGCGTTGTGACCCTGCAAAACGGCACGCAATACCTGACCAAAGACCTGCCGGTTACCACGAACAAGGACGGCCTGTACGAGTTTGTGGACATTGCAGGCAAACACATCAAGGTCAGGGCTGCTGACGTCTCCAGCATCAAGTCTGATTGAAGATCGGCGCCAGCCCACCCCTCACCCGTTCAACGCATCCAGCAGCCGGTAATAGCTGATGCCTGCGGCCACATACAAGCGCTGAAGGCTATGGAAGGGAATTCTGCGAATCGGCGTCACCGGGAACGGGAAGTCATCGCTGGCTCCCGAAACACGGGCCGCGAGGTGCTTGCCCAGGGTGCTGGACATCGCAATGCCGCGCCCGTTATAGCCCATCAGAATTGACAGGCCCGGTTGCGGCTCATGCAGTTGTGGCAGCACGCTATGGTTGAGCGCCACACGACCGCTCCAGCGGTACTCAATCGCGACGCCCGCCAGCTGCGGGAACACGCTGATCAGCGAGCGTTCCAGGTGCGCCCAGTCTTCATTGCGACCCGGCTCGGCAAACGGCCCGCGACCACCCAGCAGCACCCGCCCCTGGGCATCCTGCTTGAAGTACAGCAACAGGCGCCGCGCATCCGAACACACTTCCCCACCAGGCAAAATGGTTTTGCGCAGCTCCGGCGAAAGCGGTCGCGTTGCAATCATGAAGCTGTTGGCCGCCAGCACGGTTTGCCGCAAGCCGGGCCATAAACCGTCGGTGTAGCCATTGGTGGCCAGCACCACCCGTTCAGCCGTGACGCTGTGGCCCTGGGCGGTGGTCAGTTGCCACTGCGTGCCGATGCGCCGTAGATCGGTCACCCGACTATCGCTGTGAATCATCGCTCCACGGCCCAGCGCCGATCTGGCCAGCCCCCGGGCGTAATTGAGTGGATGCAGGCTTCCCGCACGGGGGTCAACCCAGCCGCCCACGTAATTTTGCGTGCCGATGCGCTGGCAAACGGCACTGGCGTCCAGCAACTCAGCCGCCACACCACGCTGTTGCCATTGCCGGGCACGGTGTTCCAGGGTCTTCATCGTGGCACTGGAGTACGCGGGTTGAATCCAGCCCTTGCGGGTTGCATCGCACGCAATGCCGTACTCGCGAATCAGCGAAAACACTTCGTCTGCCGCCCCGCCGCACGCCTCAATAATCTTCTCGCCGCGGGCCGCACCAAAACGCTCGATCAGTTGATCCGGATCGTATTTGAGACCGGGAATGACCTGCCCGCCATTGCGCCCCGAAGCGCCCCAGCCTGGCTCCCCGGCATCCAGCACACACACGCTGACACCCGACTCGGCCAGGCGCAGCGCGGTCACAAGCCCCGTGTAACCGGCGCCGACAATGGCCACGTCCACGCGCTTGTTTTCGGCGAGCGCCTGGGTCATCGCAGCCGAGCGCGCCGTGGCGGACCAGAGCGAAGGCGGCAAGGTGAGTTTTGACGTTGCTTTCATGTACGCCTCCGCAGCGCAAAACGTCCTTCCAGACGACGCAAGCCATAAGACAGCGGCAAACTCATCGACAGATAGAGCAACGCAACCAGGGTGTAGACCGTCATGTTTTCGAAGGTCGAAGAGGCGATCAGTTGGCCTTGGCGCGTCATCTCGGCCACGGTGATGGTCGACACCAGCGAGGAGTCCTTGAGCATCATCACCAACGTGTTGCCATAAGGCGGCAAGGCAATGCGAAACGCCTGGGGCAGCACAATGCGGCGCATGATCATCAGGCCGCGCATGCCAAAGGATTCAGCTGCCTCGATCTGGCCAATATCGATGGCTTGAATGCCGGCCCGAAAGTTCTCGGCCTGATAGGCCGAATAGGCAATCCCCAGACCGATCACACCGGCCTGCATGGCGCTGAGCTGGATGCCAAAGTCGGGCAAGACGAAATAGATGTAGAACAGTTGCACGATGATCGGCAACCCGCGAATCACATTGACCACGCCAATGGCGAACAAGGCGACGGCACGGATTTTGGAAACCATCATCAGCGCGAACATCAGGCCAATCACTGAACTGAGCAGGAACGAACCCGCCGTGACCTGCACAGTGACCACTGCGCCTTTGAGCAGAATCGGAAGAAAGTCCAACGCGTCCTGGAGAAACATAAACTACCTGCACACCGCTACAAGAAGTGGCCCACCGCAGAGCGGGGGCCACAGAATCATCAGTTCAGCTTCCACTTCTCGATGATGCGCTGCAGCGAGCCGTCAGCCTTGATGGCGGCAATGCCCTTGTTGACCTGCGCCAGTTTCTCGGCGTCGCCTTGACGCATCACCAGGCATACATCACCCATCACGACCGGCACATAGGTGCTCGACAGTTTCACTTCCGGGTTTTTGCCCTGGGCCAACTGGTAAGCGATGATCGGACGATCGCCGAAAGCAGCCTTGATGCGACCCAGCTTCAGGTCACGCATCAGGTCAGGAATAGAGTCGTAGCTGCGCACTTCCTTGAAGCCGCCGTGCTTGTTCAGGGCGTCGAGGAATACCGTGCCCACTTGAGCACCGACCACTTCACCGGCCAGGTCATCCATGGTTTTGTATTCTTTGGGATCGTCAGTCTGGACGATCAGGCCTTCGCCATAGCTGAAAATCGGATCGGAATACTGCACAACCTTTTCACGCTCAGGGGTTTTGAGCATGGCGGCGGAAATCAGGTCAATTTTGTTGGTGGTCAGCGAAGGGATCAGCGCGGCAAACGTGGTTTGCTGGATCTCGGTGTCAAACCCCCCTGCTTTGCCGACGGCTTCAGCGGCGTCGACCATCATGCCCTGGATTTTTCCGCTCTTGATATCGAGGAAGGTGAACGGGATACCTGTCGCCGTTGCACCGACTTTATAGACAGGCTCTGCAACAGCACTGGCTGATCCAATCAGTCCGGCTGCCATTGCGCATACAAGCGTCAGTACTTGAAAAGGTTTGTGCATAGCGAATCTCCCTGTGGTCGCTTTTATTGTTGCGGGGCAGCATTTAACACCCTTGCACCCTCTGGTACAAAATGCCGCCATCGACTATAACCAATTTACTTAAATCGTAAAGAGATTTATAAATATCGCATATCGATATTTATAGGTCGAAAAAAGCCAAGGATGCGCCATGAGCGACAGCAACAACCCTCTTTTCAACCAGTCACTGGAAAAGGGCCTGGCCGTACTTCGCGGCTTCGGGGCAGCGCGGCGCACCATGACTCTGGCGGATATCGCGCAGGTTGCGGGCATCAGCAAAAGCTCGGCCCAGCGCATGGTGCATACCCTTGAAGAACTCGGCTATGTGCGTAAGCACCCGCAAAGCCGACGTTTCCAGTTAACGCCCAAGGTTATGGAAATCGGCTACAACTATTTAGCCGCCGACATATTGGTCGATGTCGCAAACCCCTACCTGGCCGAGCTCAACCAGATCACGGGCGAGACGGTCAACCTGACGGAGCCGGACGGCCTGGACATGGTCTATGTGTCCCGTTTTGTGGCGCCTAAATTTATCCCGATCCACATGCCCATCGGCAGTCGAATCCCGATGTATTGCACCGGGGGCGGTCGAGCCTATCTGAGTGGCCTGGGGGATGACGAAATTCGCCGTGTGCTGCAAGACAGCACGCTGGCTGAGCTGACCCGCTACACCCTGACGGATGCCACCGCCATTTTTGAGCGTGTGATCACCAGCCGCAATCAGGGCTATGCCACCAACAAGGAAGAAATGTTCCTGGGGGACATGACCATTGCCGCACCGATATTCAACAGCAACGGCCTGCCGGTTGCGGCCGTGCATGTGGTAGTGCCGAGCAGTCGCTGGAGCATGGAAGAAGCCGAAGATAAATTGGCCTCGACCGTTATCCAGTGTGCCCGCGGGATCAGCAATTCGATCAGAACTTTGTAGCGGTCCCCGGTAGGAGCTAGCCTGCTCGCGATGCAGCCGGACGTAGCCTCGCACAGCTCGTCAACTGCTACGTATTCCTTGTAGATACTCTGTTGCCAGCTGGCCTGTTTAGAGCAATGTGCTTCGCTAAACAGGTCGGCCTGTAGGCCGCCTCGGCGGGCAGTTGATCTTGTTTGTGCCAGTTATTTTGCGATGCGCCCGCAGCGATGCCGAGTACATATCCATTCGATGTGTCACGGCTCTCTACGGGTTCCGCCCTTACGGCGGGTCACTTTTTCCAGACGCCGAAAAAGTAACCAAAAAGGCTTGCCCTACCATACGGCCGCCTCGCCAAGGCTCGGTGGTGCCCTCACTCCGGCACTGTCATGGGGGCACGCCGCGACGGGCCATCCATGGCCCATCGCGGCTGGCGCGGCGTCCTGCCGCGCCACCCCCATAACAGCACCTGCGTTCGGCCTTCTGTGATGGGCATTCCCGTCGTCTGGACATGGGTGTGGCTCCAGCAAAAGCAAAAGCAAAATCCATCGCAGACGCCACAGAACCTTGCGCAAAACGTTTTAGCGCCAACATACAAGCCGCTGACGAGTAGTGCGAGGCTACGTTCGATCACGCAGCGGTCGCAAAACCGGAATACGCGGTTTACCTGATAAACCTGGGAGGCTGATTTTACGACGGCTACGCCGCCGATCGCAGCCTCGCACGGCTCGTCAGCGACTACAGATCGTGAATGCAATCCACCAACCAGGCCGGCCGGTCGGCCGCCTCGGCGGGCAGTGCTTTTGATCTGCCCGCCCCTTCGGGAGGCCGAGAGTAGGTTCTGCGTAGTGGGTCGACCGGCATGGATGCCGGGAGAGCCGTGTTGGGCCAGGGATGGCCCGTCACGGCGGGCCCACGGAGCGGGACCGGAGTGAGGGACACCTGAGCGCAGCGAGGGCCGTACGCAGGGGCGAAAGCGCTTTGGTTACTTTGCCGCTTTTGCAAAGTGACTCGCTGTAAGAGCGAAACCATCATTTCAGTTAACCGCGAATGCCGGATATGTACCCCGTGTTCCAGTTGTTTTGCGAAGCGCCCGCAGCTATGCCGAGTCCATATCCATTCGATGTGTCACGGCTCTCTACGGGTTCCGCCCTTACGGCCGCCTCGCCCAGGCTTGGTGGTTCCCTCACTCCGGCACTGTTATGGGCATTCGCGTCGTCTGGACATACGTGTGGCTCCAGCAAAAGCAAAATGCATCGCAGACGCCACAGAACCTTGCGCAAAACGTTTTAGCGCCAACCTACAAGTAGCTGTCGAAGGAACGAGGCTGCGAAGCAGTCGTAGAATCGGTGATCGTGGTCCCCTGAATCACCACCGCCGCTGTCGTTGCATGGCAACAAAACCCCCTCCCGCAATAGGTAGCATCCTCATATAAACCCCGTGCTAGAGCATTCAATTAAGGTTCAGTTAAGTTTCGGGCGCTAACGTGACCGACGAGTCACAAATGACTCGCATTAGCTTTTCCCCTGCTCTACCACAGAGGATGAACGATGGATATCAAGGTCACACAGCGCTCGGCTGCAGCTACTGCCCCTCCTGAAACGGAACAGGCTGACGCAGCACTGCAGCTCATTGTTGAAGGTTTTCTGCATTTCCATCGTGAGGTCTTTCCACAACAGAAAGACCTGTTCAAAAAACTGGCCACCGCTCAACGCCCAAGGGCGATGTTTATCGCTTGCGCCGATTCTCGAATCGTCCCCGAATTGATTACCCAAAGCGCTCCTGGCGATCTGTTCGTCACCCGCAATGTCGGCAACGTCGTACCGCCTTATGGCGAGATGAATGGCGGGGTCAGCACGGCGATCGAGTACGCCAACCTGGCACTGGGCGTACAGCACATCATCGTCTGCGGGCACTCCGACTGTGGCGCGATGCGCGCCGTGCTCAACCCGCAAAGCCTTGAAAAAATGCCCACGGTCAAAGCCTGGCTGCGCCATGCCGAAGTGGCCAGGACCATGGTTCAGGAGAACTGTGCGTGCGCCAATGAAGCTGAAGGCATGCACGTGCTCACCGAAGAAAACGTGATCGCTCAGTTGCAGCACTTGCGTACCCATCCCTCCGTCGCTTCGCGCATGGCCAGCGGCCAGTTGTTTATCCATGGCTGGGTCTACAACATCGAAACCAGCCAAATCAAAGCCTACGACGCTGAATCCGGCAGTTTTCTGCCACTGGACAACCTCCAGACAATCCCTTGCGCGACACCCAAAGCGCGTTTCTGAACATGTCCCAATGAGGTAGCCGTGGCAACCAGGCACGACGCCGGGCTTTGCCACGCCCCAAGAATCCCCAGGGAGAATCATCATGCGTACTGCGCAATTAAAAGCAGTATTGCCACGGGAGCTATTGGCCTCTGTGGTTGTGTTTCTGGTCGCCCTGCCCTTGTGCATGGGCATCGCCATCGCTTCCGGAATGCCCCCGGCCAAAGGCTTGATCACCGGTATCATCGGCGGCCTGGTCGTGGGCTGGATGGCCGGATCGCCGCTGCAGGTCAGTGGCCCGGCAGCCGGGCTGGCAGTGCTGGTGTTCGAAGTGGTACGCCAGCATGGCATGGCCATGCTGGGGCCGATCCTGCTCCTGGCAGGTTTTTTACAACTGGTGGCCGGCCGTTTGCGTTTGGGTTGCTGGTTCCGCGTCACCGCCCCGGCTGTGGTCTACGGCATGCTTGCCGGAATCGGGGTGCTGATTGTGTTGTCGCAACTGCATGTAATGCTCGACGGCACCCCCAAACCCTCGGGCCTTGATAACCTTGCCGGCTTCCCGCAGGCAGTGGCGCAAGCCATTCCAACCCTTGGCTGGCAGGCGGGCCTGCTGGGCCTGGCAACCATCGGGGTGATGTGGTCGTGGGATAAATTACGCCCGCAAAAGCTGCGTTTTGTCCCCGGCGCCCTGCTCGGTGTGGGCTTGACCACGGCCGTCAGCCTGGTCATGGCGTTACAGGTCAAGCGCGTGGAAGTCCCGGACAATCTGGCGGACGCTATCGACTGGCTGCGTCCGGCCGACCTGCTGAACTTTGCCGATCCCGCTCTGTTGATCGCGGCGTTTGCAGTGGCGTTTATTGCCAGCGCAGAAACCCTGTTGTCCGCCGCAGCCGTCGACCGCATGCACAACGGCCAGCGCTCGGATTTTGACAAGGAACTGACCGCGCAAGGGGTCGGCAACATGCTCTGTGGCGTGCTGGGCGCGCTGCCAATGACCGGTGTGATCGTGCGCAGTTCGGCCAATGTTCAGGCAGGTGCCACCACCCGGCTTTCGACAATGTTCCACGGCCTTTGGCTGCTGGCTTTTGTGCTGTTGCTGTCCAGTGTGCTGCAAAGCATTCCGGTGGCGAGCCTGGCGGGTGTGCTGGTGTATACCGGGATCAAACTGGTGGACATCAAGGCGTTTCGCGGCCTGGCACGCTATGGCCGCATACCGATGCTGACCTATGGGGCAACCGCCCTGTCAATCATCTTCACTGACTTGCTGACCGGGGTACTGCTGGGGTTCGGCCTCACCCTGGCCAATCTGGCCTGGAAGGCAGCGCGCCTGAAAATCAGCCTGATTGATCTGCCCCGCAGCGGTGAAATGGAGTTGCGGCTCAATGGCTCGGCAACCTTTCTCAAAGTACCGGCATTGACTCAGGTTCTGGCTCGGGTACCGGCCGGTAGCATCGTGCATGTCCCCCTCAGCAACCTGAGCTACATCGACCACTCCTGCCTGGAGCTGTTCGAAGAGTGGGGACGGGCCAATGCGGCCAAGGGTTCGAAGCTGATCATTGAACCCCAGGGGTTGAAACGACGCCTGGAAGGCCGACTGCGCACGACCCGCGGCCTGGGTTCAGCCACCGCCTAGAATCAAACTGCGGTAATGCCCCGGATTGGTTCCCGACCACTTGCGAAAAGCCTTGTAAAACGAGCTGGTGTCGGCAAAGCCCAGGCGCAGGGCGATGTCGGCAAAGCTGTGGTCCGGCTCGGCCAACCAGCCAATCGCCAGTTCCTTGCGCACGCCGTCCTTTATCCCCTGGAAGGTGTGCCCTTCGTCCGCCAAGCGACGGCGCAAGGTCGATGCCGACATGCACAGGCTTTGCGCCAGGCCCGGGGTTTCAGGCCACTGTTCGGCAGGCAACTGGCGCAGATGCTGTTTGATCTGGCTGGCCAGACTCTCGGGATCCCGGTATTTGACCAGGATATTGGCAGGTGCCTCGGCCAGAAAGCGCTTCAGTTCCTGAGCATTGCGCTTGATCGGTGCATCCAGGCAATCGGCAGCAAAGATCATCCGTGTGCGTGGCCGCTCAAAGCGCAGGTTCTCGGAGAACATCACTTCGTAGTCTTCGCAGTAATCGGGCGCCGCACAGCGCAACTCAATGGCCAGAATAGGAATTCGCCGCCCGGCCAGCCAGCAGGCAACGCCGTGCACGATCATCCAATAAGTGAAGTAGGTAAAGCCACGACTCGCCGGTTGCTCAGGTTCGTGCAAGACGATTTCCGCCAGGCTTTGCTGGCGCACCAGTTGCGCCGGCAAGCGTTCCAGCATCAACGACAGAAATCCCAGCACCACCTCCAGCCCCTGGGCCAGGGTCGGCTGAGCCATTGCGGTGCGGCACATGAACGCCAGGCTGCCAGAGCGCAGCTTGCGCGGGTCCATGGCAAAAAATTCGTCATCCAGACGTCGCGCCAGCAGTCGCCACATCCGTGCATAGACCAGCGCAGGCACACGGCCATCCGGTTCGTTGAGCAACCCGGGGGCAATGCCGACCTTATGCAGCACTTCATCTGTGGCGCTACCGGGCGCACAGCTCTGCAGCAACGCCTCGCGCACTAGATGAATGGAGATGGTGTCCTTGTTCAACATTGGCCGTGTTCCGAGCCCGATGACATTTGATTGACGGCCATCTTAAGCAGCACGGATCAAAAAGCCAGCAGTACCTTAGCCTTATACGGGCAACGCCAGCGGCGGTGATGCCAAGCGTCTGGCCAAGAGTCCGGCAAAGGCCACCACCGGTACCACAGCCGTCGCCAGGGCCAGCCACAGCAGCCCGGCAAAACCGTCTGCCACCAACTGCCCCGCCAGGGCCGGGCCGACCATTGAGCTCAAGGCAAACGCGGCAGGAATCAGCATGATCGAACGCCCGCTTGGGTCGAGCCGGGCCACGGCGGCGGTCTGGTAGATGCAGCCCCAGCAGAAACCCACCTCCCAGATCCAGGCGCCCAGGGCATACATCACAAACCCTTGGGCATAGGCTAACAGCAGCAAGCCCGTGCCGATCACCGCCAGTACCAGCAGATGGGGCCAGCGCGAACCCAGGCGATCGCCGATCAGCGCCAGGGTCAGGGCCGCGCCGCCACCCAGCAGTTTGAGCACCGCAAAGACCACGCCCATTTGCGCCGGGGCGACGTCCAGTCCGTGCCCTAGCCGCTCAAGAAATGCCCACAGCCCAATCTGCCCGGCGCCAAACACGAAGAAAAACCCCAGTGCCCAATAGGCAGGCACCGGGAAGCGAAAACGGCCTTGAAGGGAGCTGTCTCCAGCCAGATCTGCATGCACGGTGAAATCACTGCGCCGGGGCAACGCGAACGCGCTCAGGCTCAGTAACAGAATCATTGCCGCCAGCACCAGCGCAGCACCGGCATAGTGAAAGTTGCTGATCACCAGCGAAGGCAATACAAACAGCACCAACGCCACCAGACCCAGTTCAATCCCTTGACGCATGCCGAACGCCCGTTCCTTGTTGGGCATCTCGGCCATGATCCGCAGGCCCAGGCACGTCATCAGCGCGGCAAAAAAGCCGATAAGGGCCCACAACGGCAACTGTGCAGCCGCTGGCAGTTGGGAGGACGCCAACAACGCCAGGGCCGCGCCCACTGCACAACCCAAGGTCAGGGCACGCCAGTTGCAACGGTCTATAAAGCCCACAGCAACCAGCGTTCCCACCAGGTAGCCACTGAAACACACCGACCCGAGCAGACCGATTTGCGTCGGTGCAAAGCCGAAACTGTCCGCCAGTGAGCCGAGCAAAATAGGCAGCGTGTTGAAGGGCAAACCGCCGATGGTCGAGGCCAGGCTCGCAGCCAACATAAAGGTCAGGGTTCTACGTTGGTTCAGCGTCATCGGCAGTGCCCTTCGCTCAAGCCATCAATCAGCGGTGATCAACAGTGGTGATTTCACGGCGTTCGGCCATGCTCGCCGGCACACTGGCCTCGTCCGTGAAGAACTGCTGATACCACTCGCGCAGCTGATACACCGGGCCATCACCTTCGGCCAATACCGGGTTATTGACCCGAACCTTGTGGGTCCAGATATCAACGTCCTGATAGAAGGAGTCGCGGTTGCGTTGCACGTAATCCATGGCCAGCGCTTCGTTCTGCTCTTCGGTCCAGCCCGGCACTTTTTTCACCATGCAGCCAAAGCGCAGCTCAAAGCTGTTGGGGCCGATCGGCACATGGCAATTGAGCAGAATGGACTTGATTTCCAGCCCTTCGAACACCGCGCGCATACGGGTCAGGTGGGTCGCAGGGCCGTAGTAGGCCGACTCTGCCACCAGATCCCCCCCCAGACGCTCGGAGTCGCCGTGGAAGATCTGTTGAGCGATATGCCCTTCAAAAACGTTATGGAAATACTTGGTCGGGGTGCCATGCACCGGCCCGAAATGCTGGGCATCCACCAGGTTGTCGACCAATTCACGAGGGTTGGTGTTGATGACCAGCTTGTCCATGTGCCAGCTGTGCAGCCACTCATCGCTGTCCATTTCGGGCAGATGGGGAATCACCACGTCTTCGGCAGGCGGCTTGCCTTCAGGGTTGTTCCACACAAACAGCAGACTGTTCACTTCGCAAGTCTGCCAGGCGCGGGTTTTGGCCTTTGGCGGAATGCGTTTGCAATACGGGATCTCGACACATTTGCCGCTGGCTTCGTACTGCCAGTGGTGGAAGGGGCAGACTACGCGGTCATTCTCGATAGTGCCCTGGGACAGGTCGGCGCCCATGTGCGGACAATGGGCGTCCAGTACACTGATCTCGCCCTTGGAGGTGGCAAACGCCAGCAGTCGCGAGCCGAACACATTCAGGGTATGCAGCTTGCCATCACGGTACTCATCCGCTTCGCCCAGACAATGCCAACCACGGCCAAAGCGCGGCGACAAAGCGTTCTCGACGTGAATTTCAGCGAGTTTAGTCATTTTTATTATTCCTCAGGTTAAGGGCCAGGGCGCTTTACCGAGAGATCTTCACCGAGGTGAGAGGCAGGCTCATCGTTCAGATGGACTAGAACACAGAGGTGTTGTAGTCGCTGTCGAGGCACGAGGCTGCGATAAGGGCCGCAGGACCTTCAAAAAACCGGGGCCGCTGCGCAGCCCATCGCAGCCTCGCGCCTCGACAGCGACTACAGGATTTGAGTGTTCAAAATCCTTATTAACGCCAATCCTCAACAATCCCGTGTTCCCGGGCAAATGGCTGGCACTGGATGGTCTTGCGCTGGTGATCGACTGCTGCATCATTGGTCGCCAGCCACAGCATCACCGCTGCCGGCACCTCAGGCGGCGCCGAGCCTGCACGCAAGGCAATCACGCCCTTGTCACCGATGGTGGCTCGCAAGGCGTCAGTGGTCACCACCCCGGGGTTGAGGGTGTAGGCGCGAATCCCCTGTTCGCCAAACTCCACCGACAAAATGCCCGACAGCCGCGACACCGCTGCCTTGCCCGCCCCATAGGCATACCCCCAGCCGCCCTTGCCCGCCGCCACCGGAGGATCGGTTTCACCCGCGCCTGAGGTGACATTGATCACCACCCCGCCACCCTGCTCCAGCATCTGGCTGACCACGGCCCGAGTCAGTAGAAACGGAGTCATCATGTAACCCTGAAACACCCGCGCCAGGGTCTCAGGCTGCAAGTCCATAAAGGGTGCGTTGAGGTCGCTGCCCTGATAGATCGCGTTATTGACCAGCACATCCACCCGGCCATATTCGGCAAATACCGCCTGGCTGGCGGCCAGCACCGACTCGCTGTCGAGCAGGTCCATCCGCACCACCAGCGCCTTGCGGCCCAGTTCGCGGATCGCTGCGGCCGTTGCGTTCAGACTGCCGGGCAGCGCCGTGCCGTCGGGGTTACGCAAGCCGTGGGTATGACTTTCACCTTCATCCAGGCTGCGTGCGCTGATGGCCAGATCAAAACCTGCGCGGGCAAACGCCAGCGCTGTTTCACGACCGATACCGCGGCTGGCGCCTGTTATAAATGCCACTTTGTTCATCAGGATTCCTTAAAGGTCAGAAGCGCTGGGCACGCACCATTGCGTCCATGCCACCATCGACAAACACGACGCTGCCGGTCACAAAGCTGGCCTGGCTCGATTGCAGAAAAGCGACAACCCGGGCGATTTCTGCCGGGCTGCCCGCTCGGCCCAATGGCGCAACAAACTCACGTACTGCCTTGCCAAACCGCTCATCTTCCTTGGCAGCCTGATGCAGCGGAGTCTCGACCGCACCCGGCGCAACCACGTTCAGGCGAATGCCTTGCGCCGCCCACTGCACCGACTTGCGCCGCGCTTCACAGGTCACGGCGTACTTGGAGCTGGCATAGGCGATGTGGGGCTGGCCCAGTGTATTGGCCAGCTCCAGCGCCAGGTTTTCGTCACCGGCCAGCATGGCCGCGACCATCGGCTGTTGATCGGCACCCGGCTGGGTGGCTGCCACCGAGCCTATGACCAGCGCGGCCGGATGTTGCCCCTTGGCCAGTGCATCGGCCAGGCCGTCCAGCAACTCGCTGACGCCGAAGTAGTTCACCGCCAGCACCAGGCTGCTGGAAGACGCCGTTACCCCGAGCCCGGCGCAGCACACCAGGCCGTCGAGTACGCCGTCTGACTGTTCAAGCACCTGCGCCACGGCCGCCTGACGCCCGGCACGGGTCGACAGGTCGGCAACCACCTCGGCACTGGCCCGATCAATCCCGATAATGCGGTGCCCCGCAGCCCGTAATACCGCGCACACGGCGGCGCCGATCCCGGAAGCGGAACCACTGACAGCTGTAACTGGCATAAGACTTTCCTTGATGATTCAGGCCCTGGTTGGCCTGTCTGAAGGGCAGCTGGCAGTGACGTTCAATCGCCACTGCCGGCCTGGAATCAAAACTCAAGCGCTTTTGCGAATGGGTCGCGCCAACTGTGGCGCCGGCACTATCACGGATTCAGCCGCTCGCAAGGCGCACTTGGGCTTTCCCAAGGCAACCACGCTGTTTAGCAAAATCCTTACCAGTTCGGTCTGACGGCGCACACCGGTCTTGGAGAAGATCGAACGCAGGTGCGCCCGCGCAGTGTTGCGCCTGATGTTCAGGTTTTCGGCGGCTTCTTCCAGGGACAAACCGTTTGCCAGCTCCATCGCCAATGCGGTTTCGGCCTTGGTCAGGTTGAACAGCTGCTTGGTCACCACTTCACTGGCCAGGGACTTGCCGACCGAGTCACGGATATAAATCACCGCCGCAGGCTTGCTCTTGCCTTCCGCCCATTCGAGGGAAGGAATCGCCTCGACCACCAACCCCAGGCTGACCTGCCCCGATGGCCGGGTAACGGACATCGCGTCGGCCGTCACCCCGCCGTCGCGCACTTCCTGGCTGAAGGCGTGCTTGACCAGACGCTGCAGCTCACGGTTATCGCTGGGGTATGTGGCCTCCAGCCTGCCGCCCACCAGCTTCAAGCCATCGGCATTCTTGAGGATTTCTTCGGCCACCGGGTTGAGGCGCAGCACCTTGCCGGTTTCGTCGAGCACGATGGTGGCCACGGACAGGCGACTGATGGCCTGGGCGTAAAGCTCGCTCATGGACTCGCTGCGATCGAGCAGGTTGTGCAGGTGCAGGGCCCGGCGCAAATGCGGCAGGAAGCTGCTGCACAACGCGCGCTCGGCACTGGAGAAGGCAGGTGAGGTTTTGGGCCGGGTCAGACGAAAACGCAGCTTGCCACCGTCGGGGGTCGATATATCGGCACCCATGACGTGGAAGACATCCTGCTTGGCGCAGTAGGCCTTGAAGTACGGCGATTGCACCCACTCGGATTCGCTCATCAGGTCTTCAACCGTAAACACCTGGTCAAGGGCCTGTCCTGCGAACGGGGTATTGGCTTGCGGGTAAGTTTGATACGTCAGCTCACCCTCGCCTTCGATATCGCCGGCCACAATCATCAGGCCCAGGTCTGGCTGGTCCGGAACCCGCAAAATCAGGGTCGCGTAGTTGGCCTTGAACATGCTGCGTACGGCACACAAGGTACGGCCCATCGCTTTCGGGTCCAGCGCACCGTCGTAGAAGCTGCCGACCATTTGATCGTAATCGGCCAATTCGAGCCCCAGACTGGCCAGGGTTTGGTGGTTCAGGGTCACTGTATCCACGGATGTTTCCTCGCGTTGGGTCAGGTTCGGGACCTGCCCTTTTTATTGTTCTTATTACCAGCGGTTGTTTGTGCGCAGCCCCTGCAACTGCAACTGCGCAAAAACGACTCAGTGTCTCTTTATGCTGGCCGTCATTCAAGCCCGGCAGGCTGTCTGTTCAGCGGTTTGTGGAGTCCTTGGCCGCCACGCTCTGCTTGAGCGGGTAATGCCCGGCAGGTGCGTCCTGTGCCCGGGTTTTCACCTTGACCAGCGGTCGTCCCAGATTGAACCAGGCCGCCAGCGCAGGGAGCAGGAAGATCGCCCCCAGCACGTTGACCAGGAACATGAACGACAGCAGTACGCCCATGTCCGCCTGGAACTTCAACGGTGCAAAGGCCCAGGTACACACACCGATGGACATGGTCAGCGCGGTAAACACCGCCGCCGTGCCCCGTTGGCACATGGCCTCGTAAAACGCGGTGCGCAGGTCTTTGCCGTCGGCCATCTCATGGGCAATACGCTCGTACAGATAGATCCCGTAATCGACCCCGACGCCCACACCCAACGCCATCACCGGCAACGTCGCGACTTTCAGGCCGATGCCCAGGGTTGCCATCAAGGCGTTACACAGAATGGCAACAATCGCCAATGGCACCAGGATGCACAGCACGGCCCGCAATGAACCGAAGGTCAGCCAGCAGAACAGCGCCACCGAACCGAACAGGGCCGCCAGCATCACCACCTCGGCCTGCTTCACCGCTTCGTTGGACGCCGCCATCACGCCCACGTTGCCGCCCGCCATCAGGAACTCAACATTCGGCCCTTGCAAACCGGCAATGATGCGCTGGGTTTCGTTGACCACATGGCTCACCGTCGCCCCTTCGTGGTCGGTGAGGAATACCAGGATCTGCATCCGCTGACAGCCTTCGGTCACCAGCCCGTCATCGGGCATGTAAGCCCGGGAGCCCTGACTCAAGCCACGTTCGGAACCCGGGATTGCCGACCAGCGCGGATTGCCCTCGTTGTTGCCGGCAATCACGGTTTTACCCATGCCCGCCACGCTCTGCACCGACTGCACCCCCTCGACACTGCGGATCTGAAAGTCGAACGACTCGATCGCGCGCATCACCTGGGGGGCCAGGCAACCCTCTTCAATGCCTTTGACCTGAACAAACACCGACATCACATCCAGACCGATGGAATAGCTGTTGATGATCTTCTGGTTGTCCTGGTTGTAACGCGAATCCGCCCGCAGCTCCGGCGCGCCGACGCCGATGTCGCCTACCGCCAGGTCCCGGGCCTTCCAGGCCCCCACACCGAGCAGCAACAGGCTGACCACAAACACCGCCAGTGCCGGTTTCGGCTCGGCCAGCGCCGACAGGCGCCACCACAAAGCGTGCCTGCCCTGCACCTTGAGGCCCTGGGCCAACGCGCCCGGTTCGAGTTTCAAATACGACAGGATGATCGGCAGCATCAACTTGTTGGTGATGATCATCAGCATCACGCCAATACAGGCGGTCACACCCAGTTCATGGACGATGGGAATGTCGATCAGCATGATCACGCCAAAACCCAGGGCGTTCATCAGCAACGCCAGGGAGCCGGGAATGAAAATCTTGCAAAAGGCCCCCTGCGCGGCCTGCACCGAAGAGCTGCCGCGCAGCACGTCCTGCTTCCAGGCATTGGTCATCTGCACCGCATGGGACACGCCAATCGAGAAAATCAGGAACGGCACCAGAATCGACATCGGGTCGATCCCCAGCCCCAGCAAAGGCAACAGCCCCAGCAACCAGACGACCGGCAGCAACGCCACCGCCAAGGCCACGACCGTCAGGCGCCATGAGCGTGAATACACCCATAGCATCAAGGCGGTGATGACAAAGGCAATCACAAAGAAGCCGATCACCGTGGTCAGCCCGTCAACCACATCGCCCACCAGCTTGGCAAAGCCGACGATATTGATCTCGATATCGTCATTGCTGTACTTGGCGCGGATATCTTCAAGCCGCTTGGCCACCTCGGCATACGACACCGACTTGCCGGTTTGCGGGTCGAGATCCTGCAGGTCGGCGCGCACCATCGACGAGGTCAGGTCATTGGCCACCAGGCGCCCGACCTGCCCCGAACGGGCGACGTTGTTGCGTACCTGGGACAGGTCTTCGGCCGAGCCGGTAAAGCGCGGCGGCACGACCACATCGCCAAAAAAGCCGTCTTCGGTGATTTCGATATACCGCACATTGGCCGTAAACAGCGACGTCACACTGGTGCGGCTGACGCCATTGATGAAGAACACGTCATCCGTGACCTTGCTCAGGGTTTCGAGGTATTGACGGTTATAAATATCTCCCTCGCCCTTCCACTTCACGCTGACCAGAAAACGGTTGGCGCCGGTGAAGTACTGGCTGAAATTGAGGAAGTTGACCATGAACCCGTTGCGCACCGGGATCTGCTTGTTGAAGCCCGGGTCCAGCTGAGTGTGGGTGGCGCTGTAACCCAGGGCCAGCGTCAGCAGTACAAACAGTGCCAGCAAGCCTTTGCGCCAGATAATCAACCGATCGGCAACCCGCTCGACCACGCGGTTTACTGCAGTTTTTTCGCTGCTCACTGAGCACCTCCAAGCGCGGCAACACCGCCATCGGCACCTTGAAACACGCCGCGCTCACCGCCCACCAGCAAGCGATGGGCGCCGATCAATACCGCCGAGGTCAGCGTACCCAGCCCAGGCAGGCGCGTAGCACTGACCAGACGACCATTGCCGTCCAGGCGCACCAGAGAACTGCCCGCGCCGACAATCAGCAGGCCACCGCCATTGGGCAACAGCGCATGCCCATAGAGCGGCAACTGATTGCCTACCTTCACAGGCTCCCAGGTGTTGCCGAAGTTCTGGCTGACAAACACATGGCCGCGCATGCCGTACGTAACCCAGCGATCGGGGCTCAGGCGCACCACACCAAACAAAGAACCGTTGTAGAACGGTTCCAGCTTCTTCCAGCTCAGACCGGCATCATCACTGCGCAACACCAGCCCCTGCTCTCCGACCACCATCCGCCGGCCGTCGGCACCGCCGTCCATGCCGTTGAGGTGAGCACTGTCCACTTCCAGGGGTTGGGCTTGCCAGGTGCGACCGTCATCATTGGACTGGTAAAACTTGCCGAAGCTGCCGAACGCCAGCACGCGATTGCCACCGGCACTCCAGACACCCAGCAACGGCTCGGCGACTTCGCCATCAAAGCGGACCTCGGACCAGTTCGCGCCTTCATCTTCAGAGCGCAGAATCCAGCCATCATGACCGACAGCCAGCAGGCTCTTGTCTTCAAGGGCCACCAGCGCGGTGAGGGTCAGATCCCGTTGCGGCTTGACCACAGCGGCCTGCCAGGAGAGGCCCTGATCATCACTGAGCAAAATATTGCCGCGCTCACCCACGGCGACCACACGCTGATCGAGGTAGAGCATGCCGTTGATTTGCAGGCGGTCCGGGCGCAATTGAGCAGAAGCGACGGTAGAGGCAGGACGGGGGGAGAAAGTGAATGCGATGGTTGCAGCGACAATCAGGCAAACCAGATAGCCGATCATTGAGCGCATGGTAGATGCCTCGCTGCACAATTCAATTGCTGGGCAGAGTTCATGCAGCCAGTCCTCTTTTTATTATCTTGGATGCTCTGGCTTGCTCCTCGGCGAGGTATCCAGAACCTGGCTTCGATCATCGGACTGGTCAGTCACAGGCACATCGTCCAAATGGCCTAGCCCGGATGGAGGAGTGAAAAAACGGCGATAGAGAATGGTTTTGCGCCTGTATCCGCTGACACCGGTACACGCGCAGTACCTGATTAATCGAGGAAGCTGATTTCACGACGGCGACGTCGCCGGACGCAGCCTCGCACGGCTCGTCAGCGACTACAGACTCACGTTTACCCGCGCTGTAGTCGCTGACGAGTGGAACGAGGCTGCGATCGAGAGGGTGCGCCATACCAGCCGGTAATACGCAGTCTGCGACACCTATAACTGTCATGACACCGCGACTTCAATACAAGCGCACGCATAACCCGTACAAAACACATTGACCGCCAGACCGGCTTACAGAAGTAAAAGCCCTCGCAAACAAACAATACGCCACGTGATTTTCGCACTGCCATATTTATTATATTACGGTCAACCATCATAACAACACGGCAACTTACCAAGCGCCAATTTATAGATAAATCATATTAAAGCTGACATATTAAAACCGATAAAACACACCACCAGACCTGCACAACCACCAACAAAACCCCATAACTTGCCGCCACTCACACAAGAACTTATTACCTTAAACAAAGTGTATAAGCATCACTGTAAAGCTCACGCCCGCCCGCGGGCCAGCATCTGAAATATCATAACCACAAGTTCAAATTGATGTTTAACCTCTTTTACATGAACGCTCTAGTTCAGGGACAGTCAAGCAGCCTGCTCTTTGCCACTGAGACACATCAGGCGCAAGCCCCACTGAAACTGATTAACGTAAATAAAAATTATATTTTCAATAGGTTGGGCTTCCACACCCGCGTTTTAAACTTACCCCGCCACAAGCCTTCCAGCACAGGGCGCTCAACCTATTACTTCGCTGTTAACCTTATTGAAATCAATCAGCACGCCCTCCACACACTAAACATTAAACACATCCGACTATAATTCCGAAAACTTGCAATGCTCTACAACCGTACTACTTTTGATTATGCACCACGAACACTACCTGCCCGCTGTCCGGCCGCACTCGTTCCGTTTGCGCTTTAGGGCGAACACATCAATTGCGCGCTCGCACTATTGAAACCCGGAACCAACAATACTGTTTGATAACGACACCCCACCACGACCCCAAGAGGCCCCAGATAATATGCGCGCTTTATCTTATGCCGGAGCAACCAGCACTTGGCTTGCAATAAAGCCCCTGCCCGTTCCACTCTGGTGCCGCAAACTTTAACCCGTACTTAAACACCGTATGCAAAGGCGGTAGTTCCTGGCGCACTTAATATTCCTTCATCAGAGGCTGGCGTACATCACGCCATAAAAAATTATGAACAAGATCTTTTCTGTGGTGTGGAGTTACTCCTTGAGCGGTTGGGTGGTAACTAGCGAATTGGCGCAAAAAACATCCAAAACCGGGCCTTGCAAGGGCATTAAAACATTAGTGGCCGTGGCTGTCGGGCTCTCTTTCGGGCTGGTGTCCACGCTCGCGCTTGCAGGTACGGCAATGCAGGGAGGGGCCGTTAGCGATACTTCTGTGCTAGGTACCGGGGCCTCGACAGCCGCAACCGTAGACGGCTTTTCCATCGCCATTGGTGGCGGTACCGGGGCCACGGCCAGAAACAGAGCTGTTGCAATCGGTGAAGCCGCAAATGCAACAGGCGACAGCTCTTCGGCTTACGGGCGCCTTGCCAATGCCACCGGCACTGATTCTGTTGCGATCGGATTAAGCAGCAATGCCCAAGGTTTTGATGCGATTGCCATAGGCCGCTTGGCTGTCGTGAGCGCCGCTGCTAACCAAGCGTTGGCACTGGGCACCGGTGCAAACGCCAGTAACTCCGGCGCCGTTGCACTTGGCTCCAACAGCACCACCGCTGCCGCGGTCGGCACCAGCGGGGCAACCATTGGCGGTGTCGCCTACACCTTTGCCGGGACCACTCCGAATAGCGTGGTCAGCGTCGGCAACGTGGGTACAGAACGGGAGATCACCAATGTCGCGGCTGGCCGAATAAGTACCACCAGCACCGACGCAGTGAACGGCTCGCAACTCAATGCAACCAATCAACAGGTCACCAACAATTCAACCGCTATTACCAACATGAACAATGGCGCCGGGATTAAATACTTCCACACCAACTCGATACTGGACGATTCATCGGCGGCAGGCCTTGATGCAACAGCGGTCGGGCCCAATGCCCAGTCTCTGAATGCCTCGGACACAGCAATCGGCGCCAATTCCATTGCCAGCGGCGGCAACTCCCTGGCGGCCGGTTCGGGAGCTACTGCCAGCGGTGCCGGAGCAGTGTCCCTGGGTAACGGCTCGCAAGCCAACTCAGCAGATGCCGTAGCCATAGGCACCTCGGCACAGGCTACAGGCGGTAAAGCCGTGTCCATCGGTGCAGGCAATATCGCCACCGGCAACGGCGCAGTGGCCATCGGTGACCCCAATACCGCAACAGGTACCGGCGCAGTCGCCATGGGCGACGAAAACACCGCCAATGGCCAGGGCAGCGTAGCGCTGGGCCACACCAATACGGCAACGGGCCAGGGAGCGGTGGCACTGGGCAATGTCTCCCAAGCCAACGAGGCAGGCTCTGTTGCCCTCGGCGATGCAGCCATCGTGGCGGTCGGTGCGACCCAGGGCCTGGCACTGGGTTCCGGTGCAACCTCCAACAACGCTGGCGCCGTTGCGCTCGGCGCTGGCAGCACCACCGCTGCCGCGGTCGGCACCAGCGGGGCAACCATTGGCGGTGTCGCTTACACCTTTGCCGGGACCACTCCGGCCAGCGTGGTGAGCGTCGGCAGCGTGGGGGCAGAACGGCAGATCACCAACGTTGCGGCTGGCCAAATAAGCGCCACCAGCACCGACGCAGTGAATGGCTCGCAACTCAATGCGACCAATCAACAGGTCACCACCAATTCAACCGCTATTACCAACATCCAGAACGGCACGGAAGGCATGTTCCAGGTCAAGAACACCAGTGCATTGCCCAATCCTGCGGCAACCGGTACCGACACGGTCGCAGGCGGTGGCGGCGCGCAAGCTTCCGGCAACAACAGTACGGCCGTGGGTAGCAATGCCATTGCCAGCGCAGAAAACACAGTCGCGGTCGGGCACGGAGCAACCGCTACAGGAACGAACAGCGTGGCATTGGGTGTCAACTCGACAGCCACTCGCGACAACAGCGTTTCGGTAGGAGCCCCCGGCAGCGAACGGCAGATCACCCATGTTGCAGCCGCAACTCAAGGCACCGATGCGGTGAACTTCGACCAACTCAACAGCGCTACGGCAAACACCACCAACAATGCCAACACCTACACCGACCAACGTTTTTCCCAGCTAAAAAGCGACCTGAACAAACAGGATCGTGTCTTGAGCGCGGGGATCGCCGGGGCCATGGCCATGGCCAGCCTGCCACAGCCTTACGTTGCAGGTGCCAGCATGACAGCCATAGCGGCCGCCACCTATCGCGGGCAACAGGGACTGTCGCTCGGGGTGTCGAGAGTTTCTGATAACGGCCACTGGGTGGGCAAGCTCCAGGCCAGTACCACTACCCAGAGCTATTTGGGGGTAGGGGTCGGTGTGGGCTACCAGTGGTGAACCTTAACTGAAGCGCTCTACAAACGACGGTCTACCCCCGTCACTGCTGCCCCGGCACGGTTCTATGGGTGCCGGGGCATTAATCTCAAAAATCAGGACGGATACCATGTCATTGCTCAAAACAAGCGGATTGGTTTTCTCATTGGCGCTGATGGCCGGCTGCGACGGCGCTCCACAAGTTCTCGCCAACCTCACCCATAAGGAGCCGAACGGAGTCATGATCCCGGCGCTGCCAATCATCCAGGGAGCGGTCATGGGGTTAGTGCCTATGGTCGAAGGGCAACGCAACGATGTGATGATGCACCATGTCTGCGCAATGGCACGGGGCGAAAGCACAGCCAAACAAGTTGCCGAAACCTTGAAAAAACAGGGGATTGATTTGAGCAAAACGCCTCAACAGGGCGATCCATTGTCATTGCTGGTGGATCCGGACATGTCTCACCGCGAGACCGCATGCGCAGCCTACATCGCCACGTCGACAATGGTACTGCCCAAAACCAGTGAGTTTATGGTGCAAACGATCACCGAACACCCACAGGGAAAACAGTCGAAGACACTGACTGTCGACCCGCAAAAACTGAATAACTTCATGCGGGTGCAATTGGCAATCGCCAAGTCTGATGCAGACGTATTTGCCATGATTGCGACCCAATTGGCACAGACTCCGGGCTTGACCCTGGATCAATACAATCAGCGGGCCAAAAGCCTGTTTGCAACCATTGCCCCCCGATACTTGCAGCGGGTCAAGGAACTGTATGCCAGCGATAAAAATACCCTGTTTGCCTTAAGGGATTATTCGCAGAACGGCTTCAAGTTCGTGAGCAGTAGCGGCCTTCTTTTTGAATACGACTACAACGGCCTGAACCTGACCTTCAACCGCATCCCCTGGTACGGGTCTGGCCAGTTGCTGGGTAAAACCTACTGGCTGGATGTGGCGTATTTCGATCCGGCACTGGTAACGGCGTTGCAAGCGGTCCCAGGCAAAACCAACTCCGTCAGGCCTTGAACCCATCGCAGACTGTCGCCCTTGCACACGTGTGCAGTGCGGCACCGCACGTTGTCGCAGAGCCGGATATGTACCCGGTACCCGGCCTGGCAGCGCAAACCTCAAACCAGCCGCTGAATCTGCTTGTGCCGCCAGACCAGCCGGTAATAGGCAGTCTGCAACACCAGCATGGCGATATAAGTCACCGGGAACGCCATCCACACGCCTTGCAAACCAAAATGCGCATCCAGTGCATAAGCCACCGGCAACTCAATGCACAGCACGCAGAAGATCGTGATCCCCATAGGCACCAGCACCACGCCGCTGGCCCGCATGATCCCGCCAATAACCGCCTGGAAGCCAAATACAAGCACGCTCCACAGCATGATATGCAGCAGGTGCTCAGCCCTGACCCGCGCCTCGACATCGGTGATGAACAGTCCCAGCAACCAGTGCGACAGCCCATAACCGAGCACGACCAGGGCACCGGTCAGGCACAGGTTGATCAGCAAACCGGTGCGCAATATCAACCCGATACGCTCAATGCGACCGGCGCCAATGGCCTGTGCCCCCAGAATCGAGGCCGTAATGGCAATCGACAGCGCCGGAAACTGCACGTAGTTGACGATCTGGGTCACGGCTCCATAGGCCGCCGTGGCCTGGGAGCCGTGACTGTTGACCAGCGCCAGGATCACCAGCTCCGACAGCGACAGCACCACCATCTGCACGCCCGTGGGCAAACCGATACGCAGGACCTTGCCCAGAATCTCCCGGTTCAGGCGCAGCGCAGCCCAGAGTTCGCGGTCCGGAGCCATCACATGGTTTTTGTGGCGCAAGCGCAGCACCAGAAACAGCATGGCCAGCACGTTACCCACCAGCCCCGCATAGGCCGCACTTTGAATACCCATCGGCGGCAAGCCGGTCCAGCCCAGGATCAACGCCGGGGTCAACAGCAAGCCCACCGCCGTGGACACCATCAGTGCCAGCAACGGCGAAATCGTGTCACTGACCCCACGCAGGATTTGCGTGAACAAAATAAACACCAGCAGCAACGGCATGATCAGCATCATGACCCTGGCATAACCGACGGCCTCCTCCAGCACGTCAACCGGCGTGCCCAGCGCCTGCAAGGCGGGCCGCGCCAACAGGCTGCCCAACACCGCTGCAATCAGACCGATCAGCGCCCCAAGGGTCAGGGTCGCCCCGGTGATCTGCTTGACCATCGTTGTTTCCCGCGCCCCCCAGGCCTGACCGATCAGCACGGAAGCGCCCGCCCCCAGACCAATCACCAGCGCAATAAAAAAGAACACGATGGGAAACATCCCCGACACCGCGGCCAGCGCTTGCGTACCCAGCAATTGCCCGACATAGATCCCGTTGAGGGTGCCGGAGAAACTCTGAAGGAAGTTGGACAGCACCATCGGCGCAAGAAAAATCAGGTAGATCAGCCACAACGGCCGTTGCGAAGGGGTTTGCATGAACAAAGGGCCTGAAAAAATAACCAACGGAAGTTATACCGCAAATGTATCCAGATGTTCCTGTCGAGCATCATCAACGAACCGGCTACCGAGCCTGGTCATGGACATTTGGACTACGCTTTCTGACGACTTGCTGAACATGAAGAAATATTCAGAAACGTTTCAGCTTTTTGCGGGCAAAATGTGCTCAACGCTGAAAGAGCCCATCAGGTGACGGTATGACCCGTATTTTGACCATTGAAGACGATGCCGTGACGGCGAAAGAAATCGTGGCTGAATTGACCAGCCACGGCCTTGAGGTCGATTGGGTAGCCAATGGTCGCGAAGGTCTGGTACGCGCTGTCAGCGGCGACTACGACTTGATCACCCTTGACCGCATGCTCCCTGAGCTGGACGGTCTGGCGATTGTGACCACCTTGCGCACCATTGGTGTCAGTACGCCCATTCTGATGATCAGCGCCCTGTCCGATGTCGACGAGCGGGTTCGCGGCCTGCGCGCCGGGGGCGATGACTACCTGACCAAACCCTTTGCCAGCGACGAGATGGCGGCCCGGGTTGAAGTCCTGTTGCGGCGTAAAAGTCCGGTCGACAAATACGAGACTTCATTGCGCGTCTCGGACCTTGAACTCAACTTGATCACCCGTGAAGCCAGCCGCAGCGAACAACAGCTGAGCCTGCTGCCCACCGAGTACAAGTTGCTGGAGTTCCTGATGCGCAACACCGGGCAAATCCTCTCGCGCATGATGATTTTCGAGGAAGTCTGGGGCTATCACTTCGACCCTGGCACCAACCTGATCGACGTGCATATCGGCCGTCTGCGCAAAAAAATCGATCCGCCGGGCCAAGTGCCTCTGATTCGCACTGTCCGAGGCTCGGGTTATGTCATTGCCGAACCCCTCTAAGGGCTGGCGTTCTTCCAGCAGCCGGTTGCTGGCGCTGTACAGTTTTCTGTTCGTGGCCTGGAGCTGCATCCTGATGGGGGTGCTCTATTACGAGGTGTCGGATTACCTGGGCAACCTGGCCAGGCACTCGCTGATGCAGCGCCAGCACCTGTTTGCCCGCTTTGAAGGCGAGCAACTGGACGAAGCACTTGCCACCAGCATGACCTTCGACATGCGCGCAGTGGATGCCTATGGCCTGTTCGATGCCCAACACAACCCCCTGAGCGGCCCTATCCAGGCGCTCCCTCCGGGCTTGCCGCTGGATGGCCGGATCCACGCCTTGAGCACCTGCATCGACTCCGATGACCCCAACCTGCCCCAGGACAGCTGCGATGCCATCGCCACACAAACCAACGACGGGCGCTGGCTGGTGCTGGTGCGCGACAACGGCTCGCTGTTTGCCGTCACCCGGATCATTTTGCATGCATTGTTCTGGGGCCTGTCGCTGACCATCATCCCGGGCATTGCCGGTTGGCATTTGCTGCGCAGACGCCCCTTGCAACGCATTCGGGCGATCCAGGCCAGCGCCGAAGCGATTGTCGCGGGGGATTTGACTTACCGCCTGCCGCTGTCCAATCGGCGTGACGAGCTGGATATGCTGGCGGCCATCGTCAACGCCATGCTCGATCGTATCGAACTGCTGATGCACGAGGTCAAGGGGGTGTGCGACAACATCGCCCACGACCTGCGTACCCCCCTCACCCGCTTGCGGGCCCAGCTCTACCGGATGCGCCAGCATGCTGTCGAAGGCTCCCCCGAAGCCCTGCAACTGGACGAAGTCATCGGTGAAACCGACACCCTGATGGCACGTTTTCGCGGCTTGCTGCGCATTTCCGAGCTGGAAGACCATCAACGACGCTCGGGCTTCCTGCAACTCGATCCGCTGCCCCTGCTGCAGGAGCTGTACGATTTTTACCTGCCGCTTGCGGAAGAAGGCCAGGTCACTCTGATGCTCGACACGCCGCCCGCATTGCCCAGCCTGACGGGCGATCGTGCATTGCTGTTTGAGGCGCTGGCCAATCTGCTCAGCAACTCCATCAAATTCACCCCGCCCGGCGGTGAAGTGATTTTGCGGGCAACTGACGACAACGGCAGCCCGCGCATTGAGGTCCTCGACACAGGCCCCGGTATCCCCGAGGCCGAGCGGGAGGCCGTGTTCAAGCGCTTTTACCGCTGCGATGACAGCCACGGCGGTTTTGGCCTGGGCCTGTCCATCGTCGCCGCCATCGTCAACCTGCACGGCTTCACCCTGGACGTCAGCAACCGCGAAAGCGGCGGCGCCCGGTTGACCCTGCACTGTCGACAAAGCCTGATTAACCCCGGGTAATCCGCTTTTTAATCATCAATACTGTGGGAGTGGCTTTTTCAACACGCGGCACAAGGAACTCCCGCATGCCTCTACCACTCCTGCCCCTGCTCCGCTTCCTGCTGGCCCCTGTGCTGGCGTGCCTGTGCCTGAGCGTGAGCGCAGCGCCCGGCGAGGCCATGACAGTCTATGGTGAAGCACCCAAATACCCGGCCGGTTTCCAGCACTTCGATTTTGTAAATCCGGATGCACCCAAGGGCGGATCGCTGAGCCGGGCGGCAATGGAAATAGGCCAGTTCAACTACATCACCCCCTACGTCGACCAAGGCACGGGGGTCACGCAAGTGGATGACTGGGTGTACTCGCCACTGGCCTTTCGCTCACTGGATGAGCCCTACACGGTCTACGGTCTGGTGGCGCAAACAATGGAGCGCGACCCGGACGGTCTTTGGGTACGGTTTTACCTGAACCCCAAGGCACGCTTTGCCGACGACACACCGATCACCGCCCAGGACGTCGCCTACACCTACAACCTGCTGATGACCCAAGGCAGCCTGGGCTTTCGCATGCTCTATGGCGAGGTCAAGGCCGTGGAGATCGAAGGCCCGCTGCAGGTGCGCTTCGACTTCAAGAGCAACCAGAACCGTACCCTGGCACTGGATCTGGCGAGCATGCGCATCCTGCCGCAGCACTGGTGGCAGACCCGCGACTTCAGCAATGGCGGCGGTTTTGAGCCGCCCTTGGGCAGCGGCCCGTATTCAGTGTCGCAAGTCGATCCGGGGCGCAGCATCAGCTTTGAGCGCAACAAAAACTGGTGGGCCAGGGACTTGCCGGTCAGCAAGGGGCTGTACAACTTTGACCGCCTGACCGTGAATTTTTACGGCGACACGGATGTGGCCCGCGAACTGCTCAAGGGTGGAGCTTTCGATTACAACCGCGAATTCTCGGCCACAGGGTTCAGCATCGGCTATGACAGCCCCAAGCTGACCGATGGCCGCTTGCAAAAAGGCGTATTTGCCAGGCAAAAGCCGGGCGCTGCCCAGGGCTTTGCCTTCAACCTGCAGAATCCGTTTTTCCAGGACCGCCGGGTACGCCAGGCGCTGAGCCTGCTATGGGATTTTGAATGGACCAACAAGCAGATGATGCGCAGTTTTTATGTGCGCCAGCAGAGCTACTTCCCCAAAAGCGAAATGGCTGCCACTGCACTGCCCGACGCCCGTGAACGGGAGATCCTCGAACCCCTGCGCGGCAAGGTGCCTGATGAGGTGTTCACCCAGGTCTATCAAGCGCCGAAAACCGATGGCAGCGGCTACATTCGCGACAAACAGCTGCAAGCCCTGGCGCTGCTCAAGGAGGCAGGCTGGAGCGCGAAAGACAACACGCTGGTCAACGCACAGGGCGAGCCGCTGAGCTTCACCTTTCTCGATGGCCAGGGCGGATTCGACCGCATGATCCTGCCGTACAAGCGGACCCTGGCGCAGATCGGCATCCACATGGACATCCGCAAGATAGACTCGGCGCAATACGTCAACCGGCTCAATGCCCGTGACTACGACATGATCGTGGTGGGTTTCCCGCGCAGTGGCGTCCCCATCGTCTCCCCGGGCCGGGAACTGTACGACATGTATGGCTCACGCAGTGCCACCCAGCCCGGTGCCTCCAACGCCTTTGTGCTGCGCGACCCGGCCGTGGACACACTGCTCGACGGATTGGTACAGGCCAATACCCGTGACGAAATGGTGCACTACGCCCGCGCCCTCGACCGCGTCCTGCAGTGGGGCTACTACATGATTCCCAACTATTACTCGGTGGGCACCCCGACCGTGTACCAGAACCGCTTCGCCCGCCCGGCGCTGGAGCCCAAGTATGACGAGGGGCTGGACACCTGGTGGGAGGTCAGCAAAACCGCACTGACCAATGCAGCCATGCAAGCAACCGGCACATCGCCGGAGGGGCACTGAGATGCTGCATTACATCAGTCGACGCTTGTTGCTGATCATCCCCACCCTGCTGTGCATTCTGGTGGTCAACTTCCTGATCGTGCAGGCCGCCCCCGGTGGCCCGGTGGAGCAGGCCATTGCCCGCCTGCAGGGTGTGAGCAGTACGGCCGTGGCTGGCGGAGCCCGCGACATGGCAGGCGGCACTGGCGTTGCCAGCCGCAGCAGCCGTGGCCTGGACCCGGCACTTGTCGAAGAAATCACCCGCCACTATGGCTTCGACAAACCCATGCACGAGCGCTTGTGGCTGATGCTCAAAAACTACGCGCAACTGGATTTTGGCAACAGTTTCTTTCGAGGCGCCAAGGTCACGGACCTGATCCTGCAAAAACTGCCGGTGACTATTTCACTGGGGCTGTGGGCGACGCTGATTACTTACCTGATCTCCATCCCGCTGGGCATACGCAAGGCCATCCACAATGGCAGCGCGTTCGATGTGTGGACCAGCACCGCGATCATCATCGGCTACGCCATGCCGGCGTTTCTGTTTGCCATTTTGCTGATTGTGGTCTTTGCCGGTGGCAGTTATGTGAGCTGGTTTCCGGTGCAAGGCCTGGTCTCGGAAAACTTCGACAGCCTGGGGTTTTTCGCCAAAATCGGCGATTACCTGTGGCACATGGTGCTGCCTGTCTCGGCGTTGGTGATTGGCGGCTTTGCCACCCTGACCATCCTCACCAAAAACAGCTTTCTCAACGAAATCAGCCGCCAGTATGTGGTCACGGCACGGGCCAAAGGCCTGACCGAGCGCCGGGTGCTGTACGGCCATGTCATGCGCAACGCCATGCTGCTGGTGGTGGCCGGGATTCCCCAGGCCCTGATCGAAGTGTTCTTCGCCGGTTCACTGTTGATTGAAACCATCTTCAACCTCGACGGTATCGGGCGCATGAGCTACGAAGCAGCCGTGTCACGGGATTACCCGGTGGTGTTCGGCACGCTGTTCCTGTTCACCCTGTTCGGCCTGTTGATCAAACTGATCGGCGATCTGTGCTACACCCTGCTCGACCCCCGCATCGACTTCTCGGCGAAGGAGGCTTGATGCTCAACCTTTCCCCCCTGGGCCGTCGGCGCCTGGCCCGTTTCAAGGCCAACCGCCGGGGCTGGTGGTCACTGTGGCTCTTTATCGCGCTGTTCGTCCTGTGCCTGTGCGGTGAACTGATCGCCAACGACAAGCCGCTGGCCATTCACTACAAAGACCAGTGGTACTTCCCGGTGGCGACCCGCTACGTCGAAACCGAGTTTGGCGGCGAACTGCCGTTCGAGCCCGATTACCGAAGTGACTACGTGCGCAAACTGATTGACGATCAGGGAGGCTGGATGCTGTTTGCGCCCATCCCGTTCAGCTACGACACGGTCAATTACGACCTCAAGGAACCCGCTCCCAGTCCACCCGGCAGGCAAAACTGGCTGGGCACCGACGATCAGGCCCGGGACGTACTGGCGCGGGTGATTTTCGGCGCCCGGATTTCGATTCTGTTTGCCTTGATCCTGACCGCCATCAGCGTGGTGGTGGGCGTCTGTGCTGGCGCCCTGCAAGGGTATTATGGCGGGCTGGTGGATTTGCTGGGCCAGCGCCTGCAAGAGGTATGGTCCGGGCTGCCGGTGCTGTACCTGTTGATCATCTTGTCGGGCTTTGTGGCGCCAAGCTTCTGGTGGTTACTGGGGATCATGGCGCTGTTCAGCTGGCTGGCACTGGTGGACGTGGTGCGCGCCGAGTTCATGCGCGGTCGCAACCTGGAATACGTCAAGGCAGCGCGGGCACTGGGTCTGAGCGATATCGAGCTGATGCGACGGCACATCCTCCCCAACGCCATGACCTCAACCCTCACCTACCTGCCGTTTATTTTGACGGGCGCGATTGCCACCCTTACCGCCCTGGATTTTCTGGGATTTGGCATGCCGCCGGGTACCGCGTCGCTGGGCGAGCTGATCGGCCAGGCCAAACGCAACCTGCAAGCCCCCTGGCTGGGCCTGACCGCGTTCTGTGCATTGGCGCTGATTCTTTCGCTGCTGGTGTTTATCGGCGAGGCCTGCCGTGATGCTTTTGATCCACGGGCGTAAACCTGAGCGCAGCCTCGCACACCGTTGCGTAGCAGTTGACGAGTAGAACGAGGCTACGTTTGAGAGAGTGCGCCACTGCGCAGCAGCGGCGCAGCGGTCGTAAAACCGGTACGCATGGCATATCTGATAAACCGTGGAAGTAGACGAGTACATATCCATTCGATGTGTCACGACTTTCTACGGGTTCCGCCCTTACGGCGGGTCACTTTTTCCAGACGCCGAAAAAGTAACCAAAAAGGCTTGCCCTACCATACGGCCGCCTCGCCCCAGGCTCGGCGGTTCCCTCACTCCGGCACTGTTATGAGGGCACGCCGCGACGGGCCATCCATGGCCCATCGCGGCTGGCGCGGCGTCCTGCCGCGCCACCCCCATAACAGCACCTGCGTTCGGCCTTCTGTGATGGGCATTCGCGTCGTCTGGACATTTGCGTGGCTTCAGCAGAATGCATTGCAGTGGCGATGAGTCGAGTGCGGTAAAAATTTGCTGAGCCCCCCCTTTTTGTGGGAGCGGGCTTGCTCGCGATTGAGGCGGCGAGGTTTGTCAGGCAAACCCCGTGGATACCCTCGCGAGCAAGCCCGCTCCCACAGCGATCATCGAAATCTCATATTCCTTAAAGGAATATTTAAATCGTTTTATATTCTTTTTTAAAAGCTAAATTTCCTGCAAGACTCTCGTCATAACTCTTCCAACTCATGATGAGAACGAAATGAAAAAACTCACTGCCCTCACCGCTTTGACCCTGGCTGTCTTGTCTGGCCTGGCCCACGCTGATCGTCTGGATGACATCAAAAAATCCGGTGTGCTGCGTGTAGCGTCCTTTGACAGCAACCCGCCGTTTGGTTTTGTCGATGCCAAGAGCAAGCAGATTGAAGGTCTGGACGTGGACTATGCCAAGGCCATTGCCGACAAGCTGGGCGTGAAGTTGCAGTTGCAGCCGACCAACCCGGCCAACCGTGTGCCGCTGCTGGTCGCAAACAAGGTGGATCTGGTGCTGGCCAACTTCACCATTACCCCTGAGCGCGCCGAGCAGGTGAATTTCAGCATTCCGTATTTCGCTTCGGGCCAGCAATTTATCGTCAAGAAAGGCACCCTCAAATCCCCGGATGAACTGAACAAGTGGCGTGTGGGCGTGGACAAGGGCACCGTCAACGAAGGCGTGCTGCGCGAGAAATTCCCCGGTGCCAAAGTGGTTGCCTACGATGACACCCCGTTCGCGTTCACTGCCCTGCGCAACGGCAACGTACAAGCCATCACCCAGGACGGCCCGAAGCTGATCGGCCTGCTGGCCAATGTGCCGGACAAGGACAAATATGAAGTGCCGCCGTTCACCATTTCCAATGACCTGATCGGTGTCGGCATTCCAAAAGGCGAAGCGCGCCTGACCGAAGTGGTTAACCAGACCCTCACCGACCTGGAAGCCCAGGGCAAGGCTCAGGGCATTTATGACGCCTGGTTCGGCCCGACCACCAAGACCCCGCTGACCCGTCTGTACAAAATCGGCGACAAGAGCTAACTCGCAACACCTTTGAAAGCCCGTCCCGGTCAACCGGGCGGGTTTTGCTCGTTTCTGGATGGACGTTTTTTATGTTCGGTGAACTGCTGGCCCCGCTCTACCTGCACTGGCTGCTCGATGGTTTTGTTCTGACCCTGATCCTTTCCCTGCTGACCTGCCTGGTGGCTACCGGGCTGGGATTTTTGCTGTGCCTGGCGCGCATTTCGCCTTCGCGCCTGTGGTCGTGGCCTGCACGGGCCTACCTGGCCCTGTTTCGCAACACGCCGCTGCTGGTGCAGTTGTTTTTCTGGTACTTCGGGGTCACGGCGATGCTGCCCGAAGGGCTGGTGATGTGGCTCAACCAGCCGCGCAGCCTGTCTCTGGGTGTGCTTGAGATTGAATGGCCGTCCTTTGAATTCATTGCCGGGTTCTGGGGCCTGATGCTCTACACGGCAGCCTTCATTTGCGAAGAGTTTCGCGCAGGCATCAGTTCGGTGCGCATCGAGCAACGGGCTGCCGGCCTGGCACTGGGCTTCAAGCCTGCCCAGGTGTGGCGCTACATCGTGTTCCCGCAGGCGTTGCGCACGGCGTTGGGTCCATTGCTGGGGCAATACATGAATGCCCTGAAGAACTCGTCGCTGACCATGGCCATCGGCTTGGCCGAACTGTCGTATGCCTCGAGACAAGTCGAGACCGAAACCTTCAAGACGTTCCAGGCCTTCGGTTTTGCCACGCTCCTGTATGTGCTCAGCATTGCCTTGATCGAAGTGATCGGCCAAGGGATTGCACGCAGCAAGTGGTATCGCCAGGGAGTGGTGTGAGTCATGGATTTTTCGGTTATTAGCGACAATTTTTCGTACTTCATGCTCGGCGCCTGGCCCAACGGACCTCTGGGCGGCGCGGCACTGACGCTGGTGCTGAGCCTGTTGTCGGGGATCATCTCGGCAGTGCTGGGGCTGGTGCTGGGTATTGCGCTGGTGATGATTCGCGGCAAGGTGCGCTGGCTGTTGCTCGGCGTGCTGGGCTTCTTGCGGGCGATCCCGGTGGTGATGCTGATTTTCTGGAGTTACTTCCTGCTGCCCATCGTGTTCAAGGTCGATGTCCCCGCACTGGCCACCGTGGTGTGCGCGCTGTCGTTGATTGGTGGCGCCTATCTGGCGCACTCGGTGTATGCCGGGATCAGCAGCTTGCCGTCTGGGCAATGGGCTGCGGGCAAGGCACTGGGTTTCGGCACCTGGCAAGTGCTGCGCCTGATCATCCTGCCGCAGGCGTTGCCGATGATGCTGCCCTCCTTTCTCAATCAATGGATTTCACTGATCAAGGACACTTCGCTGGCGTATGTGATCGGGGTGGGCGAGTTGTCGTTTGTCGCCACTCAAGTGAGCAATCGGGTGATGGTGCACCCGACTGAAATATTCCTGTTTGTGGCCCTGGTGTACTTTGTGTTTTGCAGCAGTCTGGATGTAATTGCCAATCGTCTGGTGAAACGCTAGAACCTGGCCTTCGCTCGCGACGTTGAAAGCGGGGCTGCTGCGCAGCCCATCGCAGCCTTCGGCAGCGACTACAGGTTTCGACCCCCATCCCTCGTGTAGTCGCTGACGAGTAGAACGAGGCTGCGATCGAGATGGTGCGCCAAACCTGACGCAGCCTCGCACGACTCGTCAGCTGCTACGGATCGCGAGTACCACCTCCCTCGCCGTAAGGGCGAACCCCATAGAGGAGTTCGGTTGACCGGCAACAGAGTATCTACAGGGTCAGGGTTTCGATCACCGCCCAAACCGGCACAAAACCCATCGGCAACCACACGGCCAGGCGAGGCCGGTACGGCAACAGCATCAGCAGACCAAAACCACTCAGCGAGAGCATGCCCAACCAGCCCACCGGCCCCATCGCCCAGCCCCAGGCCTGCCCGCAAAACCAGAAGCTCAGCGCCAGGCTCACCCAGCCCGCAACCCGCAGCAAACGGCTCAGTCGGGCCGACGGGGCTTTGCCCCACACCTGCTTGTAATGACGGTCCAACCCCTGACACAGCGCCAGCATGCCGAGGTAGGCGAATCCCAGACCCGCAAAAAAATCAGCCAGCATCTCAATTCACCTCGGCCATGACGGCGGTCTTTTTACGCGGTACTCGCTCAACGGCCGGTTGCGATACTTTCCAGCACGCCCACAGCAACAAGGCACCCAGCGCCATCGCGGTCAGTTCCACGCCCATGCTGGTATGCAACGCCCAAGGCCGGCTGACCGTGAACACGCTCAGCAGTGGCAAGGCCATGCACATCATCCCTGCCAACCCAAGCTGCTCGCGCCAGGCCTGCATGCGCGGTCGGATCACTGCATGAATAAAGCTCAGCGCCCACACACCGAAGAATACGTTCAGCTCAGCATCGGCCCGTTCGTTCATCCCCGACGGCAACAGGCGATTGCCCCACAGCAGGCTGATACAGGCCAGGCTCAAGCCCGCCATGACGGTCACGTTGATCGCCTCGACCAGACGGTAGAGCACCTGGGCAACACGGCTTTCGCTGGCATATTTACGCCGCCGTTTGACGGTGAACAGCACCAGGCCGCTGGCGATCATGGCACTGCTGATCAAGCCACAGACAAAGTACAGCCAGCGCATCGGATACCCCCCGAACTGGGCAAAGTGCAGCCCCGAAATCACCCGATGGGTCAGCACGGTGGGGCGCATTTCGGTCGGCCCGGAGATCTGCTCCCCCGTGACCCCGTCAAAACGCATGCCCTGCCCCTTGGTCAGGGCAATGCGATTACCCAGAATCGGTCGAATCTGGATCTGGGCATTGCTCTGCCCGGGATTGCTGATACTTACCCCGCCCAACGGCCCCATCACTTCGCGGGCCTTGCTCAGTAACGGCCCCAGGGCCACCAGCGGCGCTGGCTCTACAGTCGCCGGGCGCATGGCTTCAACGCCTGCGGGTGCCGTGTCCTGTGCCTTGAAAAAGGCCTCGCGGTCGCCATCGAACAAGGCATCCATCGCCGCAGGCATGTAGATCACCAGGAAAATCGCCAGCCCGGTGTAGGTGATCATCAGGTGAAACGGCAATAGCAGAACGGCACTGGCGTTGTGCGCGTCCAGCCATGACCGCTGGCCCTTGGCTGGGCGAAAGGTGAAGAATTCCTTGAAGAACTTTTTGTGAATCACGATACCGCTGACCAGCGCCGCGAGCATGCCCATGGCCAGTGCGCCCACCAGGTAGATCCCGATCATGCGCGGCATATGCAGGGTGAAGTGAAACAGGAAGAAAAACCGTCCCCCCACCGACTCGCGCACCGGCATTACCTCACCCGTGTTGGGGTCGAGTGTCACCGACACCCCGTCACGGCGCCCGCCGGTCGAGGCCTGCAGTTGCGGCGAACGCTCATAAGGCAGGCTGATGCCCCATTGCCTGGCGTCGGCCTTGTTGGCTTGCAAGTAATCCAGCGCCCGTTGCGCGGCCTGCTCATCCGTCAAGTGGTGCGCAGGCAGTTCGGGGGTCATCCAGTTGTCGATCTCCTGATCGAATACCGCCAGGCTGCCGGTCAAGAAAATCACGAACAACAACCAGCCGACAATCAGGCCGCCCCATGTATGCAGCCAGGCCATGGATTGGGTCAGGGTCTGTTTCATCCCAGTTGCTCCAGCAGTTGTGGCCAAAAGCCGATGGCCGCCAAAGGCACGGCGAGTACCGCGCCCATCCAGGCCGACCACTGATGACGGGCGGCAAACGCCCACAGGATGGCGAAGGTGTAGATCACAAACGACAGCAAACTGGCGACGATCAGCGAGTCCACATTGTCCAGCGGCAGCAGCCGCGCCAATGCAGCGGTAAAGGCGTAGGTAAAGACATAGCCGCCGACCAGTGCAGCCAGGGTGCGGGACACAATCGGCGCCCAGGCCGACGTTGCAAGTTTCATGTTTTCAATTCCTCATCGAGCTCTGCATTTTGCCTGCACCAGATGCGACAACGGCGCGGCACCCGTTTTCACGGATGTCGCGCCTTTAAGTGCCTGCACGGGTAACAGCGGTCAGGCCCGGGTTTTTATCAGAACGAGCTGGTCACCGACGCAAAGTAGGCACGGCCTGCTTCGTTGTAGGTTTGCGCGCCCGCTTCGTCAGCGTTGCCTTTGCGGTAGAGCTGCTTGTCGAACAGGTTGTTGATGCCCACCCGCACGCTGAAGTGTTTATTGAACTCATACCCACTGCTCAGGCCCACCAGGCCATAAGGGTCAACCGGCTGTTGTACCGATTTGTCCAGTGCTTCGTTGGCGCGGTTGTTGCGCTTGGGCGCTTCCTGCTTGCCGTAGTAAGTACCGCTGACCTGGAACGACAGTTTTTCAGTGGCATACCAGTCCAGCATGGTGTTGAGGGTGTACTTGGGAATGATGCTCAGCGGATCGCCGGTTTCCTTGTCCTTGCTTTCGATCATGTAGGTCAGGTTGGTGTTCCAGTCCAGATCGTCGCGCAGGCTGACAAACAGGTTGCCCTCAACCCCTTGCACAATGGCCTTGCCGCTGTTTTCCCATTGCAGCACGCGACGCCCGTTCGGCAGGCGGAATGCCGATTCGTTGCTGGCATTGATCTTGTTCTGGTAGTCGTTGCGGAAATACGTGGCGCTGGTGCGCCATGTGCCCTTGTCGAACGCCAGGCCGATTTCTTTGTTGACGCTGATTTCAGGCTTCAGGTCCGGGTTACCCACCAGGTAGCAGCCACCGATGTTCACCTCGACCGAGCTGCAACCCGCACCGCGGCTATACAGCAGGTAGTTGGGGTTGGACTGGTAGAGGTTCGGGGTTTTGTAGGCCCGGGCAATACCGCCCTTGATGCTCAGCTCATCGGTGATCTGGTGGGACGCGTTGAGGCTCGGGCTCCAGTTGCCGCCAAACTCGCTGTGGTGATCAAAGCGCACGCCGGGGGTGACGATGGTCTTGGCGCCGGCTTCGATGTTGTCTTCAACATAGAACGCATAGCTGTTGGCCGTTGACTTGGTTTGCGTACGGTCCGTACCCGGAATTCCCGGCGTACCGCCGGCACCTGGATCCCAGCTCTGCGGACGCAACGAGCCCGGGTCATTGAGCGACTCGTAGAGGTATTCACCGCCCAGGGTCAGCACCTGGGCGGTGCCCATGGTCAACGGCAGGTTGACCTCGCCGGTGGCACGGGTGTTGCGCAACCGCGATTCGAACCTGCCCGCGCTTTCAGACGGTGCACCTTCGCCATAACCGGCCAGGCCTTCGTTGAGGCGGGCGTTACGGGTCAGGTCATGGGTCAGGGAGGCCATGGTGGTGCCCCAGTCGAACGAGCCATTGTGGGTCGCCGAGAAGCTGCTGCGCTGCAGCACGCTGGTTTCTTTGCCGGTCAGGCTGTTAACGAAATCACCGCCGCTGTTGAGCATGGTGTCACCGGCAAAGATATTGCCCTGACGGCTGTAGCTGGCTTCCAGGTCCAGGCTCTGCTCCGGGGTGAACTGCCAGCTGAGCAAGCCATTGACGTCTTTGTTGCGCACGCCTTCACGACCTGCCACGACGCTGTCGGGGGACGCCTGGGCGGCGGTGTTGATGCCCGGATCATCGGCATCGGTCTTGTTCAGGCCGCCATACACACGAAACACCAGATCGTCCGTGATCGGTCCGCTGAGGTTGAAGTTAGTGCGTTTGCTGACGCCTTCAGAATCGTCTTCAGGGGACAGGTAGTACGCCGTCATCGAACCGCTGAGTTTGTCCGAAGGACGCTTGGTGATGATATTGACCACCCCGCCCATTGCGCCGGAACCGTAGCGGGCCGCAGCCGGGCCACGCAGGATTTCGATGCGTTCGACTTCTTCGGCCGGGACCCAGTTGGTTTCGCCACGGGTGTCACGGTCGCCGCTCCAGCCATAGCGCTGTGCGTTGCGTGAAGAAGACGGCTTGCCGTCAATCAGGATCAGGGTGTTTTCCGGGCCCATGCCGCGCAGGTCGATCTGGCGGTTGTTGCCGCGGGCGCCGCTGGAACTGTTGCCGGTGAGGTTAACCCCGGGCTCACGACGAATGATGTCGGACAGGTCGTTGGCAGGCGGACGCTTTTTGATGTCTTCGGCGGTGATGATCGAGACACCCGGAGCCTGCTTCAACTCCTGTGCAGCAGTGCCCAGTACGCGGGTTTCTTCGAGCTGCAACGCCTGGCGAGTGCCATCCACCGGCAAATCGGTGGCCTCTACGGGTACTTCGTCACGCTCGCGCTCAAGTGCATCGGCGAGCAAGGTAGGCGAAGCCAGAGCGGCCATGAGAGCCAGTGAAAGATGACTGCGTTTGTATCGAGACGACATGTCCAGTTGATCCCTTAACAATGGAGTGTGCTCAGCAGGCCAAGGGCTGGAAATTGCTGACGCACGACCTTGAAAGGACCTACGTGATTAGCGTTCCCCGGCACTGCCAGGGCTGCAATGATAAACATTCTCAGTTGAGAGTAAAGCGCAATTGACAATCATCCTCATTACAAAGTTCCCCAATCCCTTTGTTTTAGAGCCTTCTCCTACGTAAAAAAAATCAAAATGCATTGCCAAACCGTCTTCGAATTGAGAGAAACCCTACCCAGAACAATCGTTAAACCTACTTTTTGAGTTCCATCGCCATGACTGACGAACTGCACATCACTGACCTGTTACCGGGCGACGGCAAAACCGTGGTCAAGGGCGCCCTGATTACCACGCACTACACCGGCTGGCTCGAAGACGGCACGGTATTCGACTCTTCCCATCAACGTGGCAAACCGTTCCAGTGCGTGATCGGCACCGGACGGGTGATCAAGGGCTGGGACATCGGCCTGATGGGCATGAAGGTCGGCGGCAAACGCGCACTGCAGGTGCCTGCTCACCTGGCCTATGGTGAAAGAAGCATGGGCGCGCACATCACACCGAACTCCAACCTGCGTTTCGAGATCGAACTGCTGGAAGTGCTGACGCGCGACGATTGATTGGCAGGGCATATTTAAAGGAGTTGTATCGGGTGAATCGATTCTTCAGGTGTTTTTTATCGGTGATGCCCCTGGTGGTAGTGGCGGGTTGCGGTACCCAGGGGTCGCGGACAACCCCGGATATCACCCCCGACCAGGCACGTGCCCGCATTGTGCAATTGCTCCCGGTGAAAACCGCGGATCGCCAGGGCTGGGCGGCGGATATCCAGGTCGCGTTTACCGCTCAAGGGCTGGCCCCCACCGATGAGAACCTGTGCTCCGTGCTGGCGGTGACCGAGCAGGAGTCGACCTTTCAAGCCGACCCGCCGGTGCCCGGGCTGGCCACCATCGCCCGCTCGGAAATCAACCGCCGCGCCGGCAAACTGCATATCCCCGAGTTTGTGGTGCGCAGCGCACTGAGCATCACCTCGCCCAACGGCAAAACCTACAATCAACGCCTGGACACCGCCCGCACCGAAGGCCAGTTGAGCGCCATTTTTGATGATTTCATCGGCATGGTGCCGTTGGGCAAAAGTCTGTTTGGCGGTTTGAACCCGGTTCACACGGGCGGGCCGATGCAAGTCAGCATCGCCTTTGCCGAACAGCGGGCACGGGACTATCCCTACCCCGTGACGCACTCGATCCGCCAGGAAGTCTTCACGCGCCGGGGCGGCATGTACTTCGGTATCGCCCATCTGCTGGGCTACCCGGTCGACTACACGCAATCGCTGTATCGTTTTGCCGACTTCAATGCGGGTTGGTATGCCAGCCGTAATGCCGCGTTTCAGAATGCCGTCAGCCGCGTTTCAGGCATTCCGCTGGCACTGGATGGCGACTTGACCATCCCCGGCTCCTACGCACTCGGCTCCACCGAATTGGCGGTGCGCGCCCTTGGCAAACAGGTGGGCCTGAGCAACAACGCGATCCGCCGCCAACTCGAAAAAGGCGACAGCCTGGCATTTAACGACACGGATCTTTACCAGAGCGTCTTCGCCCTTGCCGACCGCCAGCAAGGCAAACCCCTGCCCCGCGCCGTGCTGCCGGGCATCACCCTGCAAAGTCCGAAGATCACCCGCAACCTGACCACCGCCTGGTTTGCCAAGCGCGTGGATGAACGGCGGGCACGGTGCATCAACAAGGCGCAGTCACTGCCCAAGGGATGAGCATGGCATAATATGGCTTATGGCCATTAGTCTTGTATCGATCGACAAGGATTTCTCGTGAACCCCTCAACCACCGTTCAAAACATGCTGGCGAACAAACGAATCGTCGTACCGGCCTATCAGCGCGCCTATTCATGGGAGACGCCGAACCCCACCAGCACGCGCACCACACAGACCGACGTATTCCTTTCGGACCTTGAGGACTACCGCACCAGCAGTGCCCGGAGCCCTTACTACTTCGGGCATTTTTTGTTTGAGGAAAAAGATGGCAAGTATCAGGTAATCGACGGCCAGCAGCGGCTGACAACCCTGACCCTGTTCTTGTCGGCCCTGTTCAAATGCCTCAAGGCCCTGCGCCCGTTGAGCGAGACGGAACAGGCATGCTATGCCAACGTGATTCGCACGCCCCATGTGATTCGCTTCAACACCGTGGACTATGACAACCGGGTGTTTATCGATTACGTGATTGACCAGGTCAAGAATGACCACAAGGGCCTGAGCACTACCTCTTCCCAACGCATTGTCGACGCATTCGACTACTTCACGGGACAACTGAAAAACAAGCCGGAAACCTACCTGTGCCGAATGCTGGATATCGTCTGTCAGGCCGCTTGCACGACGCACAGGGTTCAGGACGAAGCCGAAGCGATTCAAATGTTCATCTTCCAGAACAACCGTGGCAAGCGCCCTTCAAACCTGGAAGTGGTCAAGGCCCAGTTCATGTATGCCGTACACCTGCGCGGTGACGATGATGACCACAAGCAATTGCTGATCAGCGAAATCAAGGACCGCTTTGAGGAGATCTACAAATCCATTGCCTCGATTGACTATCGCATCAACGAAGACGAGGTATTGCTCTACACCCTGAGGGTTCAGTTCAACTCTCTATGGGAAAGCGACAGCCTGGATAAAATCGACAAACTGCTCGGCCAGCCAGACTCGCTGATCTTTATCCGAGAATTTACCCAGGCGTTGGCGGCCAGCTTTCTGCACTTGTGCAATTTTTTCGGCCCCGACGAGAAAAAACACTTTGCGATTCACGCACTGGTGACCTTGGGGAGTATCGGGATTGTTCTGCCTTTTATCATCAAGGCCTATCGCTTCAACCTCGAGATGCACGAGATCGAATCACTGTGCCGCGCATTTGAAGGGTTAATCGTGCGCCACCGACTGATTGGAACCCGTGCGGACATCACCTCTCGCATCAGACACGTGTATGAGCAATTCACTGCACAAAATCCGCAGATCGAGCCCATTGTAGAGCGCATCAATCAGCTGAAAATTGCGGAGGCCCCCTGGTTGGGTTTTTGGAACAACGACAACCTCAGAACGGCGCTGAACAACGACATCCACCACGCCACCGCCAAGTACCTGCTGTGGAAGTATGAGAACCACCTCGAAAACAGCGGCCAGCGCGGCTACAAACCGACCCGTTACGATGACATCAAACTGCCTGAGCTGGAGCACATTGCCCCAACCACCGAGCCCAAGACCAAGCCCCACGGTTACGGCAAATATGATGAAAGCTTTGTGTCTGGCTACTTGAATTGCCTGGGCAATTACCTGCTGCTGTCCAAGTCCCATAACTGCACCGTGGGCAATGTTGTGTTTTCTAAGAAACTCGACAGCTACACCCACACCACCCAGCAACGGGAAATCGCCGAACTGTGCGGTGACAAACCGCTATGGGGCAAGCGAGCCATTGACCGCAGGCATGAACGGATCGTTGAAGTGCTGATGGAACAGCTGTAAGGCGCCATGTGCACCTTCGCCGGGGCCAGACCAACGGCCCCGGCACGTGCGAGCCCGTGCCGTTACATTTTCATAAATCATATATGAACTGATTTATTGAAAAGAGCCACATCCGGAGTAAGCTGGAAGTATCAACTCTCTGGAGGCCGCCATGCACCTCGTAGCCAAACATCCCGAACCCGAGATCACCAGTGGCGATGCGGGCCGGGTTGCCCTGACCTTTTTCTTCAGCCTCATGGAGCATTGGGGCTGCACCAAGGACCAGCAGTGCACATTGCTCGGTTCCATCGGCAATACCACCTACTTCAAGTACAAAAAACTGCCGAACGTGCGCCTGCCCCACGACACCCTGGAGCGCATTTCGTACTTGATGGGCGTGCACAAGGCATTGCGCATCCTGTTCAGCAACCAGCCTGAACGTGCCTATGAATGGGTGCACAAACCCAACACCGCTGCGCCCTTTAACGGCCAGAGCGCCTTGAGTTACATGCTCGCTGGCCAGGTGGTCGACCTGGCAGATGTGCGCCGCTATCTGGATGGAGTGCGCGGCTGATGCCTGATGCAATGCTGCCTGAATGGAACAAGGCTTATCGCATCATCAACAGCGCGTTCCCGCCCGTTTCAGTGTTTGAAGACACCCTGGACCCGGCCGACCTGGAGATCGCCTTTGTCCTCGAAAGCCTGACCAATGACCGGCTGCGCGATCAGGCAGGCGTGCTCAACAGGGTCCGGCCAGAAGACCGCCTGTGTGGCGAAGGCTCGACCGCCGTGATGGCTGCTTTTACCCATATCGGGCGGGCCAGTCGTTTTACCGATGGCAGCTACGGCGTGTACTACTGCGCCAACAGCGTAGAGGCGGCAATCGCCGAAACCTGTTTTCATCAGGAGCAATTCTGGCGGGCGACACAGGAGCCCAGCATCGAAATCACCATGCGTACCTATATCAACCGCGTCGTGCAGCCGATGATCGATGTTCGTGGCGACCCGGGGCTGCATCAACCTTCGCCGTCAGGTTATGGCCTGTCTCAGGCATTCGCCCGGCCATTGCGCGAAGACGGCGCCTGGGGCCTGCTTTACAAGAGCGTGCGCCTTGACGGACACGAATGCGTTGCCGCGTTCCGCCCACCAGCGCTCTCGCTACCGGTGCAAGGCCAGCATTTTCGGTATGTGTGGGATGAGAGGACGCAGGCGATTGCCTGGGTGTTGCAGGTCACTGAAGTGGTGAGATAGGAGCAGGGCAACGTCACTGTCGCCACCCTGCCCCCGGCTCAAATATTACAAGCCATCAGTAGGCTTGAGCGTGCGCTCGGCCACTGCGTCAGCGCTTTTTTCCTGCCAGACCGGCCAGTATTCAGCGCGTTTCTTCTCTACGCTGGCTTTGACCCGCTCGTACCAGGCCAAAGATTTTGGTGAGTTGGTCACCATGTCCGTGTCTTCAACCCAGCCTTTGAAGTTCTTGGACTTCAGGCTGTGGGAGGCTTCAGGGTCATTACTGATCGGCCACAGTGAAAAGCGTGCTTTCCACAAACCCATGCGCGGCGTTACCAGCGCGTAGTAGGTTTTGCCTGCCACAAGGTCGGCTTCCATGAAGTCGGCCGCTTCAGACACCACCATGTAGGTGTGCTTGCCAGGGGTGGCGGGATGGGCGATTTTCGTGCCGTTGGCCATGACACCAATGAATTGTGTCTTGCCATCGGTCACGTCATACAGCGAGGACACAATGGCTTTGCCGGTATAGGCATCGCGCATGAACACCACTTGTGCCATGCCTGGCGCAGGTGGCTGCACCGCCTGGTCTGCTACCGGGTCCATTGGATTGCTTGCGCAACCGGCCAAAAGCAAGGTGCCCAGCAGGGTAAAGATATAAAACACGCGCATCTACAGCTCCTTTGAATTGCAACTTCCTGGCCCGGCACCTGCCGAGCCCGCGGCATTATCGACAGATCTTGCCCTGGCCTCAAACCAGATCATTGATCGCGACACCACTCAGAGGGTGTATTGCCTGAACAGTTCCTCCTTGATGATCAACAAGGCATCTTCGTAGTAGCGCTCGCCCCGAGCTTCGCTGAGCAACACCGAACGCACGCTGCCCTCGCCCTCACTGGGCGTGTGCTCGCAAGTGAGGTAGAACTCGGCAGTGTCGGGCTTGAATTCCAGGTAATAGAACAACTCGCGACCTTCTCGGTGCCAGTAGCCAATTTCTCTGCGCATGGGGGTTCCTTGGACAATGCGGGCGTTAAAGGATACACAAGACTTTTGGGCGCAGCGGTCACAAGACAAGCTTCTTCGGCTTGGCTGGCAGACCTGAATGAGCCAAATCAAAAACTTCAGTTCAAGCTTGCGTCCACGCTGGAAGAGCAGAGACGGCACAATCTCCGAATGGGATGCTCAGCATGGTGCAGTTGAAAAAAAATAAACGCGCTAAGCACCTCGGCGAGTTCGATCACGAAACGGGCACTCAAAACAAAGCAGCAGACCCGACAAGGACAGTAGAACCATGAAACATGTGATTATGGGCGTTTCTGAAGGTGAGGACTTTGCATCCTTTGAAAAGGAGATTCCGGTTTCTGTCGCGGATCTTAAACCGATAATGGGCTGGGAAAAAGACGATGACTACGTATACGACTACCAGCTTACTTCGGAGCAAATTAGCGCTATAGAGCAGCTTTGTTCGTTGGAGCTACCCAGAGATCTGGAGCTTTTTCTAACGTGTAACGCCTGATAACTGGTGGTCGCAAACCGTACCAACACTCACCACAGACGTACAAAGCGAATCAAGCGCCATCGTCGGGATTACGCAGTGGCCGCAACTCCCCATGGGCAACCTCATCCGGTACCACGAAAGAATAACATCCCAGCATATTGATGCCTTTTTGGATACTTTTTCGGCGGCTGGAAGAAGTTCCTCGGTTTAAAGGCGAAAACCATATTCCAGCTAAACCAAAATGCCGGATATGTACCCGGCCAGCCTGTTAGCAACAAGGGGGCCGCTTCGCAGCGGGTTCGTCGTCAACTACGCGTTGTAGTCGCTGACGAGTAGAACGAGGCTGCGTTCGAGATGGTACGCCACTGCGACGTAGCGGGCGCAAAACCGGTACACGCGCTGACGCAGCCTCGCACGGCTCGTCAGCGACTACAGGTTCGCCACCAACTCCGCGTTGTAGTCGCTGACGAGTGGAACGAGGCTGCGATCGAGATGGTGCGCCACTGCGACGTAGCGGTCGCAAAACCGGAACACGCGGTTTGCCTGATTAACCGTGCAAGCTGATTTTACGACTGCTACGCAGCCGGACGCAGCCTCGTTCCACTCGTCAGCTGCTACGGATCGCGAGTACCACTTAGCAATTACCCGCAGTCCGCTCCAGCGCCACTTTCAGAACCTGGACACTGGCAGCCGCTGTCAGGCTGATGCGCACCGCATTGGTCGCGGTGGGTTTGACCGCAAATACATCCGCAGGCACCACATCGACCCCCGCTGCGCGGCACGCCTCGGCAAGCGGGCTCTGACCCTCGGCCACCGTCAGCCAGATATGGGGCGAAGGGGTCTGTGTCTGGTACATCCCGGGGCCCAGGATCTTTTTTGCCAGCCGCCAGCGTCGGGCAACTTCCCGGCTTTGCCACTGCACACGGGTTTGCGCAGTGCCGTCGCCAATCCATCGGCAAGCAATCGCCATGCACAGGGGCGATACTCCCCAGTGCGCCGACTGGGCATAGGGATCAATACGTGCCAGCAACTGCGGACTCGCCACGATCCACCCCACGCGCACGCCCGCCGCAACAGTCTTGGACAAACTGCTGACCAGCACCGTGAGTTCGGGCAAGAAACGGTACAACGGCGGGCTGTCGGTGAGTGCCCCGTATACGTCATCTTCAATCACCATGACACCGTGGCGCCGGGCGACGTGGGCAATGGCCCGCTTGCGCTCAATGCTCATCACGGCCGACGTGGGGTTTTGCAGGGTGGGCGTCAGTACGGCAATCCGCGCCCCCGTAGCGCGGATCATCCGGTCGAAGTCCTCCGCCACGATGCCTTCCTGGTCAAGCGCTACGCCATGCATGGGCAGGCGCAGTTGCGCGCAGGCAGCCTTGATCCCCGGAGCGGTAAACGCCTCGACCAGCACCGGCTCGCCGGCCTGGCACAGCGACAAGAGCACGGTGAACAGCCCTTGCTGGGCGCCGGTACACGGCATGATGTTTTCCACGGTCAACTCCAGCCCGCGCCCCTTGAACCAGGCCGCGCCCTGAGCCCGCGTCAGCAGTAAGTCCGCCGCACTCAAGTAGCCTTGCAAGCGGATGGCCTGGCGACTGTCGAGTACCCATGACAACGCCTGCCCATCATGCTCACCCACGTGATCAATGGCGGGCACGTTGGTTCGCAGGTCGATGCGTTGCGCGTGCTCATCGGCGTGCTGCAGCCTGAACAGGGTCGCTTCCTGACTGCTCGCCAGCACGTAGGTGCCACGGCCCACCTCGCCCGAGACCAGATGCCGACGCGCCGCCTCGCGATAGGCCTGCATGGTCGTGCTGGGGTTCCAGCCCAATGCCCAGGCAAGTCGCCGCTGTGGCGGCAAGCGTGCGCCGGGTTGCAGTTCGCCACAGGCGATGGCCTGGGTGATGGCATCGACCAGCGCCAGGTAGCGCGGCTGGTCCGTGTCGTTGAGCGTCGGTATCCACATTTATTGTTGGCCATGCAATATAAGGATCGGCCCATACAATGCGTTGTGCCTAGAATCGAGTCAAACCCCTCGATGACGGTGCGCCATGTTTGACTTGAACGACCTTCGCCTTGCAGCACAAACCGTATACCAGACCCTGGCGCCAACACCGCAACTGGCCTGGCCCTTGTTGACTCAGCGCCTGGGTTGCACGGTGTGGGTCAAGCATGAAAACCACATGCCCACCGGCGCGTTCAAAGTGCGCGGGGGGTTGTTGTATGTGCAGGGCTTGCTGGCACGGGAACCGAACACCAGAGGCCTGGTCACGGCCACCCGCGGTAATCATGGGCAAAGCCTTACCCTGGCGGCCCGGAGCATGGGGCTGCCAATCCGTATCGTGGTGCCTGAAGGCAATTCCCTGGAAAAAAACGCGGCCATGCGGGCGCTGGGTGCAACCGTCATTGAATGCGGCAAGGACTTCGATGAAGCGCGGGCCGAAGCCGCCACACTGGCCGCAACCCATCAATGGCATCTGGTCCCCGCCTTCCATCACGACCTGATTCGCGGGGTCGCCACTTATGCGCTTGAGCTGCTTGAAGCCATCGAGGAACTGGACACGGTGTATGTACCCATCGGCATGGGTTCGGGGATTTGCGGGCTGATCCAGACCCGTGATCTGCTGGGCCTGGACACAGAAATCGTGGGGGTCGTGTCATCCCATGCCGATGCCTATGCGCAAAGCGTTGAGCAAGGCCGCGTGGTGTGCACAGACTCGGCCCACACCTTCGCCGACGGTCTGGCCTGTCGTCAGCCGCAGCCCGAGGCTTTGGCCATTATCGCCAAAGGTGCGGCACGGGTCATTCGGGTATCTGACCAGCAGATCTCACACGCCATTCGGGTCTACCATGAAACCACCCACAACACCGCCGAAGGTGCGGGAGCTGCCGCGCTGGCCGGGTTGATCAGCGAGCAATCCAGCCAGCAAGGTCGTCGGGTTGCGCTCATTCTGAGCGGGGCCAATATTGATCGTCAGCTGTATGCGGGGATTCTGGCCGAAGGCCCTGATCCCTCAGCCTGACCCTGGAAGAGCAAGGAGCCTGTATGCAGTGTCAGATTCGTCGTGCCATGCCGGTCGATGCACACGCCATCAGCAAGGTGGTGAATGGCGCCCTGCAAGAATCCAACGCCCGGGACTATCCGCCTGAAGTGATCGCCCAGGTAGAACAGAATTTCTGCCCGGACTCGATCCTGGCGTTGATGAAACAACGCCAGATGTATGTGGCCGTGGTTGAGCAACACGTGGTCGGCACTGCCAGCCTGGACCGGGCGGTGGTGCGCAGCGTTTTCGTGAGCCCGCGCCATCAGGGGCGCGGTATCGGCCAGCAATTGATGGCACGGCTCATGGACGCCGCCCTTGTCGCCCAGATCGACGAGTTGAGAGTGCCCTCCTCGCTGACAGCCGAATCGTTCTACGCGCAGTTGGGTTTTCACAAAGTGCGCGATGAATTTAACGGCCCCGAACACACGGTGATCATGGCGCTGCGTCTGGACGCTTGAATCGTAGCGCAGCTATGCTGAACCCCATGACTCCTACAGCAGCGACCCGCTCACCCTGCCCACCCGGCGCCTGCATCTGCGAGCGGGAACAGCTGTTGGCAACCCCCGACAGCGACCTGCGCATCTTCAACCTGACCCGCCAGGCCGAGAAAGTTCTGCTGGAACGGCTGGAGAATATCCAGAGCCTCAGTGACCTGGAGCACATGCAGCGCCGCCTGCGCGAGCAACTGGGGATTGAAGTGCAGATCGACCCGGGGTTTACCGAGGTTCGCACCATGCGCGGCATTGCTATCCGCCTTGCCGAACAACCGGGTTTGTGTCGAAAAACCCGGCAGGCAATCCCGGCTGCCATCCGCCGTGCCCTGGAAAAACGACCGGAAATTGCCTACAAACTACTGGATGGTCACGACTTGCTGCGTGACACCTGAATCGGTTCAGATAAGGACTTTTAGCCATTAAAAGGCCATAATATTCAGCCTATGAACAAATTTGCTTGCCATAACCCGAATCGCTGTCCTATAAGCGCGTCTTTTATATTACAAGAGTCTTATCAATGAGTGCCGGATTCACCGAGGACGACATGCGCAGAGCGCTCGGCCTTGATCTACCTGCTGCCCCTGTTCAACCTGAAGTTGAACCTGCCCCTGCAAAAACCACCCCCACTGTGAAGAAAGCCCCGGCACCTGCAAAGGCTCAGTCACCTGCGCCGAAAAAGCGCAGTGGCCCGATTCTTCGCGTCACCATGCGCGTGACCAAGGTGTTTGACGGTGATGAAACAAAGTTTGTGCACGATTCCAAGGATTTGAGCCGGTTCAACGCAGAGCAAGAGGCCAAAAAAGCCCTGGCCAAAGCTGGCTTCAAATACTTCGAGCTTGAGTCTATCGTTTCAGTGGACTGACTTCGCACTGGCGGTCAGTCATTGACCGCCCGCTTTAGCGCCCCATCCAAGGAGCCCGTACATGCAATCGCAACCCCTGAACGCCAGCGACTTTGAAGTGATCGAGAACACGCTGCTCAAATACGGCGACGATCACTCAGTGCTCAACCCTTCAGAACTGGACGGCTACTTCACGGCTCTGGTTTCAAGTCCGACTCGGGTGGACATCGCCGAATGGTTCCCGGCAATCTGGGGCGGCCAGAACCCGGCCTGGCAAACCCCTGAAGAAGCCAAGCAGTTCATCGAGCTGAGCGTTCGCCACATCAACACCCTGGCACGGCAACTGGCTGAAGACAGTGCTGCATTTGCACCGCGTTTCGAGCAGACCGAGCACCTGGGGCAAGACGTGACGCTGGCTGAAGAATGGTGCTTCGGTTACACCCGTGCCGTTGCCATTTGCAACTGGCCAGCATTGCCCCTGCCACAGGCCAGCCTGCTGCAAGCCATTGCCGAGTGCGCCGAGCAGGACAACTTTGAACTGCCTGAAGACCTGGACGTGGCGGCTCATCAGCACAGCGTTGCCGCCATTGCACCGGCGGCGCGTGCACTGCATGACTTCTGGTTGAGCCAGCGCTGAATTCTACCTACTGCCCATGTAGTCGCTGACGAGGAACGAGGGCTGCGAGCTTTTGATTTTTAAAAGCTCGCAGCCCTCGTTCCTCGTCAGCGACTACAGAGACTTGACGCCCATGACCACCCTCACCCATTTCGATACTCCGGTCAGCGAGCCGATCAACAGCCAGATTCTGCAGATCGTCGTCGACCACCTCACCGACATCAGCGCCATGGAGATCGCGCCCAGCAATCTTCTGTACAGCATTTACCAATATGCCATTGGCTTTGAAGTGCACCTTTACCTGCAAGCACTCGACGGATCCAAGGGGATTGCGGTTGAGCTGATTGTGGCGACTGACGCTCAAGACCCGGAAAAAGTGACCGGCTTCGCCCTGTATCTGCCCGTCAAGGATGATCCGCAAGCCTGCGGCATCGCCTACATGGCCGAATTGGCCAGCCATCGTCACCTGGGTGTCACCCGGGCACTGGTCGGGGAAGTCGTGCGGCGCCATCCCCATACCGAGCTGACCTGCAGCGTGGCCAAGGTGGGGGAATTTGCAGCGATGGGCCTGCAAGTCATCGGCACCCGTGGCCCGCAAGTGTTGATGAATACCCTCGATCACAGCACCGACGGCCTGATGGGCGTGCTCGATGTTGCAGCGATCTACAGCTCCACCGAAGTGCGCCAGATTCACACCTACCTGCTGCAACGCAACGGCAAGAAGGCAATGCTGGACGCCGAGAAGAAACGCGATCGCCAGATCGATCAACTGACCGCCAGGGCAAAAGCCTTTGTGGCCCAGGCAAAAGACTAAGTCGCTGAAATAACGCATCATGGGCGCCTTACGTTGAGAGGGAACCTGTATGCGTACTCACTTTACCCTGGCCCGTGCTGGCGCCTTGACCCTGGGGCTGGCGTTCAGCGTTTCGGCCCTCGCCAGCGAAGAGTCGCAGCTGATCGACTCGATCAACGCGTATCGCAGCCAGATCCAGCGGTGTGCGGGGCAAGCCTCGCAAGAGCTGCCGCCGCTGTCCGCTGACACCCGGCTGGTATTGCCCGCCAGCAGCTTTGGTGACTTGCAGGAAGCGCTCGGGCGGGCGGCATACCCGATGGTCAACGTACAGGCGATCAATCTCTCCGGCCCCCGTGATGCGCAGGCCGCCATGAAAGCCGTGCAGGAAAGCTTCTGCCGCGTGGTACTGGACCCCCAGTTTGTCGATATCGGCGTCAGCCATGACCAGCGTGAATGGCGCATCGTACTGGCCCGCCCCCTGCTCACAGCACGCCTGGGCGACTGGCAGGCCGAAGGGCAGAAAGTCCTGGAGATGCTCAACAGCGCCCGCAACCAACCCCGTCAGTGCGGCACGCAGGCCTTTGGCCCCGCCGCGCCACTGACCTGGAACGCCACCCTGGCAACCGCAGCCCAGACCCACTCGCGGGATATGGCCAACAACAATTATTTCGACCACAAGGGTCGCGACGGTTCAACCCCGGGCGATCGCGCAGAACTGGCGGGCTATATCGCCCAGCAGATCGGCGAAAATATCGCGGCTGGACAAGACACCACGCGCAAGCTGGTCGACGGCTGGCTGGCCAGTCCTGGCCATTGCGCCAATGTGATGAACCCGGAGTTTCGCGAGTTGGGCGCAGCCTATGCAGTAGACCCGAAAAGTGACGCAGGGATTTACTGGACGGCCCTGTTCGGTACTCAGTAAGAGCACGACACGCAGTAAGAGGCTGTGGGGAGGATGTTCTAGGGGGGGTGTAGCGAGGTAAAGCAGCCCCACCCGAACAGTGTCGGGTGGGGCCGTTTTTTTTACAGCGCCATGTCAGCCGCTGGGTTGCTTGGCGCAGGCTTGGCCGGCGCGGCAGCAGGTGTTGCCGTGTGAGTTGCAGCCGGGATCGCCGGCGGCGGAGTCAATTGCAGGACTTCAGCCGTGTAGGCCCACTCTTGAGCAACGCGATCAGGATCACCGTTCAGCTTGGTGCCATAGCTCGGCACGATCTGGTGCAGCTTGGCTTGCCACTCTGGCGTCGCAACCTTGTCCTTGAACACGGTTTCGAGCACGGTCAGCATGATTGGCGCCGCGGTGGATGCACCAGGCGATGCGCCCAGCAGACCTGCGATGCTGCCATCTTTGGCGCTGACAATCTCGGTACCGAGTTTCAGCACGCCGCCTTTCTCTTCGTCACGCTTGATGATCTGAACACGCTGACCGGCCTGCCACAGGCGCCAGTCTTCAGATTTTGCGTTCGGGAAGTACTCTTTCAGCGCATTGAAGCGATCTTCATCAGACAACATCAGTTGGCCGGCCAGGTACTCAACCAGTGGGTACTGTTCGATGCCGACTTTGGTCATTGGCCAGATGTTGTGGGTCGTGGTGCTGGTCAGCAGGTCGAAGTACGAGCCTTCCTTCAGGAACTTGGTGGAGAAGGTCGCGAACGGGCCAAACAGGATTACGCGCTTGCCATCCAGTACGCGGGTGTCCAGGTGCGGAACCGACATCGGTGGTGCGCCAACCGAAGCTTTACCGTAGGCCTTGGCCAGGTGCTGCTGCGCAACGGTAGGGTTTTCGGTGACCAGGAACGAGCCGCCAACCGGGAAGCCTGCGTATTCCTTGGCTTCAGGAATGCCGGACTTCTGCAGCAGGTGCAGTGCACCGCCGCCTGCGCCGATGAATACGAACTTGGCATCAGTCTCGGTTTTAGTGCCGTCTTTCAGGTTTTTGTACACCACACGCCATGAACCATCTTCATTGCGCTTGATGTCTTCAACTTCGCTCGACAGTTTGAGCGAGAAGTTAGGCTTGGTTTGCAGGTAAGCCGTGAACTGGCGCGTGATTTCGCCGAAGTTTACGTCAGTACCGATAGGGGACCAGGTGGCCGCGACTTTTTGAGCCGGGTCACGCCCTTCCATCATCAGCGGAACCCACTTCTTGATCTGCACCGGGTCTTCGGAGTACTCCATGCCGGCGAACAGAGGGCTGGCCTGCAGGGCTTCGTAGCGCTTCTTCAGGAACTTGATGTTGTCATCGCCCCACACAAAGCTCATGTGCGGAGTGGAGTTGATGAACGAACGCGGATCTTTCAATACGCCGTTCTTGACCTGCCACGACCAGAACTGACGCGAAACCTGGAAAGCTTCATTGATTTCAATGGCTTTCGGGATTTCAACGTTGCCGTTCTTGTCTTCTGGCGTGTAGTTCAGCTCGGCCAGGGCAGAGTGGCCGGTACCGGCGTTGTTCCAGCCATTGGAGCTTTCGAGGGCAACGCCATCGAGACGCTCGATCATCTCCATGGACATGCCAGGCTCCAGCTCATTGAGCCAGACACCCAGAGTAGCGCTCATGATGCCGCCGCCAATCAGCAGTACATCCACGTGTTTAGGCTCGGCAGCGTGCACGGAGGTAATCCCCATGGTCAGCGCCAGGCCCAGTAGCCCCTTGTTCACTTTTTTAAACATGTTGTAGTACCTAAGATAAAACGCCATCTACCCGACACGCAGAGCATGAAATTCTTCGACTCACCACAGGCTTGTCGCCTGCAATCGAGCCGACCCTCAAACCTTGAACGGGCAGATATATAAGGCCTGTGCACGTTACAGACCTCACTTTATGCACCTTGGGCGCTGATCTCTTGTTGGTTTTGGCTTCAGCTACTTGGGTAACATTTTTTGTGCAGCACTTGCGGCTCCTTGATGTCCGACCTGCTCGCAGCTCCTTCCGGGGAACTGGTGTGGACACGACGATCCACTGCGGCCAGCCGACTAACCGCGTCATTCTACCTCAGGTGGCACTTTGGGCGAAGCGGCAGTCGTTGCAGTGGCCAAGCGCCCGTGTCAGGTATAATCGCGCTTTTGCTCCGCCCATCAACAGGATTCACCCATGTCTTTAAGCAAGCGCACCCAGGCACAGATCGAACGTCGCCTGATCACCACCCTGACCGAGGCCTGTGAAACAGCCAAAACACAGATCCCGGGGTTTGTCTGGCTGACTCACGTGGTCGACTACGAGGCCTTCCCGGCCAGCCTGAAAGTGGTCTGGGTATTCGACACGCAAGCCAGCAAAGACTTCGCCCTGGCAGATGGCGAGGCCAGCTTCATGGGTGAACTGACGGCCCGGGCATTGGCGGATGCCCAGGTGAAGGTACGCAATGGATCGGCCCACGTGTTTTTCGATTCCGAAGAAGAATGCCAGCGCAGCTGTGGTGGAAACTGGCCAAAACGCCTGGCCCAGAAGCAAACGGGGCGTGGCTGATCTGTGGCAAAAGACATTGAAAACCCGTGCATTGCAGTTTGTCAGTTAAGTGGCGAGCTCTGCGTGAGTTGCGGCCGTACCAAGGAAGACATCCGCAAGTGGCGGAGCATGAAGCGCCCGGAAAAAATGGCCGCCGTGCAACGCGCCAGCACGCGGCTCAAGAGTTTGCGCAAAAAGAACAGCTGAGCCCTTACGCCAGGTACTTGCCAAACCAGTCCAGCGTCCTGTTCCAGGCCAGCGTCGCCGCTGCTTCGTCGTAGCGCGGCGTCGAGTCGTTATGAAAGCCGTGATTGACCCCCGGGTAGATATGCGCCTCATAGCGTTTGCCGTTGGCCTTCAGCGCCTGCTCGAAGGCCGGCCAGCCTTCGTTGATTCGCGTATCCAGCCCGGCGTACTGCAGCATGAGCGGTGCCTTGATACGGCTGACCTCATCGGCTGCGGGCTGGCGTCCGTAAAACGACACCGCCGCCCCCAGTTCCGGGTAGGCCACTGCAGCCGCATTGGCCACCCCGCCGCCATAGCAGAACCCGGTAATCCCCACTTTGCCGGTACTGGCGTCGTGCTGCATCAGCCATTCCACCGCCGCAAAAAAGTCGTTCATCAACTTGGTCGGATCGACCGTTTGTTGCAGCGCCAGGCCTTGCGCGTCGTTGCCGGGATAGCCGCCCACTGACGTCAGGCCATCGGGCGCGAGGGCGATGTAGCCCGCTTTGCCCAAGCGCCTGGCCACATCTTCGATATACGGATTGAGCCCGCGATTCTCATGAACCACCACCACGGCGGGCAACTTGCCCTGCGCCTTGGCGGGGCGCACGAGATAGCCGCGAACCTGGCCGTTGCCCTTGGGCGAAGGGTACATGACGTACTCGGCCACGATATCCGGGTCGGTAAAAGAAACCTGTTCGGCGAGCGCGTAGTTGGGGCTCAGGGCCGTGAGCACGGAAAGCGCCGTCCCGCCGAGGGTGAACAACGCGGCACGATCCAGAAACTCGCGACGGTTGATCTTGCCATGGGCGTAGTAGTCATAAAGCTCAAGCAACTCAGGGGCAAAGTCTTTCGCGGTAAGACGAGTCATCATTGCACTTCCTATGGCCGGTTGCGTTTAACCATAGAGCAATTTGTAGCTAAATGCGTCTCAGAACTTTTACCTGATCCTGTGGGATACCATACGCGCCATGCCCGATGCATGTCGGGCTCCAACGCTTCGACTACACAACCTGAAGGGGTATCAAACGGTGAGAATTGCACTTGTGCTGCTGTTGAGCGCGCTGTCCATGCAGGCCTTCGCGGCGAATATCGGCGAGCGCCTGACGCCCTGGACCCTGCAGGACCAGCACGACCAGCCCTACACCCTGGACACGGAAACCCGGGTTCTACTGGTGGCGCGCAACATGGACGGTTCCAAACTGCTCAAGGCGGCCCTGGAAAACCAGGCCAAAGGCTATCTGGAAGCACGCCATGTAGTGTTCCTGGCCGATGTTCAGCGCATGCCTTCGCTGATCGGCAAGTTCATCGCCATTCCGGCCATGCGTGACTACAACTACCGTGTGGTCCTCGACCGCGACGGCACCATTGCCGCCAACTACCCGGGCGCCGAAGACAAGGTGCTGTGGCTGCAACTGGACAACGGCACCCTGGTTTCCCAGCAGGAATTTGCTACCGCTGACGAGTTGCGCGAGGCGCTGGAAAAACTGCCGGTTCAATGATTGTCCGGGGCTCCGCCATCACGGCTTCGGGCCCCTCCCCCCTGCCTCACTCTTGAGCGCTGTGCACCACCACCAGCAGTTGTGCCTGTTGCTCGCCCACCGAACGGATGCGGTGAGGTTTCTGCGCGTTGAAATGCAATGCATCCCCGCGATTGAGCAACACACGCTCGTTCATGAAGTCCACTTCGACCTGCCCTTCGTGAACAAACAAAAACTCCTCGCCCACGTGCTCCTTGAAGGCCTTGTCGATGAAGTCGGCCGGCGGGTAGATCATGAACGGCAGCATGCTGCGCTCACCCACCTGATGGGCCAGCACGGCATAACCCAGGCTCTGGTCATTGGCCGCCAACGATTGACGTTCATCGCTGCGCACCAGGCTGTAGCTGTCGAGCTGGACGTTTTCTTCGCTGAATAACTCTTCGACCTTCACATTCAGCGCTTTGGCCAGCTTCAGGGCCGCCGCAATCGACGGCGTATTAAGCCCGCGCTCGATTTTCGACAGATAGCTCTTGGTCATGCCGGATTTTTCAGCCAAGACCTCCAGGCTCATCCCTAGTTTTTTTCTTAGCAATTTCAATCGGATAGACATAAAAAACGGCCAGCTCACAAAAAAGGAAACGACTCATGCTTGCCAATGACACAATGTGTCATATAGGATCTTTCGTGTCATTTGCATTCACCCATACCCTCCCCAGAGATGAGTGAACGGCGCACTCGACGCTTATTGAACGCATCAGAGGACACCTTAATGGGTAAGACGCTAACACTCCCCAAGGACCAATTGGTCAAGCAAGCACTGCAGCAGATGCAACACACCCTGGCGGATAATACGTGGACTGACCGGCAAAAGCTGGCACTTACCTGCCGTATCTTGTTTGAAAACGGCCATGACTCAGGCCTGGCCGGGCAAATTACGGCTCGCGGCCCGCAACCCGGTACCTACTACACCCAACAGTTGGGGCTCGGTTTCGACGAAATCAGCGCGGGCAATCTACTGTTGGTCAACGAGGACCTGGAGGTGCTTGAAGGGCACGGCATGCCCAACCCGGCCAACCGTTTCCACAGTTGGGTGTACCGGGCCCGCCCGGACGTAAACTGCATCATTCACACCCACCCTACCCATGTCAGCGCGTTGTCGATGCTGGAAGTTGCGCTGCAGATTTCCCACATGGACCTGTGCCCGCTGTATGACGACTGCGGGTTTCTTGAAGGCTGGCCGGGTGTGCCGGTGGGCAATGAAGAAGGCGAACTGATTGCCGCTGCACTGGGCAACAAACGGGCGGTGCTGCTTTCCCATCACGGTCAGTTGTCGACCGGCGCCAGCATTGAGGAAGCCTGCGTGATTGCGCAGTTGATCGAGCGCGCCGCCAAGCTGCAATTGCTGGCCATGGCCGCCGGTGAAATCAAGCCGATCCAGCCTGAACTGGGCCGCGAAGCCCATGACTGGATTGCCAGGCCCAAACGCCACACCGCCGCCTTCAACTATTACGCGCGCCAGAACCTTCGTCGTCATGCCGATTGCCTCAACTGACCACCACTTCCCTCAAGGACATTGACATGTCGACACCTGATATCCACGGCATCATCGGCTATACCATCACCCCTTTTTCCGCTGACGGCGAACACCTGGACCTGGATGCCCTGGGGCAATCCATAGACCGCCTGATCGACAGCGGCGTACAGGCCATCGCGCCTCTGGGCAGCACCGGCGAGGGCGCCTACCTGAGTGACCTTGAATGGGACCAGGTGTGCGACTTCAGCATCCAGCACGTGGCCAAGCGGATCCCGACCGTGGTCAGCGTTTCCGATTTGACCACCGCCAAGGCCATACGTCGCGCGCGTTTTGCCCAGGCCCGGGGTGCCGATGTGGTCATGGTGCTCCCTGCGTCCTACTGGAAGCTCAGCGAAGCCGAAATCCTGGCCCACTACCAGGCCATCGGCAGCAGCATCGATTTGCCGATCATGCTCTATAACAACCCGGCCACCAGCGGCACGGACATGTCGCCCGAGCTGATCCTGCGGATCTTCAACGCCGTGGAGAACGTCACCATGGTCAAGGAAAGCACGGGAGACATCCAGCGCATGCATCGCTTGCAACTGCTGGGCGAGGGCCAGGTACCGTTTTACAACGGCTGCAATCCTCTGGCACTGGAAGCCTTTGCCGCAGGCGCAAAGGGCTGGTGTACCGCTGCCCCCAACTTGATTGCAGCACTCAACCTTGAGCTGTACGCAGCCGTTTTGGCCAATGACCTGACACAGGCGCGGGCGTTGTTTTACCGCCAGTTACCCCTGCTGGATTTCATCCTCAAGGGTGGCTTGCCGGCAACCATCAAGGCCGGTTTGCGCACCACCGGGCTGGAAGTCGGCAACCCGCGCTTGCCGGTATCGCCACTGGACGATGGCGCCTGCAAACAGCTTGAACGTCTGATCGCCGCCTTGAGCTGATGAGTCCGGTATTTTTCTGAGTTTATGTGGTGTCCGTTCGCAGCCTCGCTCCGCTCCTCAGCGACTACACCATCCTTGCGGCAGCCTTGTAGCCGCTGACGAGTAGCACGAGGCGGCGGCGACGAAAACTCTCACAGCACTTGCAGGGTTAATGGCACACAACATCCAACACCAGCGGCACCGCTCTTTTGGTGATCACGATCCGTGATCACGGCATCACCATATACGATTGGCACTCAAGGCCGGGAGGGGTTGAAAGTGGCGGCATTGCCCCACTCATAAATCCAATTCAAGGAGGCACCCATGCCCCAATCCCTGCCAACCCTGTGCGGTTCGATCATGGGGTCGCCGTTTTCCCTCTCCGCAAAAATCCACAACGCCGCCTACGCCGCGTTGGGCCTGGACTACACCTTTGTCTGCTTTGGCGTTGAAGACCCGGTGGCCGCCGTAGCGGCCATCCGGGCATTGGGCATACGTGGCATGAACGTGTCCATGCCTTACAAAACGGCGGTCATGGCACATCTGGATGTGATCGACGAGTCCGCCCAGGTGATTGGTGCGGTCAACACCATCAATAACATCGACGGTGTTCTCACCGGCTACAACACCGACTACCTGGGCGCTGTGCGCGCCCTGCAGGAAGTCTGCGAACTGAACAACAAGCGGATTGCCGTGATCGGTGCCGGTGGCGCTGCCCGGGCGGTGGTTTACGGCTGCCTGCAAGCCGCCGCGCAGGTCACGGTGTTTAACCGCAGCAGCGAGCGCGGCAAGGCACTGGCCGAGGATTTGGGTGCGCAATGGGGCGGCTGCGTCGATGCCTTTTCAGCCCGTGACTTCGACATCGTCATCAACGCAACGTCGGTGGGTTTCAAGCAACCGGACAGCAACCCGCTGGACGGCCTGCTGGCCAGCCACCTGATTGTCATGGACGTGGCGTTCATGCCCGTGCAGACCGCCCTGCTGCTGCAAGCCGCCGCGCTGGGCTGCACCACGATTTGCGGCACGCGCATGCTCGTGCACCAGGCCTGCCGGCAAATCGAGTTGTACACCGAACACGACGCTCCCATCGACATCATGGAGCAGGCCATGCTCCAGGAAATACAGAGACTGAAATTGTAAGCAACCCTGCTGCCTATCGATAACAAGATGCCGTAAAGGCACCTACCAGAAGGTACCAACATGACTCATGATCATTCTCCATCTGACATTGACCTGGTCCCCGAACCGCAAGCACACAAGAAAGACTTGCACCGCGCTGCCTGGGCCTGCTCCCTGGGCAGTGCTCTGGAATACTACGACTTTGCTCTCTACACCCTGGCCGCAGCACTGATTTTCGGACCGCTGTTCTTTCCTGAACAGACCCGCACCATGAGCCTGATTGCCAGTTTCGGCACTTACTTCCTGGGGTTTGCAATACGGCCTCTGGGTGGTGTTCTGTTCGGCATGATCGGAGACCGCGTAGGGCGCAAGTTCGTGCTCACGTCCACGGTGCTGCTGATGGGTGTTTCCAGCACCCTGATTGGCGCCCTGCCCACTTTTGAACAAGTGGGCTACCTGGCACCGGTACTGCTGGTGGTTCTGCGTCTGCTTCAAGGCCTTGGCGCGGGTGCCGAACAGGCAGGCGCAGCCGTCATGATGACCGAGTACGCCCCCGAAGGCAGACGCGGCTTCTATGCCGCCCTGCCGTTCCTGGGCATCCAGCTGGGCACCATTCTCGCGGCCCTGGTGTACTTCATGGTGATCAGCAGCAGTGACAACGTGCTGGAGAGCGGACTGTGGCGCATACCGTTTTTCAGCAGCGTGGTGATTGTTGCCCTGGGCCTGTACATGCGCTTGTCGCTCAAGGAGTCGCCGACATTTATCCGCCTCAAGGCACTCAAGCGCGTCTGTGACAACCCGCTTAAAAGTGCCATGAAACACTCCAGGCCCACCTTGCTGCTCGGCATTGGCCTGCGCCTGGGAGAGAACGGTGGATCTTCGATTTATCAGGCCCTGGCGGTGAGTTACATCGTTGGCGTGGTGGGTCTGCAAGGGCCGGTGGGCGTGCTGACATTGATCTGCGCCGCCAGCCTTGGCGCGCTGACGGTGCCGATTGCCGGCAAGCTCAGCGATCGCTTTGGTCGTGTGGTGGTCTACCGGGCCTTTGCCATGCTGCAACTGGTACTGGCCTTTCCGGTGTGGTGGGTGCTGAGTCAGGGCAACGTGGTGGCGAGCATCATTGCCATCTCCATCGCTCTGGGTATCGGTACATGGGGAATGTTCGGCACTCAGGCTGCGCTCATGCCCGAATTGTTTGGTTCGCGTCACCGCTATATGGGCGTATCGATCGCCAGGGAAGCTTCGGCCGTGATCGCCGGAGGCATCGCGCCACTGATTGGCGCAGGCCTGATAGCCCTGGTCGTGGCAAGCCACGATGGCGATGCCAGTGCCGGTATCGGCGCCTGGCTGCCGATTGCCTGCTACTTGTCGCTACTGACACTGATTACCCTGTACACCACCTTCAAGACCCCGGAAACCCTCAACCGCGATCTGGACGAGCCCCGTGATGCCTGGGAAATGATGCCCGCCCACAGCGTCACGAACGTGACACCGCTGCCCGTCGTGCCGTGATGTTCATCGGCTGCGGGAGCGAGCCTGCTCCCTCCCGCAGCCGTACTGCCCTGCTTCAACCCTCGATAAACACCTTCAGGGGTGGCTCGTGCATCAGGAAGTTCTGGTGCGAGATGTTCCAGGCATAAGCGCCCGCGAGGGTGAACACCAGCAAGTCACCTATCGCCAGGTGCGCCACTGGCTGCTGTCGGGCCAGCACGTCCTTGGGTGTACACAGCTGCCCCACCAGCGTGACCGTCTGATGGCTGATCTGTGCGGGCTGCGCACCTCGCACTACCGTGAACGGATGGTCGTGGCCTTGAGCCGCAGGCGTGCGGAAGTGATGGGTACCGCCGCGGCCTATGGCAAAGAACTCGCCGTGACTGCTTTTAATGTCCAGTACCTGCATGACGTAGTAGCCGCATGCAGCGCTGATAAAGCGGCCAATTTCGAACCGGATGCGGGTGGCACCCATGTCGAACTCATCGATCAGCCCCTGCAGGCCCTGACAGAACCTTGGCCAGTCGAACGACTGCGCCGGGTCCTGATAGTTGATGCCCATGCCTCCGCCGACATTCAGGATCGGCAGTTGCAGGTTGTGATCGGTACACAACTGGCGGAAGGTCAGGCAATAGCTGCGGATCAAATCCAGGTGCGCGTCGACATCCAGCTGGTGCGACAACAGATGAAAATGCAGCCCCTTGAGCGCCAGGGACGGCTCTTCAGCCAATACTTGAAGGGCCGTTGCGAGCCCCTCTTCATCCAGACCGAACGGCGTGGGTTTACCGCCCATGACCAGGCGACTGCGGGGTGCCTGGGCCAGCTTCAAATTCAACCGCAGCATCACCGGGGCCTGCACGCCGCGTTCGCGGGCGATACGTGCCAGGCTGCGCAGCTCAGTCACGCTCTCCACATGAAACGCCGATATCCGGTACTGCAGGGCGATATCCAGCTCACGATCGAGCTTGCCGGGGCCTCCAAAGATCAGCGGCTGGTCGGGGCACTGCTCATGCAGCCACGTCAGTTCGCCCCCCGAGGCCGCTTCAAAACCGTCGACCCAGGGCGCAAGGGTTTTCAGCACCCGGGCTTCCGGATTGGCCTTGGCGGCGTAGAACAATTCACAGTTTCGGGGCAGCACCTGACGCATGGCCTTTACGTGCCGTTCAAGGGCTGACAGATCGTAGACGTAGGCACACAACGGCGCGTCGTGCTCAGCCTTGAGCTGCTCGATGCAGTGGGTGACGGATGCAGGAAGGTTCATGCGCATTGACTCCTTTCAATAATTGCCAGCGGGCTGGGCAACTGGGTGTAACCGGCTTCACGATCAGCCCGCATCATCAGGCGTGTCATGAAGTTCTCCTTGCTCGGGAATGGCGCCCCGGCGCACAACTCACGCAGTTGCCGAGGGTGGCCAAGACACGCTGATTGCGCCTGCAGCAGCTCGCCGATACGTGCCCACAGCTGTTGCTCCAGCTCAGCACTGGCGTTGGCCAGATGGAACACCGCCTCACCCAGATTGTTCACCAGGGCGCAGTAGCCCACCCGTTGCCAGGCCTTTTGCGCGCTGTAATACACCGAGTTGCGGGTACGTTCATCCAGTGCACTCAGGCGTTCAACTGGCCAGATTTCCGGGACCAGCTTGGTGCCTTCAAGATCGCGGATCCACACCTGGCTTGGCAGCCCGTCCTCAGCGAAACCGATGACGGTGTTCTGCAAGTGCGGCTCCAGGGCCACACCCTGACGGAACAGGCAATACAGCACGCCGCCGAGCATCCGGGCGGCATAGGCATCCAGCCAGTTCAGCGTGGCGTGCTCCATGCTCAAACCGGAGCGGTCGGCATAGCGCTGTACCTGCTCACGGCACACGCTGCGACCTTGCTGGTCCCAGGTGAACAGGGCCATTGCCACCTGCGGCTGATAGCGCTCGCGGTCAGCGGCGCACAGGTTTTCCCGGTACACGATGCCGAAGCATTCAGTGACTTCCCGGGCCTGTTCAAGGGTGCCCAAAGCACTGAGGTCCAGGCTGGTGGCACTGGGTTCGGGCATCAGCCTGAAGCCCGGTTGCTGCGTCGCCAGCTCGTTCATGACAGGGCCGAGCAGCCGGGTCAGAGCGACGGCACTGTCCAGCTCATACCAGGCGTTCTTGCGCACGCAGTTGGTCAGCCGCACGTGCATCGAGAATTTCATGAAATACGGCAGCTGCGGATGATAGAGCGTGCGCACCGACGACGTCGGGTACATGGACTGGCCCAGAACGCCGAGGTAGGCAATCAGCCCCTGTTGCTGGGCCCGCTGAACCAGCGGATCGGCGAGAATGCGCGCGACTTCCCAGGGGTGGCATGGATAGGCGTCGTCGCGCCCCGACAGTTCGCGCAAGGTGCTGCGCGGGTCTTCGCCCTGATGCCTGATCAGCGCCGGATCGACCTTGAACCAGTGCAACTGAAAACGCGCACCGACTTCCGGCGAGCAGGCCAGCAAATCCTCATGGGAAATACCCTCGCGGCTCTTCGGGGTCGGGTGCAGTGCGTGGCCCCACAGCTGATGTTGCTCGGATGCCAGCAGGCTGTCGGCCACTTGATTGGCAGGACGGGAATGGCGCAGGAAGGTACGGGTGATCTGCAGGCTGTTGGCGACTTGCTGCAACATCTCGCCGACGCGCTCGGCGCCACTTAGCGGGGTACACAGCAGGCGTGCCAGTTCATGGGCGTCCAGCGGGCGCCAGCTCTGGTTATTGCCTTTGAAATAAGGGGCGCTGGTGTAGTGACAACGACCCAGCAGGCTGGCGCGGTCGATGCGTACAACCAACCGGCCGCCTGGCAGGCGAATGCTGATGCAACGGCCATTGCCCTGGCGCAGGCTCATCGGCAAGTCCTGTGCCTGATAGTCCAGGCTGGCTTCATTGCGTGGCAATGCGTATTCGCGCAAATAGCAATTGAGCAGGCACTCGATGGCATGTCGCTGCGCTTCGCCATCAAGGGCATGGTCATGCAGGGATACGGTGTGCAGCGATGGGGTATTGCTAGCGAACGTCATGCCGGAATCTCCCGGGAAGTCATCAATAGAGGTCGCGCCAGGACCATGGCCATCATGGCCGCCAGGCACGCAACAAGAAACGGAGAGGCAATGCCGCAGGTCTGGCTGACCACGGCGGCGGTGACGCCGGCAGCGGTTCCGGCCCATTTACCGCTGGAGTCGAACCAACCGAACAGGCGCCCTGCACTGCCCTGGCGGCTGCGCTGGCTCAGGCAGCGGTGCAACCCGACAAAACTGAGCAACATGCCCGCCCCGCTGAGCAGTCGCAGGGCGAATAAAGGCTCGGCCTGCACACTCCAGAACTGCAGTGCGTTACTGATTGCCAGCAGCGCCAGCCCCGGCAACAGCAGGTTGCCCTGATGCCTGTGTACCCAGGGCAAGGCCAGCAGGTACACCAGGTGCGGCAGGCTGTAGAGCACGCCGATCAAGGTGTCGCTGCCAATTCCCAATTGCTCGCCGAACGGCATGAAGTAGGGAAAGGTGACGACCATCGCGAAGCTGAATAAAAACTGCACCGCCAGCAACCGCGCCATATCGGGCGGCAGCTCGCCCAATACCTCGGTTTTTTTGCTGTCCAGGGCCCGTCCGGGTTTGTCGTTGGGCAATGCCAGCACCAGCACAAAGGCCAGCAGCGGCAACCAGGCCAGATAGCTGTAAAGGCTCAACCCCAGGCCTTTGGAGGTCATCAGCCCGAGCAAAATCGGACCACTGATCATCGCCAGGCGTGCCGAGTACTGCGTCCAGTTAAGGGCTCGGGATAGGTCGCCGCCCTTGAGCTGGGTCGACAGGTAGGCGTTGGACGCTGCCATCGCACCTCCGAAGGTGCCCTGGATGATCAACGCCAGGACGAACACGGTCAGGTTGGGACTGAAGCCTGCCAGCAGAAACCCCGCAAACAGCCCGGCATGAGCACGCAGCAACGACAGGCGACAGCCGTTGCGGTCGGCCCAGCGCCCCCAGATCGGCGCTGCCAGTGCGGTGCACAGTGTCGGCAATACAAACAGCACGCCAATGGCCCAGCCGGGGGTGTTGGGCGCCAGATCGGCGAGGATGCGCGGCAGGTACAGCGGAATACCCAATGCCGTAAAGGCCGACAGGAAATGCCCCAGCAGGACGCTGGTGATCAGACGGCGTTGCATGGCGCCTCCGCCAGCAGGAAGTTCGCCGCGCTGTAGCCATAGAACTTGTTGATGTCACTGGCACCGGAATGCGCCTTGCTGAACAGGCTGCCTGCGCTGAGCAGGTACTTGACCGGCAGCCTCGGGCTGTCGAGCAGCCACAGGCGTGCATCGTCACAGTTGATGCCTTCTGCTTCGAGCTGCTCCAGACAGTGCGTCAGACGCTGACGCAAGGCACCGTACAGGCTGGACCGGGTGGCCAGACCCGCGACCGCAATGGCCTCGACAATGGCCACGATGTTCAACTGCAAGGTGATGGTGCAGAACATCTCGGCCAAGGGCTGGGTGCTGTCGACCCGAATGCGCTCATCCAGCAGCGTCGTCGGCAGGTCGGCGAGATCCGGGCAGGCAGCAGCGAAGCGCAGAGGCCACAGGCGCGCGGCGTCGTTGTCCTTCATCAACAGACGCAATGGCTGACCTTCTTCGAAAATCAGCACGGCGTTCTGCTGATTGGCCTCCAGTGCGATGCCGTAGTGCAACCACAGCCTCAGATGGACCTGCAGCAGCAGGTCGAAATAATCGTTGAGCCAGTGGTGCAATGAACCTGCGTAGAAACCCTCGACCAGTTGTTCGAGAAACAGTCGCCCATCGGGTAGCGGACTGGCCAGCGCAGCGACAGGCACCAGCGTGGTGTTTTCCAGCCCCTCGGGGTAGCGGCGCACGATATAGGCCAGATGACGGTTCTGGTCGGCATGTCCGCCATGCTTTTCATCAACGTGCAGATACCGCGATGCCAGCGCCGTATCGCGCTCGGTCAAGGCCAGCAAGGTGGTTTGAAACCAGTGGCCGTCATACAGGGTGCTCGGTTTGATCAGGCGCAAATTGCGCGCCCCGAGGGTGCTGACCAGCAATGGCAACTTGATGTGCCACTGCGGTTGGTCGATGCACACCACCGTTCGCACGGACAGCGTGGGCTCTACCTGCATGGCGGTGCGTGGAGCCTTGAGCGTGCCTTCAGGCAAGCCATGGTGCTCAAGCTCGGCCCAGGTCAGCGGATGAACCGGCAACAGTGAATGGCTGTTGTGCAAGGTCGGTGACAGGCCGACCTCCTCGAAGTCCGGCCAGTGCGGCGGTTGCGGGCTGGTGAGGGTCAGCGCCTGGTTGGGAATTGCCAGCCAGTTGAGTTCGAAACGCGGTGCAAACTCCGGGGCGTAGCCTTTGAGCGCAGCCCCGTCGAAGCCGCTTTTGGCCCGCGCCGTGGGATAGAACGGGTGATCCAGATAGCTCGCCAGCTGGTCGATCTTCAGCAGCCGCCGGGACCAGTCCTTGAGTGCAATCACATGACCGAGCTCGGGTGCAAAGCGCAGGTAAGCCTGATTGCACAGGGTCCGATGTTCAGTGGCGCAATCCGCTTCTTTCAGATACGCCGCGAACAGCGTCAGGCTCTCTTCATCCAGCCCCTGGCTCAGATGCCCCAGCCAGAGCGGATAGCCGCGCTGGACCTCGACCGGTTGTTGCGACGAAACCTTGATCCAGGCGTCGCCTGTACCGATCCAGTCCTGCAACGGATAAGCCCTGACAACGGGCAGCCATAGCTCGTCGGCGCCCAAATGGGCGATACGCAGCCAGTGGGCGCCGGGCTGGTGATCCAGATAGGGGCTCAACGCTTCGGGCAGCGGGCCAACCTGCCCCTGGCTGACAACCCCGCGAATGTCTTCGCGCAGGCAACAATCGATGATGCGCCGGGTGATGAACCCCTGATCGGCGACCTCTTGTTGCAGGCTCATGCCACCACCCATTTCAGGTCATTCAGGGTCGAATTCAGTTGCGCATCGAGGCTGACATCATCCGGCGCGATCAGGCGCAGCACACCGACATAGTCCTTGTTGGAATGGCTGATGGTTACCGTATCCCCCGCATGCTGCAACGCCCGGTAATCACACCAGTGCCCTTCTCGCTCGACGTTGAAACTGGCGCTGGCCTGGTCCAGGCGCCCGCTGCGGTCGGCTACCAGGTAATGCACGGTGGCCTGGGCTTGCGCCGGTTGCGCAGCGCTCAGGGCGTGCCCCAAATGCACGGCAACAATACGATCGAACCACCCTTGCGGCAGCAGCCGGTCAAGCAGAAACTCCCGGCCATCCCCGATACTGCGATAGTTGATTTCAACCAGTACCGGGCCTTGGGCGGTCAGAATGAACTCGCTGTGGCACACGCCGAAATTGACCCCGAATGCAGCCACTTGTGCCAGCGCCGCAGAACGCTGCGCGCAACTGAGGTGGCCGTTCCAGCGTGCGGCGAGCTCCACAAAATGCGGCGGCGCAGAAAGGGTCACGTCGAAGCCGCCAATGGCTTGCAGATTACGCCCGTCGCCCAGGGTTTCGAGGGTGAACAGCGGCCCCTCCATGTAGGCTTCCAGCAACAGCGCCCGGTCCGGTTGCTGTTGCCAGAACTGCTCGCAGTAAGCGCTGAGTTCGGCCGCGTTGTGACAGAGCCTGACGTCCAGGCTGGCGACGCCTTCACGAGGCTTGGCGACCACTGGCCATGGCGCATCGCTCGGCACCCGGGCGTTCGATGTCAGTACCTGAAACCACGGTCCGGGCAAACCCAGCCGCTGCATGCGCTCGCGCATGGCTGCCTTGTTCTTCGCCGCATAACACAGTCGCCAGTCCTTGCCCGGGCATTCGAACGCCTCGGCCACCACTGCCGTTGCGGTTTGCAGGTGATCACTGTTGGAGAACACGGCAACCGGGCGAAGACCCTGGGCGTTGAGCGTCTCGATCACAGCCAGCGGATTGAACACATCACACTCGATAACGTGCAGTTGGTCCGGTGCAATGGGTGAAGTGGCGAGCAGGCGCCGGTGTTCCTGGGCGTGGTCAGTGATCACCACGATCGGCAGCCCGCGCGTGTGGGCTGCAGGCAAGAAACCCTCGAGAATGGCTGGATGTGCGACGTGGGCAAGGATGACGAATGGACGTTGCATGGCAGTTTCCTGGGGGCAGCAGTTGCCCGTCCCTGAGGATCGGGCAACTGGTTGACGTAGGCGCGTGTGCGCGGTTTAGAAGCGGTAATTGACGCCTAGGGTGAGCGAACGCTCGGGCGCGGCTTGACGACCCCAAGGGGCGGTATCGATACCGCGGAAATAGTATTCGCGGTTGAACAGGTTGCTGATGCCCGCAGAAGCGGTCAGGACGCTCTTGTCTGCCAGCGGAAACTCGCGCTCCACGGCCGTGTTCCAGACCCAGTAAGCAGGCAGCTCACCCACACTGGCCGAGGCATTTTCATCGCGGGTATTCGCGGCATCGGTGTAGGCCTTGCTGATGTACAGGCCGTCAAGGTTGTAGGTCCAGTGCTCGGCAAAACGGTAGCGAGCGTCAACCATGAACTGGTTACGCGAGGAGTACGGTACTTCGTTGTCCTTGAATGTTCCGTTGCGTTGCTTGGCATCGAGGTAGGCATAACCGGCATGCAAGTCCAGATCACGCATGGCTTGCGGGGTCCAGAAGATATCGGTCTCGAAACCCTGGTGACGGGTGCTGCCAAGGTTGTCGAAGCGGTCGGTCGTAGCGTTGTAGGCGATCTGGTCGTCGAAGTCGATGCGGTACAGGTTGAAGTCGACGCGCATGCCGTCCCACGGGGTATAGCGCACACCGGTCTCGTAGTTCCACGCCAGTTCGGCACCGACAGCGCCTTCCTTGACGATCTGCGTGACCTGGGGCGGACGCAGGGACTTCTGGGCATTGGCGTAGACATACCAGGCGTCGTTTGCCTGATACCCCACGGTCAGGCCCGGCAGCCATTCCTCGGATTTGTTCTCGCGCTCGAACCCGGTGATGCCGTCGCTGTAATTCATGCGGGCGTTTTCATAGCGCACGCCCGGCGTGATGGTCAGGCGATGATCGAGCAGGCTGATGGCGTTGCTGATGTAGAAGGCACGGGCGTTGTCATCGAACTTCCAGTCGCGGAACGGCGCCGTCACGCCGGTCGCGAGGCTCTGGCGGTTGACCTTGTAATCGATGTCTTCGCTGACATAGCGGGCGCCGAGCAGCCAGGTCTGGCCGACGTTGTCGCCATCGACCGTGGCACTGATGCGCGGCTCCGTACCCCAGACCTTGAAGTCACGGGGACCGTCCTGTTTGGTGACTGCCGTTCCGTCCGGGGTGAACGGCAGGCCGACCACGAAGTTGCGGTAACTGTTGTGGGCGAAGTTGGTCCAGCTCACTTCCACGGAATCGAATGGGCCCATCGCACCCAGGCGCTGGGTGTAGGTGCCCCACACGCGATTGGTATCGCCTTCGAAGCGGTCCAGCGGACGCGTCGACTGGCGCGGATCAGCCTTGTAATCCTTCACGCTGAGCGCCCCGGCCAGGTCCATGTCGGCCTTGTAGTGCTGCACACCGAAACTCAGGTCACGATCGTCGTCGATGTTCCACTGGCCGCGCAGGCGGTAGTTCTGGACATCGGTGTCAGAGTGTTCGCGACCGTATTCGCCGCTCAGGGTGTTGATATCCAGTTGCAGGCCGAAGTTGTCGGTCAGGTAGCCGCCGGTGCCCAGATAGGTGTCCCACAACTGGCGCCCGCCAGGGTTGAAGGTGGTTTTCTCCTGCAACGTGGTTTCCCACTCGCGGGGAATCGGCTTGCTGATGAAGTTGATGACCCCGCCAACGTTGTTCGGGCCGTATTGCACCGCTGCGCCCCCGCGCACGATATCAATACGATCGACCGTGGCCATGGTCATCGGAAACAGCGAAAGACCGGTCTGGCCATAGGGCGCCAGGGCCAGGGGGATACCATCGGACAAGGCCTGGATCCGGCCGCTGCGGCTCTCATAGAGTCCGCGCACGGAAATCTGCGGCAAGGCACCGGTGCCGGTCTCGTCAAAGATCTTGATCCCGGGTACCCGCTGCAGGGCGTCGTCCAGGCCACGGGCGCTGGCTTTTTTCAGGTCGCTTGAATCGACCACGCTGCGACTGCCGGCGTAAGTACGCACGTCCTGATCGCTGGCAGCACCGAGCACGTCACCCTGAATCGTCATGGGCGCCAGCTCCAGACTGCTGGCAGGGGGTTGATCGGCAGCCAGGGCGGCGTGGCAAATGCCAAGCGTGATGAGACTGAGTGAAAAGTGTAGGTATGTTGTTGTTTTCATTGATCTACGTCGACTCTTTATTGCTGTTGGAGAGAATGCAGGCGGGCTTTCAATGCGTTGTGCAATAAGCCGCGGTCTTCACCGGCCAGAAAACTGCGTACACCCCGGGCTCGCCAGAACGCGTTCTGTTCAGCGGTGCGGGGGTTTGCGCAAAAAGGCACTTCAGCGGCGAGGCAGGCGTCAGCCATGTCTTGCAGCATTTGCCAGACGTGAGGGTTGAGAGGGTCGGGCCCCAGACCGAGATCAAGGGACAGGTCCAGCGCGCCTTCCATGACCATGCCGACCCCCGGCAATTGCAGGATGTCGCCCAGGGCATCGACCCCGGCGCGGCTTTCGATCATGGGAATGATGGGAGTCTGGCGGTTGGCCAGTTCGATGTATTCGGGTAATGGCACACGACCGAATCCGGTGATGCGCCCGCCGGTGATTCCGCGCTTGCCCAAGGGCGGGAAACGGGCGGCTTCGATGGCGCGCTGAACGTGCGCTGCGCTTTCGGTACGTGAAAGGACGATCCCTTCGATACCGGCATCCAGTGCCCTGCCGATCAGCTTTTCGTCAACCTGGGGCAGGCGCAGCCAGGGAGAAATACCGGCAGCCTCACACGCCCTGATGCAATGCATGAGGTCTTCTTCGGAGCGCAGCAAGTGCTCAAGATCGAGGATTACAAAGTCATACCCGGCAAACGCGAGCATTTCACAGAGCATGGGTGAAGGCAGGGAGTTGAGCATGCCGTAGACGCTCTTCCCGTCTTGAAGTCGGGAAAATACCGGAGAAGTTCTGATCACTGACACAGGTCCTTTGAGCGAGCAAACACTGAAGCCAATAATAATCATTCTCAGATAGGTGTAAACGATTTTTATTATCGAATAGCGATATTCGTGATGGAGCGCATAAAAAAACGGTGCTGGCCGCAAATAGCTGGCTAAACGCCAGTGCTTTCTTGATACCCGCGCGCTTGAGCTATGGAGTGTTGAGGTGGGTGGCTGCTAGAAACATAAGGCCATTCGGGATCCTTGCGATCCAAAAGCCCTGCTGGGGGATATTGAGGGCGTGCACGAGAAAAACGGGCCGGCCTCAGCCTGAGGGGTATCTGGCCCCACACACCAAATTTAAGGCAAAAAAAAGCCGCTATCGCTAGCGGCTTTTTTACTATCTGGCTCCACGACCTGGACTCGAACCAGGGACCCAATGATTAACAGTCATTTGCTCTACCAACTGAGCTATCGCGGAATGGCGTCTATCTTACTGATATAAATAGAGAAGTCAACACTTTCGATGACTTCTCCATGCATTATTCAGATGACCTGAACAATGGCGTCGGTTACGGCTTCAATGTTGCGCTGATTCAAGGAAGCAACGCAGATTCGGCCGGTGTCCAGGGCGTAGATGCCGAACTCGGTACGCAGGCGCGTCACTTGTTCAACAGTCAGACCGGAGTACGAGAACATGCCGCGCTGACGCGCCACAAAGCTGAAATCATGCCCCGGAGCCTTTTTCGACAGCAGCTCTACCATTTGCAGACGCATACCGCGAATGCGCAGGCGCATTTCGGCCAGTTCTTCTTCCCACATGGCACGCAGCTCTGGGCTGTTGAGCACTGCAGCGGCGATGGTTGCACCGTGGGTTGGCGGGTTGGAGTAGTTGGTGCGGATCACACGCTTAACCTGGGACAGAACGCGAGCGCTCTCATCCGCAGACTCGGTGATGATCGACAGTGCGCCTACACGCTCGCCGTACAGCGAGAACGACTTGGAGAACGAGCTGGAAACAAAGAAGCTCAGGCCCGACTCAGCAAACAGGCGCACTGCCGCGGCGTCTTCGTCGATGCCGTCGCCAAAGCCCTGGTAGGCCATGTCCAGGAACGGGATCAGGCCCTTGGCCTTGACCACGTCCAGCACGTTCTGCCAGTCGGCCGGGGTCAGGTCGACACCGGTCGGGTTGTGGCAGCACGCGTGCAGCACAACGATGGAACCGGCTGGCAAGGCATTGAGGTCTTCGAGCATGCCGGCACGGTTGACGTCATGGCTGGCAGCGTCGTAGTAGCGATAGTTCTGAACCGGGAAGCCCGCGGTTTCGAACAGGGCACGGTGGTTTTCCCAGCTTGGATCGCTGATAGCGACCACAGCATTTGGCTGCAGTTGCTTGAGGAAGTCAGCACCGATTTTCAGCGCGCCAGTACCGCCCACGGCTTGAGTGGTGATCACTCGGCCAGCAGCCAGCAGTGGCGACTCGGCGCCAAACAGCAGTTTCTGAACAGCTTGGTCGTAGGCAGCAATACCGTCGATCGGCAAGTAGCCGCGCGACGCATGCTGAGCAACCCGAATCGTTTCGGCTTCGACAACGGCACGCAAGAGCGGAATTCGTCCCTCTTCGTTGCAGTAAACACCAACCCCCAGATTCACTTTGCTGGTACGGGTATCGGCGTTAAATGCTTCGTTGAGGCCCAGGATAGGATCGCGTGGTGCCATTTCGACAGCGGAGAACAGGCTCATTATTACGGCGGCTCTGAATGGAGAATGGAGGGGGTGACAACGCTCCAGCCGATTGCACTAGAGCGGTGCACAAACGGGGAGCAAGTATAAGCCCGATCACGATTCGGGCAACAGGCTATTACCGGTTTTGGCCAAGAATTTGAGTTTATTTTCAGGCCACTGGTCCAATTGCAATCTTTGCCAGGATGGCCGTGTCAGAGCAGCGCCTTGAAACAGTCAGGCATCACCTCCATATTTACCCATATTCTGTTTTTTCCTGCGGCTTGAGTCGCATGCGCTTATAAGGGCCACTGCCTTTATAGAAGCAAACCCCGAGGTCCTTCATGTCCGATTTCCAGCTTGTTACCCGCTTCGAGCCTGCGGGTGATCAACCCGAAGCCATTCGTCAGATGATCGAAGGCATCGAGGCCGGTCTGTCGCACCAGACCCTGCTCGGGGTAACGGGCTCAGGCAAAACCTTCAGCATCGCCAACGTGATCGCCCACGTGAATCGCCCCACGCTGGTACTGGCGCCCAACAAAACCCTGGCAGCTCAGCTGTATGGTGAGTTCAAGTCGTTCTTTCCGAACAACGCCGTGGAGTACTTCGTTTCGTACTACGACTACTACCAGCCCGAAGCCTACGTGCCCTCCTCCGATACCTTTATCGAGAAAGACGCCTCGATCAACGACCACATCGAACAGATGCGCCTGTCCGCGACCAAGGCGCTGCTGGAGCGCAAGGACGCGATTATCGTGACCACGGTGTCGTGCATTTATGGTTTGGGCAGCCCTGAAACCTATCTGAAGATGGTGTTGCACGTCGATCGCGGGGACAAACTGGACCAGCGCGAGCTGCTGCGCCGCCTGGCCGACCTGCAATACACCCGCAATGACATGGATTTCGCCCGCTCGACATTTCGGGTGCGTGGCGATGTGATCGACATTTACCCGGCAGAGTCGGATCTGGAAGCCGTGCGCATCGAGCTGTTCGATGATGAAGTCGAAAGTATCAGCGCCTTTGACCCGCTGACCGGCGAAGTCATCCGCAAGATGCCGCGCTTTACCTTCTATCCCAAAAGCCACTATGTGACCCCGCGCGAAACCCTGCTGGACGCCGTCGAAGGCATCAAGGAGGAACTCAAGGAGCGCCTCGAGTACCTGCGCGCCAATAACAAGCTGGTCGAAGCCCAACGGCTGGAGCAGCGCACCCGGTTCGATCTGGAAATGATCATGGAGCTGGGTTACTGCAACGGCATCGAAAACTACTCGCGCTACCTCTCGGGCCGCGAATCCGGTGCGCCGCCACCGACCCTGTTCGACTACTTGCCGGCGGATGCCTTGCTGGTCATCGACGAGTCCCACGTCAGCGTGCCGCAGGTAGGCGCCATGTACAAAGGCGACCGCTCGCGTAAAGAGACCCTGGTGGAGTACGGCTTCCGCCTGCCTTCGGCACTGGACAACCGGCCGATGCGCTTTGATGAATGGGAGCGCATCAGCCCGCAAACGATTTTCGTCTCGGCCACCCCCGGCAATTACGAAGCTGAGCACGCGGGCCGTGTGGTCGAGCAAGTGGTGCGTCCGACCGGCCTGGTCGACCCGCAAATTGAAATTCGCCCTGCACTGACCCAGGTGGACGACTTGCTGTCCGAGATTGCCAAGCGGGTCGCGCTGGAAGAGCGGGTACTGGTCACCACGTTGACCAAACGCATGTCTGAAGACCTGACCGACTACCTGGCCGACCACGGCGTGCGCGTGCGTTACTTGCACTCGGACATCGACACCGTGGAACGGGTCGAGATCATTCGCGACCTGCGCCTGGGCGTGTTTGATGTGCTGGTGGGCATCAACCTGCTGCGTGAAGGCCTGGACATGCCCGAAGTGTCGCTGGTGGCGATTCTCGATGCCGACAAGGAAGGCTTCCTGCGTTCAGAGCGCTCATTGATCCAGACCATTGGCCGCGCGGCGCGCAACCTCAATGGCCGGGCGATTCTCTATGCGGACCGGATCACTGGGTCGATGGAGCGGGCCATTGGCGAAACAGAGCGTCGTCGCGAGAAGCAGATCGCCTTCAACCTCGCCAACGGCATCACCCCCAAAGGTGTGTTCAAGGACGTTGCCGACATTATGGAAGGTGCGGTCGTACCGGGTTCGCGCAGTAAAAAGCGCAAAGGTATGGCCAAAGCCGCCGAAGAAAACGCCAAATACGAAAACGAACTGCGCTCGCCGAGCGAGATCAGCAAGCGCATACGCCAGCTGGAAGAAAAAATGTATGCCCTGGCCCGCGACCTGGAGTTCGAGGCCGCCGCGCAAATGCGCGACGAAATCGGCAAGCTCAGGGAGCGCTTGTTGCAAGTCTGATCCTTGGACCCTACGCCTGTAGCCGCTGAGGAACGCAGCCACTTGTATGTTGGCGCTAAACCGTTTTTCGTAGGGATCTGTGACGTCTGCGATGCATTGTTCTTTTGCTGGAGCCGCACGTATGTCCAGACGACGCGAATGCCCATCACAGAAGGCCGAACGCAGGTGCTGTTATGGGGGTGGCGCGGCAGGACGCCGCGCCAGCCGCGATGGGCCATGGATGGCCCGTCGCGGCGTGCCCTCATAACAGTGCCGGAGTGAGGGAACCGCCGAGCCTGGGGCGAGGCGGCCGTATGGTAGGGCAAGCCTTTTTGGTTACTTTTTCGGCGTTTGGAAAAAGTGACACGCCGTAAGGGCGGAACCCGTAGAAAGTCGTGACATATCGAATGGATATGTACTCGACATAGGTGCGGGCGCATCGCAAAACAACTGTTACACGGGGTACATATCCAGCATTCGCGGTTAACTGAAACGATGGTTTCGCCCTTACGGCGAGTCCCTTTTGTCAAACAGCCACAAAAGGAACCAAAAAGGCCTTGCCCTGGCGTACGGCCCTCGCTGCGCTCAGGTTCCCTCGCTCCGGCCTCCCGAAGGGCAGGCAGATCAAAAACCAGTGCAAAAACAAGATCAACTGCCCGCCAAGGCGGCCTACAGGCCGACCTTTTTAGCGAAGCACATTTCTCTGAACAGGCCGGCTGGCAACAGAGTATCTACAGGTCAAGATCACAAATAACGTCAGACCGCGACTGCCGCCACAGCCTCAACCTCGAACAACATCTCGTCCAGCGCCAGCCGCGGCACCGGGATCAAGGTGCAGGCCGGTGCTGGCAGCGCGCCCCACACCCGCGCCACTTCAGCGCCCAGAATCTGCAACCTCTCCATGCTGTGATCCACGATCAGTACGGTGATCTTGGCCACGTCCTTGATCTGCGCATCAGCTGCTGCCAGGGCAATCTGCAGGTTGGCAAATGCCTGGCGCACCTGTTCGGCGAAGTCGGGTGACAAATGGCTGTCGGCGTTCTCACCACCCTGGCCTGCGGTGTACACCAGGCGCACATTGGGTGCCAGGCGGGCAACATGGGAATAGCCGTTGGGTGCAGGGTCATACAGGCCGGCCGGGTTGAGCAATTGCACTGCAGGGTTAGAGTTCTTATCCATAAAATACGCACCATAGGCAGTTGAGTGAGCAAGCGCGCTATTCAACCACTCTCGCAAACCCCTGTGCCAGCGCCCTCGCGACACCGGCTGCAAATATGCAAGGATGTCACGCCGCACCGCACCACAGCCCGTATTCCAAGGATGACCATGACCGCCATCAACACCCAAATGCCCCTTGTGCCGGGGCGTCTCGAACAAATGTCGACCCGCATTGCCTTTTTTATCGCCGGTTTCGGGCTCGCAGCCTGGGCGCCACTGGTGCCCTATGCCAAAGCGCGGGCCGGGCTGGATGAGGCCACCCTGGGGCTGTTACTGCTGTGTCTGGGCGCAGGCTCGATCCTGGCCATGCCCATCGCCGGGATTCTGGCCACGCGCTTTGGCTGCAGGCGGGTTTTGATCGGTGGAACCCTGCTGATCTGCCTCGCGCTGCCGCTGTTGGCGACTGCCAGTTCCCTGGCGCTGCTGATCGCGACGCTCTTTGTATTTGGTGCAGGGCTGGGCGCCGTTGACTCTACCGTCAACCTGCAGGCCGTGATCGTTGAACGCGCCAGCGGACGCAACATGATGTCTGGCTTTCATGGCTTGTTCAGTGTGGGCGGGATCGCCGGTGCTGCCGGAGTCAGCGCGCTGCTTGCGTTGGGCCTGTCACCCCTGTGGGCGATTGTCGTGGTGATTGTGCTGATACTCGCAGCCCTGCTCAAAGCGGCTCCCCACCTGCTGGCGTATGGCAGCGAAAGCACCGGCCCGGCGTTTGCCGTGCCCCACGGCGTGGTGCTGTTTATCGGGTTACTGTGCTTTACGGTGTTTCTGGCCGAAGGCGCAATGCTCGACTGGAGCGCGGTATTCCTGACCACCGAAAAAAACATCGGCGAAGCCTACGCCGGGCTCGGCTATGCCGCGTTCGCCCTGACCATGACCGCAGGTCGATTGATGGGCGACACCATCGTCAAGCGTCTGGGTGCCCGAAGGGTAATTGTACTGGGCGGAATGTTCGCCGCAGCCGGCATGGCCCTGGCAACACTGGGGACCGGCTGGGAAGTGGCGCTGCTGGGGTATGCATTGGTGGGCGTGGGGTGTTCAAACATCGTCCCGGTGCTGTACACCGCCGTTGGCAAACAGACCGTGATGCCGGAAAACATCGCCGTGCCGGCCATTACCACCCTGGGGTATGCCGGGATTCTGGCAGGGCCTGCGGCCATCGGCTTTATCGCCCATGCCAGCAGCCTGAGCATTGCCTTTTTGCTGATCACCGCCATGCTGATGGCCGTGGCCATCAGCGGGCGGATCTTGCGCGTCTAGGTCAAGCATCTCCCCCTGTACCGGTCGCTTAGAACCCTACACTCGCCTGCACGAAGAATGTACGCGGCTCGCCCAGGTAGATGCCTGAGTTGTTGTCGCTGGAGCGGGTGTAGTACGTCTGGTTGAACAGGTTCTTGATGCCCGCACCGACCTTCAGGTTCGACGCCTCTGGCCCAAAGTCGTAGCCCACCCGGGTGCTCCAGGTGGCATAACCCGGAATATCACCGTATTGGCCATCCGGCGTCGGGTCAGTGATATATACCCCGCCCGTGCCGGGGGCGTGCTGCTGGGACTGGGCAAACATGTCCAGGTTGTAGGTCCAGCGGTTGACCACATAACGCGCCCCCAGGTTGACCACTTGACGCGAATACAGCGGCAGGTCACGGCCCTTGAAGTTCGGGATGTCACCCTCGGATGTCGCCTTGGTGTAGGTAAAACCCGCATTCAGCGACAACCCGTCAAGGCGCGCGTCCAGTGCCGACATGTCGTAGTGGACCGAGGTTTCAAGGCCCTGGTGCTTGGTGGCCCCCAGGTTGGTCCAGCCCACATCGTTGCTGACGTATTGCAACTCGTCGGCAAAATCGATGTAGAACAGCGTCACTTCACCGCCCCACACGCCATTGTCGTAGCGCGTACCCAGCTCGTAGGTCTTGGCCTTTTCAGGGCGCAGGCCTGCCGCTGTCGCATCGCCGACACCGCCCTGCCCCAGCTGGAAGTATTGCAGGCTGCCGAACGAGGTTTCGTAGTTGGCAAACAGCTTCCAGGCGTCCGAGAGGTGATACATCACGCTCAGGGCCGGCAGGGCTTCGCTGCTGTCGATGCTGCGCTTCTTCTCAAGCACCGGCACACCGTTGTTAGCCAGTACCGGGCGGTCGTGCCATTGGGTGCTGATGCGCTCGAAACGGATACCCGGAGTGACCGTCCAGTTACCCACATCGATCTTGTCATCGATATAGAAGGCGTTGGCCTCGGTGCCTCCGGTGCGATCCTGGTACACATGACCGTCAGCTCCCGGCCCCGGCACTGGGACGTTATTCACCAGCAAGACCTGGCTGGCCTCCTCGTGCATCGCCTCCTTGAGGTAGCGATAGCCCACACCCACTTCCTGTGTCACGGGCCCCAGCGTGAACACATGGGACACCCGCGGCTCGATGCCGAAGGTGTGGTAACTGCGCGGATACGAAGCCAGCGTCTGCAGGTTTCGTGCAGCAATCGTGCTGCCACGGAAGCTGTCGGTGTAATAGGTCAGGACTTCAAACTGGGTCTGGTCGTCAATCTGGCGCAGGTACTTGAAGGACACGTCCTTGCGCCGCCCGGTGAAGCTGTCGTAGTCGCGCAACGATTGGTACGGATCGGCATCGAACTGCTTCTGGGTCAGGCCGCCGGGCATGTCTGCGGTGGCATCGTAGTAGTGGAAGTTGAGCGTGAAGTCATCCTGATCAGTGGGCGCCCAGTGGGTTTTAAGCAACACGTCATCGATATCGTTGTCATTGTTGCGCGCCCGGTAGCCATCGCCCTTGACCCCCGAGTACAGCAGCGCGGCACCCATGCCGTTGTCTGCCGTGCCGCCCAGAAACGCCGACTCAATGTGCTTCCAGCCACCGCGCTCGGACGTTTCCAGCGTCGTGCCCACTTCGCCCTGGAAAGTTTCAGGAATGGCCCGGGTGACAAAGTTGATCACCCCGCCCACGTTTTGCGGTCCATAACGCACCGAGCCGGCACCGCGCACCACATCGATGCTGTCCAGGTTGCCCGACGAAATCGGGGCCATCGACAACTGTGGCTGGCCATAGGGCGCAAAAGCCGCCGGAATACCGTCGATCAACACGGTGGAGCGCGGCGACAACCGTGAAGTCAAGCCGCGTACGCCTACGTTCAGCGAGATATCGCTGCCGCCGGTACCGTTGGACGCCTGCACCTGCACCCCCGGAATACGCTTGAGCGCGTCACTGACGTTCATCGCGCCCTGCTCGACCATTGCCTCGCGACGCACCACCGTCCGGGCGCCCGGATGATTCTGCACCACCGCGTCATTGGCATCGCTCAGCCAGTTACCGACCACCTTCACATCCACCGGCCCCAGCTCCAGCGGGCCGGAAGGTGCGGCACTGACCGTTGGCGCCACCCCCAGGGTCACCGCATCGCCATCCAGCGCGTAGCTTAAGCCACTGCCCTGCAGCAACTGCGCCAGGGCCTGCTCGGGCGACAGGTTGCCATCGACCGCAGGCGCCTGCTTGCCCGCCACCAGTTGCGGGTTGAAAAACACCTGCAGCGAGGTCTGTTGAGCCAACTGGCTCAATGCGCCACCCAAGGGTTGGGACTGAATGTGAATGGCATTCGACCGGGATTGCCCGGCAAAGGCACCCGGCATCGCTGCGCTGACCGCCAGGGCCAACGCCAGCGGCAGCAAGCGCGTTCGGGGAATAGAAGCTGGAGTGCTCAAAGGTGTTTCAAGCGAAAAAAGTCGCCCACGAAGATTGTTGTTTTTCACGTCGAGTCTTGCCCTGTGGATCGCACTTGAGAGCGACTGTTAATGCAAACCAGTTGCAGTTGATCAAGAAGACGAAGAACTCGAAAAAAACCTGAATCGATTGCCCAATTATTTTCGGGCAATGATTTCCTGGCTGCCGTCTGCTCGCGCCCGGACAGCGACCGGCAGGATCTGTGGCAAGGCCTTGAGCAGCGCATCGGTGTCATCGGTTTTGAACACGCTGGACAACCTCAACCGGGCAATCGCCGGGGAACTCACGTGCACAGGCTTGTCGCGATAACGGGACACTTGCGCGGCCACTTCACCCAGGGTGGCGTCCTCAAACACCAGTTGCCCCCTGCGCCAGGCCGTCAGCGTTCGAGTGTTGACGGGCTCCGCGGCAGCCACCTGCCCCTGCGCGTCGACGACCGTACCCAGCCCCGCCGTCAGGTTGACCGCTGCGTCCGGATTGGCACCCTGCACCCGCACATGCCCTGACTCCACCGCGATCCGAGCCTGGTCCCCCTCACGCAGCACATCAAAACGGGTACCGGTCACTGTCACCTGCCCGGCCCCGGCCTGAACCACAAACGGTCTGTCGGCATCCCGGGCCACGCTGAACATTCCCTCGCCCTGTTGCAGCTCGACCGTGCGCTGGCGGCGTTCGAAATTGACCCGTACCTGGCTGCGGCCATTGAGTTCAATGGATGAACCATCGGGCAAGGTCACTGTGCGCCGCTCGCCCATCGCCGTGGCGAACTCTGCCTGGTAGCCCGCTGAGGAGTGCAGCTGCATCCACAGACCCGCCCCGGCCACTGCTGCCACAACACTCGCGGCCAGCCCGTAAGCCAGGAACGAGCGGCGTTGAAGCCTGGGTGCCGGCGCTTCGCACAACGCCTGCAGTCGGGCCTTGGGCAACAGGTCGGCAGCGGACCACAGGCTGGCCAGCCATTGGTATTCCACTTCATGGCTGGCGTGCTGAGCAAGCCAGGCCTCGAATTCGGCCTGCTCGGCCACGCTCAGGGTCTGCGCCTGCACCCGCGCAAACCAGGTCGCGGCAGCATCGCGCACGCTCGCGCTGTCACACGTACAGTCACGTGTATCCATCATGCAATCCTTTACCGATGTCATCACGCAGACCCCACACGTTCACGCAGATGGCGCAGGGTGCGGATCATATACTTTTCTACCATGTTCCTGGACAGCCCCAGGCGCTCGGCAATTTCGGCCTGGGTGAGGCCTTCGATCTTCTGCCAGACAAAGACTTTACGGCAATTGATCGGGAGTTCCTGCAGTGCCCTTTCAACCGACTCAGCCAACTGCAGGGCGCGCATGTACTGCTCCGGATCGCCGGTTTCGCCCGCCCCTGAAGCAGCACCTGCCTGCTCCTTGGCGTCGCGCAGTTCTTCACGACGAAAACCGTCCACCGCGATATTGCGTGCTGTCTGGTGCAAATACGCACGCGGTTGCTCGACCGCATCCAGATTGGATTCGAGCACGCGGACAAAAGTGTCATGGGCGAGGTCTTGGGCCTGCTGTCGGTTGCGCAGGCGCCGGGTCCAGGTTCCGATCAACTCTTCGTAATGGTCAAAGAAGCCCGTTTTACGGGGCACTTTCTGAGTCATCGCAGGGGACTACACAGGTGGGGCGCGAATAGTAATGCTTCCTATTAAAGCCAGCAATCACTGCGATGACAGAAGGTCAAACCCTTACATCTCGGCCTTGGCCAACAAGCGCTGTTCGACCTGAGTGGCACCGCTGGAACCATAGCGCCGAGCCGTGAGCAACCCGACCACCCCCATCACCCCGCAGAACGCCACGCACACCCACGGACTCCACGGCATCAGCGCGATCAGCAGCAACGGCGTGGTGCTGGCCCAGAGTGCGTAGGCGATGTTGTAGGTAAACGAAATGCCCGAGACGCGGATCGGCGCAGGAAACAGGCCAACCATCACCGACGGCACCACCCCGACAATCCCGCAGGTCAAACCGGCAAATGCATAGGCCAGGCCTGGCAGTGCCCACTGACCAACCAGGCTGGCGTACAACAGGCCGATACCCAGTGGCAGCAAAACGCTGTACAGCGCAATGCTGCGCCAGACGCCAATACGGTCGACGATCAGACCGGCCAGCACGCAGCCGATATTCAAAAACACAATGCCCAGGCTGCTCAACGCAAAGGTGTGACTGGCAGTCATGCCAAAGCGTTGCTGCATCACGGTCGGCGTGATCACCACAAACACCACCACGGCGCTGGTAAGGACGCAGGTCAGCAACGCCGCCGGCAGCAAAGACCCACGGTGATCACGTAAAACCGTGCGCAACGGGAACTCTGCCCGGCCTTCCTTGCGCTCGCGCAGGGCCAAAAACACCGGAGTTTCACTGAGCCAGCGACGCAGCCACACGCCAATCACACCGAATACGCCACCGAGCAGGAAGGGAAAGCGCCAGGCGTAATCGAGGATTTCTGCTGGTGTGAACATCTGGGCGAGAAGCGTCGCGGTCAAGGCGCCAATCAAGTAGCCAAAGGTCAGCCCGGCTTGCAGGAAACCCAGGGCAAAGCCCCGGCGACCGGCCGGAGCGTGCTCGGCCACAAATACCCAGGCACTGGGCACCTCCCCCCCTACCGCCGCGCCCTGCAGGATGCGCAGCGCCAACAGGATCAGCGGCGCGAAGTAACCGATATCCGCGTAAGTGGGCATGATCCCGATCAGCAGGCAGGGCAGCGCCATCATCAGGATGCTCAGGCTGAAGACCCGTTTGCGTCCCAGATGGTCGGCAAAGTGCGCCATCAGAATCCCGCCCAACGGACGCGCCAGATAACCGGTCACGAAAATCCCGAAGCTTTGCAGCAAACGCAGCCATTCGGGCATGTCCGGCGGAAAAAACAGCTGGCTGAGGGTCAGGGCGAAGAACACGAAAATGATGAAGTCGTAAATTTCCAGCGCCCCGCCCAGGGCGGCAAGGCCCAGGGTTCTGTAGTCGGAACGGGAAAAACGCACCGTTGTGGCTTGAGTATCAGCAGACATAAATAGGCTCAATGTGAACTGGACACGCCTATGTTGGCGCTTGCGGTCGAGGGCGCGAGCATAGCAAATCCTGTAGAAACCACTGCAAAACCTGTGGGAGCGGGCTGGCTTGGGATGCGAACTGCTCGGTGTGACTGAGTCACCAAAGCGTGGCCATCGCGAGCAAGCCCGCTCCCACACAGGCCCCCGCCCCCAGGCAACTACCCCTGCCACCCTCCACCCAATGCACCAAACACATCCACCAGCGACAGCGACACCTGCGCGGTGCTGTCTACCAGTGCCGCTTCGTTGGCCAGCAGCGCGTTTTGCACGGTCAACACGTTCAGGAAGTCCACCGTGCCCTGGGCGTACTGTTGATGAACGCTATCCAGCGCACGCTGGCTGTGCATCACCGCCTGCTGCAGGCTGTCACGTCGACGCTGGCTGGCCTGGTACGCTACCAGCGCATCGTCCACCTCATGCCAGGCCCGCAACACGGTTTTTTGATAGGCAATGCCCGCCTCTTGCTGTCGCCCTTCCTGCAATTGCAAGGCCCCCTGCAAACGCCCACCCTCAAATACCGGCACGCTCAACCCCGGCCCGAACGCAAAGTTGCGCGCCCCCCAACTGCCCAAGTCCGATAGCTGCATGGCCTGCATTCCCAGGCTTCCAGACAAGGTAATACGGGGATAAAAGTCAGCCTTGGCCATGCCGATCGCTGCCGTCGCCGCATGCAGTTGCGCCTCGGCACGGCGGATATCGGGACGACGCTGGGCCAACTCGCTGGGCACGCCAATCGGCACATCCGCGCCATAGGCCGGCACCGGTGCCACTGCGCTCAATTGCTGCTGCAAGGCCCGTGGCTCGCGGGCCAGCAGCAGGCTCAGGGCATTGATCAATTGCGCACTTTGCTGCTGCAACGGTGCCATGCGCGCTTCAATCTCGGCCACCTGGGCGGCGGCTTCCGACGCTTGCAGGTCGGTGGCCACTCCCTCCTTGAGCTGCAATCGGGTCAGCTCCAGGCTACGGCGGGCAATCTGCAGGTTTTGCTCCACCACCGCCAGAGCCTGCTGCGTACCGCGCAGCTGAATGTAGTGCTGCGCGGTCTGCACGATCACCAGCAACTGCACCCCGTGACGATCCTCTGCCGCCACTTGCACCGAAGCATCAGCCGCTTCGACCGAGCGCTTGACCCTGCCCCACAGGTCAGCCTCCCAACTGAAACCCAGGCCACCATTCCACAGGTTGAACGCCTGCTTGCCGCTGTACCCCGAAGGATCACCCAAACCCTGCTGGCTGTTACGGCTGCGACTGTAAGCAGCCGTACCGTCCACCTTGGGCAAGGTGTCGGCGTTAATCTGACGGCGAATCGCAAGGCTTTGCTCCAGACGGCTGGCCGCCAGTTGCACATCAAAGTTGCTGTGTTGCGCCTCGCGCACCAGGGCCGACAGTTGACGATCGCCAAAACGGTCCCACCAACGCGGGTCTATTGCCGACTCGACGGCCCGGCTATGTCCCGCCTGGGTGGCAACGGGCGCCCAGTTCTTTGCCAGCGCGGGCACGGGCGCCTCAAAATCCGGGCCCACCACGCAACCACTTAAAGTCAGCACGCTGTAACAGGCCACAGCCCAGGCCAATGCAGTGTTTTTCATCGTGTGCTGACCTGCTGGTCGTGCGCAGTCGCCGTATCGATGGACGCATTCACCGACATCCCGAGGCGCAATTGACTGGCCAGCAACTGCCCTTGATCCAGCGTCACTTTCACCGCAATGCGCTGCGCCACCTTGGTGAAGTTGCCCGTTGCGTTATCCGGGGCAATGGCCGAGAACGTCACACCGGTTGCCGGCGCAATACTGTCGACGGTGCCTTGCAAGGTCTGGCCGGGAAAACTGTCGACCTGGATCGTCACACGCTGCCCCGCCTGCATGTTCGTAAGCTGATGCTCCAGAAAATTGGCAACCACGAAGGCATCCGCCAGCGGTACAACCGCCAGCACGGTATCGCCGGGTTTGACGTAGGCGCCAAGACGCACGCTGCGTCGTCCCACCACACCGTCAAAAGGGGCCGTCAGTTGAGTGTGGGACAGGTCCAGTTCGGCCCGCGCCTGCAAGGCCTCGGCATACTGAACCGACGCTTGCGCTGCGGTGGCCTGGGCGGCCAGCACGCGGGTTTGCTGGCGGGCGGCTTCCAGGGCGGCCTTGTGCTGGGCCAGCTCGGCCCGGGCGGTCAGCGAGCGGTTTTTTGCCTGCTGGGAATTTTGCAGCGTGCCTGCACCCTGCCCCGCCAGATGTTGATAGCGTTGCAACTCATGCTCGGCAAACTCGACCTGTGCCAGATCTGCATCGACCGTGGCCTTGGCCTGTTCGATCAGCGAACGCTGACGTTCCAGCATCGCCAGTGCATTGACCCGTTGTGCCTGCGCCGTCGCGACACTGGCTTGCGCCGCCTGCACGGCAGCCTGGTAGTCCTGCGGATCGATCCGCGCCAGCAACTGCCCGGCCTTCACCGGCTGGTTGTCCTGCACCAGCACCTCGTCGATAAACCCCGCGACTTTTGGCGCAATCAGGGTGTAATCGGCGCTGACAAAGGCATCGTTGGTGTTCTGCACCGTGCCCGTGGCAAACACCAGCCGCCACACCCCGTACAGCACGATAAAGGCCGCCAGACCCGCGCCGGCCACGATCAAAGGCTTGCGCCCGCTTGTTGTACTCATTTCACTGCTCCAACAGGTGTGCCCGGCGCGTAGATCCGCGTGGGGCCAAAAGGGATTAACACAATCAATAAAAGCGCCAGGGCGGCCATGTACAGATAAAGATCGGCAGACGTCAGCACCACCGCTTGCTGATGAACCCGGCGCGCCAGATCTGTCCCGGTACTGACCAGCGGCGAGTTGCCCAGGCGATCGAGCAACATCGTTGAATGGAAGTGCTCGCGATTGAGGGTCAACACGCCCAGCACACTGCCTGCTGCGACCGCTGAAAAACCTTTGACGGTGTTGAACCAGGCCGATGCAAACGGGCCGTCCGCCGGGTTCAGGCCGCCCGTGGCCAGCATCAACAACGGGATCACGGCCATTGGTTGGGCGATGATTTGAATCGCCTGCAAGCCGTAAAAATTCTCGCGAGTCCACATCGAAGTCACCTGCGAACCAATCCCGCACGCCAGCGCCAGCAGCGCCAGACCAATGGCCAGCACCCAGCGGCAATCGACCCAGCGCAGGTTGCACAGCGCGACCACCAGCGGTAGGGCTATCAGTTGTGGCAACGCCACCATCAACATGACTGGCGCGGTTTCAAGGGGACGATATCCCTGCACCTGAGCCAGGTAACTGGACGGGATCTTGATCACCGCCAGCAACACAAACAGCACCCCGCCCAACGTCAGCAAGGCATGGGCCAGGTTGCGGATTTTCAGCAACTGCAACTTGAAAAACGGCAGCGGATGCGACCATTCATTGATAAAAAACAACACCATCAGGGCCGAGCCCCCGACAATAAAAAACTGAATCATCGGCGATTCGAACCAGTTCATCCGCTGGCCCAGTTCCAGCCCCAGCACCAGCATGACTAGGCCCGGCAAACCCAGCATCAGACCGCGCCAGTCAAACTGCTTGAAGCGCTCCAGCCGCAATGGGTCCTGGGGCAAACCCCAGGCCACGCAGGCCATCGCCAACAGGCCCAGCGGGATGATTTGCCAGAACGCCCATTGCCACCCGGCATACTCCACCCACCAGGCAGACAGTGGCGTACCAAAACTGGGACCAAAGGTTGCCGTCAGCGCATAACTGCCCAGCCCGTACAGACGAATGCCCGGCGGCAAAAAACGCAGCGCCACCGACATCAGCATGGGCGGCAAGGCACCACCGGCAAAACCCTGCAAGGTGCGCAGCAGCATCAGCACATCGACATTGGGAGCCAACGGACAGAGGATGCCCAGCAGCAAAAAGGCGCCTATGGCACACAGGGTAAAACGTCGCAAAGAGAAGGTTGCCGCACACCAGGGCGCAAAGGCCATGGCGCTGATGGACGTGGCCGAATACACCGCCAGCAACCAGGTACTTTCGTCAAAACCGATGCCCATTGCCCCACGAATATCGGGCATGGCCACCTTGGTGACATTCTCGTTGAACCCCGATACCAGCACCGCCAGCAAGACGCCCAACAGACCGGTAAAAATCCGCAGGCCAAATGCCGCACTGACAGCCGGGGACGGTGCCGGGGCCGCGACGCCTGCGACCAGCGCCGTCACACCCCTGCTCCAGGCGCCAGACTGCGCCCATGATCAAACCGCCAATACATGGCTCACTCCGTCGACTTGATAGATGACGGACAGTTTAATCAGGCGAAATAGCTATAAAAATTGATAAATAACTAACTCTGGAGTGCACCAGACGCAATAATCTGCGCACTTGTGGGAGCGGGCTTGCTCGCGATGGCATCAACCCACCATGCCTGACTCACCCGGCGGTCCGAATCGCGAGCAAGCCCGCTCCCACAAAGGCGGCCAACCCCTAAGTCAGCGCATTGTCACAGAAGGTTTTGAGGGTGCGACGCAGCCAGCTATGGGCATGATCGTTGTCCAGGCGCGGGTGCCAGGCCTGGACGATATCGACCGGCTGCAACGTGAGCGGCAACTCGAACGGACGCAGTTTGAGGCCCAGTGGCTCAAGGGTTTTGAGCAACATCTGGGGCATCAAAGGCAAGATCAGATCCCCCCCCGTCAAGGCAAAGATCGCCGAGTAAAACGTCGGCGTAGTGAACGACACCCGGCGCTCCAGCCCCAGCTCGGCCAGCAGCGTATCGATCGGTCCACGGGCATGCCCCCTGCGTGACACGCTGATATGGTCGAAACCGGCAAACCGCCCGGCCGTAATGGGCTCATCGAAAATCGGATGCCCCTCCCGGGCCAGCCCTACAAAGGGGCAGGTGAACAACCTTTGCACCTTGATATCCGAGCTGAAGCGGTTGGTGGCGCAGATGGTCAGGTCAATGCGGCCTTCATTCAACGCCTCATCATCGGTAAACCCCTCAGGCACGACCCGTAACGTGGCCTTGGGCATTTCCAGGGCCATTTGCTGGCGCAACGCTGCGCCATAAACACCAAAGAACACGTCATTGGCGCGAATGCTGAACGTGCGCTCCAGCTCACGTAAATCACTGTTCTGGCTTTGGGTGAACACCCCGTGCGCCAGCTCAACCACACCCCTCACCTGCTCACGCAACTCCAGTGCCCTGGGAGTGGGGACAAGCCCACGGCCTGAACGCACCAAAATAGGGTCATTCAAGACTTCACGGATTCGGGTCAAGGTGCGGCTCATGGCCGGAGCGCTCAGGTTCATGCGCCGGGCAGCGCCCACCACCGAGCCTTCTTCGAGCAAGACGTTCAAGGCAACAAGCAGATTCAAGTCAGGTATTTGCATGGGCCAAAGGGTATCGGGTAACGCTTGGCGTGCCTAGCCGGCTCGCCATGCACCATTGTTGCGCATCAGGTAAAACAGTTTCGCGTACACTTAGCTAGCTAACTAAGTTTGACCTTGATACATTGCCGCCCGTCAGGTTGATGCCTGACGCTCTCTTTGGTTGAGAATTTTTGGTCATTACCGGATCCCCATGAAGGTAATGGCCTTTTTTACGCCTGCCATTTCTCTACGCCCCAAAGCAGAGCCATCCCAAGTGGTGGACCCACCCATCCTGAACTACGCTGGCAGCCCAATCCATTACAACGATTGGGGACTCTATGCAGCTGGGTAAAAAGATTTCAAATCTGGAAAAACTGGCCTGCAAATACAACCACTGGATCCATGCCACCCGTATCAGCCTGGCGTTCCTGATTACCTTTGTTGTCATCCGCTACTTCAAACTCGACGGCGCCTCCTATGCCCTGATCACCATGCTCATCGTGATGGGGCCGCAGCCTTATTGGGGCAATGTGTCCTCCCGGGCCGTGCAACGTACCGGCGGCACTATCATTGGTGCGCTGTCGGGGCTGGTGGGGTTGTACCTGGAAACCTATTCGTTCTCCCTCATGCTGGTGTGGTCCGGCGTCCTGATGTTCATCGCCGGCTACCTGACCCTCGGCAAACACCCTTACATGGCCCTGCTGATCGGCGCAACGCTGGCGGTGGTCAGTTGCGCCCCGCCCAATGACATGGAGTCCGCACTCACCCGCAGTGGCTACGTACTGGCAGGTTCCTTGCTGGCCATGCTCTATACCAGCATTTACCCCCTGCGGGCCTACACCGACCTGCGGATCAAACTCAGCGCAAGCCTGGGCAAGATCAATGAGCTGTACGCGGCGTACTTCTCCCCCCGGATCGCCGAGCGCCCCGACCTGGAAGACCAGTTGAAGGATGAACTGGATGCGATTATCAAGTTACGCAACTACATCGCTCCCGCGAGCAAAGAAACCAACCTCAAGCCACAAGTGTTCGAGGCCGTGCAAACCCTGCACCGCAACATGCTGGCGACCATGAGCCTGATGATCGATGCGTACTGGTCTTCACGCGAGAGCCATCTGCTGATTGAGAGCGAACCGGCATTGAGTGACCTTCACCAACTGATTCCACAAGCCCTGGAATCACTCCAGAACAAATTGTGCCTGGGCATCGCAAACAACCAGATCAGTGGCGAACTGCGCCAGAAAACCCACGACTTGCATGAGCTTGTTCTCAAGAGCCTTGATGGAAAGATCACTGAAACACCCTTTTACGCCTATGTCTGGCTGAGCCTGGAAATGCTCAGGCAACTGACTGAACTCAATGACCAACTGCACAGCGCGCTCTATCAGAACAACCACAGGCACTTGTTTAAAAACGACAAACTTCCGAGTGAAAAATAGCGCTTTGGCGTCGACCTGAACGGTTCGTTGACCGGGCGCAGTGCGAAAGCCACACAGGCTGCACTCGCCATTCAGGTCCCTGCCTTGCGCGCTGAGGACAGCCATTAATCGAACACGCACACCATTTCGATGACTTAAAGCACAAGGAATGTGGTTTTTTCGTACTCAGAAAACGCTTTTCTGGCTAAAAAAGACGATTCAAGAACATACAAAAAACCATATAAGTCTATGTTTTATAACGAAATATATTAAAAACACTTGATTTCATCATGTGTCAACTCCCTCTTGCCCACCCTTCTCCTTCGCCTGGCCTGCCGGGAATTATGGTCTAGGCTCTGCTCGCACCCGTATTAATGGATTTGAACGGTTGAGCCTATGAAACGACCACCTGCACCCAAAAACCACCCGAACCTCAACCCGCCTTTGCACGCTCCCGACGTGTGGAGTGTTAGGCATGCGCGCACGCCTGACCTGCACTCCAGAACTTTAATTCCTACCGCACTGTAAATAGGAGGGCTTATGCAGCTCACCCCCAGAGAAGTCGAAAAATTGATGGTTTACACCCTCTCGGACGTCGCATTCCGGCGCAAGGCTCGCGGCTTGAAATTGAACTATCCAGAGGCTGTTTCAATTATCACCGTGACCGCACTGGAAGGCGCGCGGGACGGCAAGTCGGTTGAAGATGTCATGACCGAGGCCAGCAAGGTGCTGACCAAAGATGACGTGATGGAAGGTGTCAGCGACCTGATTCCCAATGTTCAGGTTGAGGCGATTTTCACCGACGGCAGCCGTCTGGTCACGGTCCATGACCCGATCAAGTAACCGCCTGCTCCACACCCGGTTAACGCAAAACTTCCGCGTTTTGAGGAATCAGTCATGAGCACCAAAGAGACCGCAGGACCGCACCAGGATACCCATCCCAAGCACACCATCCCCCACGCCAAAAATCCAGGCGGCGTACACAAGGGCAATGAAGCGGATGTCCCCCTGGGCGGCACCATTTACGCCAGCACACCGATCACCTTCAACGAAGACCGCCCTGTCACCAAAGTCAAAGTGCGTAACACCGGTGACCGTCCGATCCAGATCGGTTCTCACTTTCATTTCTTCGAAGTCAACCGTGCCCTTGAGTTCGACCGTGCCGCAGCGTTTGGCAAGCGCCTGAATATTTCAGCCACCACCGCTATCCGCTTCGAGCCGGGTGACGAAATTGAGGTGCCGCTGATCCCTTACGGTGGCAAGCAAACCCTTTACGGCTTCAACAACCTGGTGGATGGCTGGGCACCGGACAAAATGACCAGCAACCATGAACGCCCGGAAAAACTCCAGGCCATTCAGCGCGCAGTCGATCACGGGTTCAAGTTCTCCAAGCCTGCCAAGCCCGTCAACGACAAGTAACCACAGCATTTTCATATTTTGCACACGCGCCGTTGAGTCATTGACGACCGCGCGGCATTAGAAAAGGAGCCACCGATGCCAACCATTTCACGCAAAGAATATGCAGGCCTGTTCGGCCCTACCACGGGCGACAAAATCCGCCTGGGTGACACCAACCTGTTTGTCGAGATTGAAAAGGACTTACGTGGTTACGGCGAAGAATCCGTCTACGGCGGCGGCAAATCCCTGCGAGACGGCATGGGGGCCGACAACACCCTGACCCGCGACAACGGTGTGCTGGATCTGGTGATCACCAACGTCACCATCATCGACGCGATCCAGGGCGTGATCAAAGCCGACGTGGGCGTGCGTGACGGCAAGATTGTCGGTATCGGCAAAAGCGGCAACCCGGGCACCATGAGCGGAGTGACCCCCGGCCTGGTGGTGGGTGTGAGCACCGACGCCATTTCCGGTGAGCACCTGATCCTGACCGCAGCCGGGATCGACACCCACGTTCACCTGATCTCGCCACAACAGGCCTACCATGCGCTGTCCAATGGCGTGACCACCTTCTTCGGCGGCGGCATCGGCCCTACCGACGGCACCAACGGCACCACCGTGACCGCAGGCCCGTGGAACATCCGCCAGATGCTGCGCTCGCTCGAAGGGCTGCCGGTCAACGTCGGCATGCTCGGCAAAGGCAACTCCTTCGGCCGCGACCCGCTGGCCGAGCAAATCATCGCCGGTGTCGCCGGTCTGAAGGTTCACGAGGACTGGGGCGCAACTTCAAACGCCATACGCCATGCGCTGCGTACTGCCGACGAGATGGACGTCCAGGTGTCGGTGCACACCGACAGCCTTAACGAATGTGGCTACGTCGAAGACACCATTGATGCCTTCGAAGGTCGTACCATCCACACCTTCCACACTGAAGGCGCCGGTGGCGGTCACGCCCCCGACATCATCAGGGTGGCAAGCCAGAACAACGTGCTGCCGAGCTCGACCAACCCGACCCTGCCCTATGGTGTCAACAGCCAGGCCGAGTTGTTCGACATGATCATGGTCTGTCACAACCTCAACCCGAACGTGCCGGCCGACGTGTCGTTTGCCGAAAGCCGGGTACGCCCGGAAACCATCGCCGCCGAAAACGTGCTGCAGGACATGGGCGTTATCTCCATGTTCTCCAGTGACTCCCAGGCCATGGGCCGGGTCGGTGAAAACTGGTTGCGCGTGATGCAGACCGCCCATGCGATGAAGGTTTCGCGCGGCAAACTGCCGGAAGACAGTGCCGACAACGACAACTTCCGTGTACTGCGGTACGTGGCCAAGATCACCATCAACCCGGCCCTGGCCCAGGGTATCAGCCACGTGCTGGGCTCGGTCGAAGTCGGCAAGATGGCCGACCTGGTGCTCTGGGATCCGCGCTTCTTCGGTGCCAAGCCGAAGATGGTGATCAAGGGCGGCATGATCAACTGGGCCGCGATGGGTGACCCGAACGCCTCCCTGCCAACCCCACAGCCGGTGTTCTACCGCCCGATGTTTGGCGCGTTCGGCAAAACCGTGCAGGACACCTGCGTGACCTTCGTGTCGCAAGCGGCCCTTGAAGACGGCGTGAAAGAAAAAGCCGGGCTGGAACGTCAGGTCGTGGCAGTACGGGGCTGTCGCACCGTCTCCAAAAAAGACCTGGTACGCAACGACCAGACGCCGCTTATCGAAGTTGACCCTGAAACCTTCGCCGTAAAAGTCGACGGTGTGCACGCCACGTGCAAACCCATCGACGTGGCCACCATGAACCAGCGTTATTTCTTTGGCTAAAGTCTGAACGGGCAGCCGCCGGGGACGCATTCATCCCCGGCGGCAAACGCCCGGCAAATGATTCGGGGAAGGAGTTTGCGACGTGATTTTGATTGAACACATTCTGGGCAACGCCAAGAAAGACCCGCTCTGGAAACAGAAACTGGAAAGCGCCAATGTCGACCTTCTGGTACTGGACCAGCGTGAAGCGCAAAAAAGCCGCTGCCGGCGCACCAGTCTCGGCGGGCTGGACCTGGGTATCTCGCTGGAGCGCAACGTCGTGCTGTCCGACGGTGATGTGCTGATGTGGGATGACGCCACCAACACCGCCGTAGTGGTGCAACTGAACCTGCGCGACGTGATGGTGATTGACCTCAAGGAACTTAAACAGCAACCCCTGGACGTTCTGATCAAGACCAGCTTCGAACTGGGCCATGCCCTGGGCAACCAGCACTGGAAAGCCGTGACCAAACACAACGAGGTGTACATCCCGCTCACGGTCGAAACCAAAATGATGGATTCGGTGATGCGCACCCACGGCTTTCAACACTTGCCGTATGCCTTTGTCGGCGGCGCTGAAGTCCTGCCCCTGCTGACCACTTCAGAGGCACGCCTGCTGTTTGGCGGCGCCGAAGAAACCGACACCCACGTTCACGTGGCCAGCCCGCAAGACAAGCTGGACGCGGCAGCCCTCAAGATCCAGGGCCTGCACAGTCACGACTCGCACAGTCACAGCCACGACAATGGCCATACGTTTCACAGCCATAAGCACTGAATCCGGCAAGAAGGCGCTTTGATGAACGCATCAGATCTAATTCGCATCATGCAGTTTGGCGATTCCGTATTGCCAGTGGGTGCCTTTTCGTTCTCGAACGGCGTGGAATCCGCCATTCAGAAAGGCATCGTTCACGATGTCGCGACCCTCAAGGGCTTTGTCCTCACGGCGCTCAAACAAGCGGCCAGTTGTGACGGCATGGGCGTGGTCGCCGCACACCGGGCCTGTGTCGCCGAAGACCGCGACGGGATCCTGCGCGCGGACTGGGCGGTCAATAACCGCAAGCTCAACGAAGAAAGCCGGTTGATGGCGACGCGCATGGGTAAAAAACTGGCCGAAATGTCGATCCATGTCGTCGAAAAACCCTTGGTCCGCTGGTGGCTGGAGCAGATCAAGGCCGGCAACGCGGCGGGCACCTACCCCGTCACCCAGGCCGTGGTGATGTCGACCCAGGGCATTGGCGCCAGGGAAGTGGTGGTGATGCACCAGTACGGTGTCGCCATGACCATCCTCAGCGCCGCCATGCGCCTTATGCGGGTCACGCACCTGGACACCCAGCACATTCTGTTCGAACTCAACCACGACATTGAAGCCTTCTGCGACATCGCTGAAATCGGTGATATCGAACAGATGTCGTCCTATGTACCCATCGTCGATGTGCTCGCCGCCGCTCACGTCAAAGCACACGTGCGGCTGTTCATGAACTGATACTCCCGGATTGCGTTGACGTGGTCGACGCTCAATCAGCTCCCCTATCTGGTAAGGAAATAACCGTGAAAAAGATTACTCGTATTGGTATTGGCGGCCCGGTCGGTTCAGGTAAAACCGCGATCATCGAAGTGATCACTCCGATTCTGATCAACCGTGGCTACAAGCCATTGATCATCACCAACGACATCGTCACCACCGAAGACGCCAAGCAGGTAAAGCGCACCCTCAAAGGGATCCTGGACGAAGACAAGATCCTGGGTGTCGAGACCGGTGCCTGCCCGCACACCGCAGTGCGTGAAGACCCGAGCATGAACATTGCAGCGGTCGAGGAAATGGAAGAGAAGTTCCCCGACAGCGACCTGATCATGATCGAGAGCGGCGGCGACAACCTGACCCTGACCTTCAGCCCCGCCCTGGCCGACTTCTACATCTACGTGATCGACGTGGCAGAAGGCGAAAAAATCCCGCGTAAAAATGGCCCGGGCCTGGTGCAGGCAGACATTCTGATCATCAACAAGATCGACCTTGCGCCCTATGTCGGCGCCAGCCTGGATGTCATGGAAAGCGACACCAAGGTGGTGCGCGGCAACCGTCCGTACATCCTCACCAACTGCAAGACCGGCCACGGCATTGAAGAACTGGTGGACATGATCGAGCACATGTTCCTGTTCGCCCAAAAACCGGCGGTCAAGAGTGAGGTCACTGCATGACAGCGCAGAGCCAGATCGTGAACACCCCGTCACGGCTGCGCGCTCACGCACTGGGCAATGATGCGCCGGAGCTGTCGCAGTACCAGGACGAACCTCCACAAATGCAAAGTGGTGCCGTGGGAAAAAGCGGCTACCTGCGACTGGGTTTTGAAAAGCGCGGCAATCGCAGCGTGCTGGCGGACATGGAGCGGCGCGTGCCGTCGCTGGTGCAGCGGGCCCTGTATTGGGACGAGGTGATGCCCGAGCTGCCCTGTGTGACCATGATCTCGACTTCGGGCTGCGTGCTGCAGGGCGACCGCCTGGCCACTGACGTCAATGTAGGGGTGGGTGCCTGCGGGCACGTCACCACCCAGTCAGCGACCAAAGTGCATTCGATGGATGCCAACTACGCCACGCAAATCCAGCACTTGCGAATCGAGGAAGGCGGCTATCTGGAGTTTATGCCAGACCCGCTGATCCCCCATCGCAATGCGCGGTTTATCACCAGCACCCAGATCAAGATCCACCCCACGGCAACGGCGATCTACTGCGAAGTGTTGATGTCGGGGCGCAAATACCACCATGTCGATGAGCGTTTCGGTTTTGACGTTTACTCCTCGCGAGTGAGCGCTGAAAACCTTGAGGGCCGCGAACTGTTTGTCGAGAAGTACATTCTTGAACCGAAAAAGGAGAGCCTGGACGCCATTGGTGTCATGCAGACCTTCGACGTGTTCGGCAACGTGGTGCTGCTCACGCCCAAGGAGCATCACGACCGGATTGTGGAGCGCATCCCGGCGCTCTTCGACATGAGCGCAGGGCTGGCCAGCGGCGTCACCCGCCTACCGAACGACTGCGGGCTGATTTTCAAGGTACTGGGCAACGACAGCGGTGAGGTCAAGGCGCAAATCCGCGAGTTCTGGAAAGTCGCCCGCGAAGAGATCCTGGGCCTGACACTTCAGCCGCAGTTTTTGTGGAAGTAGCTGTGTAGCAGCTGCCGAAGGAACGAGGCTGCGTCCGACGGCGCAGCCGTCGCAAAATCAGGCACTGCGGTGTGCCAGTCAAACCCTGTCCTCAGGGATTACGACGGCTGCGCCGTCGGACGCAGCCTCGTTCCTACGGCAGCTGCTACGCAAGCGGATCCAGGCCAAATGCACAATTGGGAGAGTCAATATGGAAACTGCATCCAAGTGGTCAAAAGTGGCAGATGGCAACGTCGTCTTTGAGTTTATCGACGTCACTCTGCGCGGTTGCGCTCAAGTCATGTTCCAGAACAACCCCCTGACCGGCTTGCTGTTCTTTGCCGCGATCTTTGTCGGGGCTTTTGCCGAAGGCAATCCGGCAGTGGCCTACGGCAGTGTACTGGGCACCGTGGTAGCAACCTTCACCGGCATGCACCTCAAGGACCACACCTCCTGGAAAGCCGGCCTGTATGGCTATAACGGCTGCCTGGTGGGTGTCGCCCTGCCGACCTTTCTTGCCGTCACCCCCATCCTGTGGCTGTGCATCATCCTGGGCAGCGCGGTCTCGGTGATCGTCACGATCTGCATCGCCGACATCCTGAAAACCTGGAAAGTCGCTGCGCTCACCGCCCCCTTCGTACTGGTGACCTGGACCATGCTGCTGGCCAGCTATGCCTTTGGTGGCCTGGAAAACAGCTCCCTGCCCGTGCCCAACCTGCCCCATGATCTGGTCGCCTACAACACCAGTCTGTTCGACGGCATCGACCTGTTCAAAAGTACGTTCTACGGTGTTTCTGAAGTGTTCCTGATCAGCACGGTGATTGGCAGCGTGCTGTTTCTCGCAGGGCTGGCGGTGTCATCGTTGTGGGCCGCCGTGTTCGGTATTCTCGGATCGCTGCTGGCCGTCCTGACCGCCGTGGTCCTGCAGGCCGAACACAGCAGTATCAATAACGGCCTGTATGCATTCAGCGCCGTGCTGACGGCCATCGCCCTGGGTTCGACCTTCAACAAGCCAAGCTGGCGGGTACTGATCTACACCGTGATCGGGGTGATTTTCACTGTCTTTGTGCAGGGCGCCTTGAATACAGTATTGGGCCCGGCAGGCATCCCGACCCTGACCATGCCCTTTGTGCTGGCTTCCTGGTTGTTCCTGGTGCCCAACAAAGACGTCATGCCGGCCCACCGCCAATAATGTCCGATCCCTGCCGGAGCCTTCCCATGACCGTGATTGCCCAACCCCTGGTCAATGCCGAACCGTCGAACACCACGCGTCGTGCCATTTACCTGCTGGCCGGATTGATTCTGGCCAACCTCCTCGCCTGGGCCTGGGCCTTTATCGAGTTTGGCAACAACCCGGTACTGATGGGCACCGCTTTACTGGCGTACGGCTTCGGCCTGCGCCACGCCGTGGATGCCGATCACATCGCAGCCATCGACAATGTCACCCGCAAACTGATGCAGCAGGGCAAGCGACCGATTGCCGTGGGCACCTGGTTTTCCCTGGGGCATTCCACCATCGTGGTCCTGGCATCCTTTGCCATCGCCGTCACGGCGATGGCTTTCAAGGACGACATGGAGTGGTTCCATGAAACCGGCGGATTGATCGGCACCCTGGTGTCCTCGGTGTTCCTGCTGCTGTTCGGCGTGCTCAACCTGGTGATCCTGATCTCGGTGTACAAGAAGTTCAGGCAGGTCAAGGCCGGCCATAGCCTGCCACCCGAAGAGCTGGACCTGATCACCACTAACAAAGGTGGCCTGATGGCGCGCATCTTTGGCCGGGTGTTCAACCTGGTCAATAAAAGCTGGCACATGTACCCGGTGGGCTTTCTGTTCGGTCTGGGCTTTGACACCGCCACCGAAATCGGCCTGCTGGGCATCAGCGCCACCAGCGCATCCCACGGCATCAGCCTGTGGTCGATCATGGTTTTCCCGATACTGTTCGCCGTGGGCATGGCCCTGATCGATTCACTGGACAACTTCGTGATGATCGGTGCCTACGGCTGGGCGTTTTCCAAACCGGTGCGCAAGCTCTACTACAACATCACCATCACGGCCGCCTCGGTGGTGGTTGCGTTGTTCATCGGCGGCGTCGAGGCATTAGGACTGATTGCCGACAAGCTTGAGCTAACCGGCGGAATATGGACGCCGATCAATGCCATAAGTGAAAACTTCGGCGAAATTGGCTACTGGATCATCGGCATGTTTGTGCTGTGCTGGTTGATCTCGGCCCTCAACTACTACCTGCGCGGTTATGACCAACTGGCAGCCAATACCTGAAAAGACCCAGCACCCGAGACCCCGTGTGGCAGCCAGGAAAACCTGGCCTACACTCCCTTCACCCCTCAATAGACGCGTCGTAGGTGCCATGACTTTATTACAGGACGTAAAAAATCGTATCTCCTTTGCCTATGGAGTCGCTTTGCTGGTGGCGATCAATGGCTTTCTTTTATTCATGCCGGTGTTGCAGCGTGGCATTGCTCACGCCAATACCGTCTCCGGCTCGTTTGACTCATGGAAGGAGGCCCTGAGCTTTTTAGCCTTGCTGGAAATCCCAGGTTTTGTAGTGGGGTTTGTACTGGTACTGATGTCCCTGGGGCTGTTGATCAAGTCGCGTATCAGCTGGTTTTTTGCATTACTGCTGTTGGTAGCCACCGTCTGCGTTGATTTTTTCATCCTTAAAAAAACCGACGCAGTGACCTTCTTTTCACTCTTCACGATTGCGGTCCTGGTCTTCTACTGGCGCCGGTTTGACCACTACAGCCTGGCCACGGGCAGCTTCTTTGCAGTGGTCAGCATCGCCTCGCTGATCGTCTACAGCACCTTGGGCACACTCTACATCGGTGAAGGATTCGCTCCCCCCGTCACCGACCTGCCGTCAGCGTTCTACTTCGCCATTGTGGTGATGTCGACCGTGGGGTTTGGCGACATCGTGCCCCATACCACCGATGCGCGGTTTTTCACCCTGACGGTGATCATCCTGGGCATCACCATCTTCGCGATCTCGGTGGCGTCCATTGCCGGCCCGCTGATCAGCAACAACATCCAACGAATCGTTAAAGGCAGGATTACCCACATGGCCCGTAAAAATCACTACATCCTCGTCGGCGTCGGTTCACTGGCACAAAACGTCTACAAAGGCCTGACCGATCGCGGCGAGCACGTCACGGTCGTGTGCGCCACCGGCAGTCAGCACGACTTGCCCGAAAAGGCCGACATTATCGAAGGTGATCCATCGGCCGCTTCAACCCTGAAATTGGCCGGTGCCGAGGACGCCAAATACATCGTGACCCTGTGCGACAGCGACGCCGAGAACGTGTTCACCATTCTGGCGGCCAAGGAAGTCGCGGGGGATGACACCCAGATCATCGCGCTGGTCAACGAAACGCGGAACATGCCCAAGGTCAAACGCGTCAACCCGACCATGGTACTGTCGCTGCCATTGCTGGGCAGTGAGCTGCTGGTGCGCACATTGCAGGGTGATGAGATCAACAATGACCTGATCACCGAGATGTTCTTCGGCAAGCGTACATCCCTGGCCTGAGCCTTCGGCCGGGATACAAAAAAAGCCCTCTGACGAGGGCTTTTTCATGGCCGTTGCAACCCTGGTTACGGGTTGTCTGATGCGGGCAGCGGCGTGACCTTTGCTCCGGCAACCAGGCCCAGTTCAACGGCGACAAAACCGATTACCAGGCTCAGTACCAGATAGCAGAGGGAGACAAATACACCGCTTGGGTCTTTCATCATTTCGACGGCGCCGAACACGAAGCTGGAGAACGTGGACAACCCGCCCATGATCCCGGTGCCGACCATCACGTGTACGTACTGATTGATCCGGTTGCTCTTGAACAGCGACGTGGCCACTCCCAGCAGGAAGGCGGCGACGATATTGACGACAAAAATATCCATCGGGAAACCGTCGGCCAGGCGCGGCACCGACAGCATGACAAATTCGCGGCACATGGCGCCAAACGCGCCGCCGACGAAAATCAGAATAATCATGTTCAGCATGGTGTTTGCTCCTGTGTCAGCGCGCCAGCCAGGCGCCGAATGCGGCGGCGGCCAGACCGACCAGTACCGAGATGATCAGATAACCTGCCGCCCATGCACGGTCCCGGGCCTTGGCCAGCTTGGAAGCATCCAGCTGCATGCTGCTGAACGTGGTGTAGCCGCCAAGAATACCCGTGAGCACGGCAGCACTCAGGAAGTCGCCATAGCGGTCACGCCAGTCCACGGTAAACAGGATGCTCAAGTAACCGATGACAAAGGCGCCGCTGACGTTGATCAAAAACGTGCCCAGGGGCAAGGAGCCCTTATACAACTGCCCCACCCGCAGCCCGATCCACCAGCGCAGCAACGACCCCAGCCCGCCCCCCAGTCCGACCCAGAAAACATCCAGCGCAGTCATGAAAGTCCCTCTCGTGTCTGTTGGTAAGTGAGGGGAACTCTAGTTCAGAAATACCAGGCGGCACGTGATTTGGAGCATGAGGGGCACCACACACTTTCTTGAACTTTGTGCCTGGCATTTACGGGAGTTGCTTGGTATTTGAATAGCCGCTTTGAAATGGAAGTCACTTGCTAAAGTCCCACCGTGGGACTAGGATCATTTTATGAGAATTGTTGCTACCAGCCAGCTCACAAAATTTTGGCAAAAGCACCCGGGCTCGAAACAGTCCTTCCTTTGCTGGGTAGATGAGGCCAGGCAGGCCGACTGGCAAACACCCGCCGACATCAAGGCCCAGTTTCGCCATGCCAGCATTCTCAAAAGCAGCAGAGTCGTTTTCAACATCAAAGGTAATGAGTATCGGCTCGTGGTCGCGGTGGCTTACCGCTTCAGCGCCCTTTACATCAAATTCGTCGGCACCCACAAACAGTACGACGCCATTGATGCCAATACCGTTGAACTGGAGTAACCCATGAATATTCGCCCAATCCGTACTGAACAAGACTACCAGGACGCCCTGAAGGCTGTTTCCCCCCTGTTCGACAATGAGCCGGAACCAGGCACCCCGCAGGGCGACTACCTCGATGTCATGATTACCTTGATTGAAGCCTATGAAGCTAAGCACTTCCCGATGGACCTGCCCAACCCGATAGAGGCTATACGCTTCAGGATGGAGCAGTCCGGGCTGTCACCTGCCGACCTGGTACCCGCTATCGGCAGACAGAACCGGGTTTACGAGGTGCTCAATGGCAAGCGGGCGCTGACGCTGCCCATGATCTGGAAACTGCATGAGATGTTTGGCATCCCGGCAGAGAGCTTGATCAGGCCGGCAAAACCCTAGCCGCCAGGTATCCCGTCAGCCCGGTGGTTTAAATACAGGCGATTGCGATGAAAAGGAGTACCCTGCCCTCCGGCTTTATCCCCACGCTTATGGACCCCCTATGTTTCCCAACGCTGAACGCTACAACCACTCCACCGAATACGCCAACAAACTGGTAGACCGCATCGGCCAGACCCCGGCCTGGATTGCCCAGCGCATCGGCGTGACCGAAAAGCGCATGCGCTACATCCTCGCAGGCTCGCGCACGATCAAGGGTGATACCACAGAAATCATCATGAGCTACGCCGAGCAGTTCTGCCTGGAGTGCCTGGCCGCTGAAGCCAAGGCCGCCAAGGATCGCGCCAAATCCAAGGCCACCCCACCCGCCAGCGACGTTTAAAACAACCCCATCTGCCCGCCCACCAGCGCGCTGAAGTCGTCGTCGACAAATACCAGAATCGCGTCCGCAACCGGTTGTAGCTGACGCGTCAGGTAGTGGTCGTAGTCCACCTGTGCGGTGCGGTTCTCCAACGGCTGGGGACCGGCCACGGTCATCACGTAGCTGATGGTGCCGCCGTTCTGGTACTGCCGGGGCCGTCCCTGCTGGTCGTTGTACTCATCGGCCAGCCGCGCCGCCCGCACATGGGGCGGGACGTTGCGTTCGTAATCACTGAGTTGACGACGCAGGCGCTTGCGGTAAATCAGCAGTTCGTCATGCTCCCCAGCCAGGGTGCCGCGCACAAAATCCCGTACGTAGTCCTGATAGGGCTGGCGATTGAAGATACGCAGGTACAACGCCTGCTGAAACTGCTGGGCCAGCGGCGACCAGTCGCTGCGCACAGTTTCAAGCCCCTTGTAGACCATCTCCCGACGCCCGTCTGCATGGGCCACCAACCCTGCATAGCGCTTTTTACTGCCCTCTTCGGCGCCGCGGATCGTGGGCATCAGGAACCGGCTGTAATGGGTTTCGAACTGGAGTTCCAACGCACTGGTGAGCCCGTACTCGTCACGCACATGGGCCTGCCACCACTGGTTGACGTGCTGCACCAGGTCATGGCCGATACGGGCAGCGTCTTGTTCGCTGTGTTCGCTGCGCAGCCAGACGAAGGTGGAGTCGGTGTCGCCATAGATCACGCTGTAACCCTTGGCCTCGATCAATGCCCGGGTCTTGAGCATGATCTCGTGTCCCCGCAAGGTGATCGACGACGCCAGTCGCGTATCGAAAAAACGGCAGCCACTGGAACCCAGTACCCCATAGAACGCATTCATGATGATCTTCAGGGCTTGGGACAAGGGGGCGTTTTTTTCCCGCTTGGCCACTTCGCGCCCATTGGCCACCCGCTCGATAATGGCAGGCAGACAATGCCGGGTTCGGGAAAAGCGCGCCCCGCGAAAGCCTGGCACCGAGGCCTCGTCACTCGGCTCGCGCAGCCCTTCCACCAGCCCCAGCGGATCGATCAGGAAGGTGCGGATAATCGACGGGTAAAGGCTTTTGTAATCGAGTACCAGCACCGACTCGTAAAGCCCCGGCTGGGACTCCATCACAAAGCCGCCGGGGCTGGCCTGGGGTGGCTTGTCGCCAAGATTGGGGGCGACAAAGCCCTGGCGGTGCATCAGTGGCATGTACAAATGGTAAAACGCCGCCACTGAACCACCGCTGCGATCTGCCTCAAGGCCCGTGACCGAGGCCCGTTCCAGCAGAAAGGTCAGCAACTCGGTTTTCGCGAATATCCGCGTCACCAGCTCGCAGTCCTTGAGGTTGTAGCGCGCCAGCGCAGGCTTGTCATGGGCAAACATGCGGTTGATTTCGTCCATGCGCTGATACGGCGTGCTGATGTCCTTGCCTTCACCCAGCAGGGTCTGGGAGACGTTTTCCAGGCTGAAGGAGGGAAACGACCAGGTTGCCGAACGCAACGACTCAATGCCGTCGATGATCAGACGCCCCGCCGCGCTGGCGAAAAAATGGTTGTTTCGGGTGCCGTGCTCGCGCCACTGCATTTCACTGCCCCCACGTCCCAGCAGCAACGGAATGCCCAGCCGGCGGGCATGCTCGTGCAATACCCGCAGGTCAAATTGCACAACGTTCCAGCCAATGATTGCATCGGGATCATGCAGCGCCAGCCACTGGTTCAGGCGCAGCAACAGGTCGCCCCGGGTCGCACAGAACTCAAGATCGAAATCGACTGCAGTGTCAGCCTCGGTGGCCTTGCCCAGCATATACACCTGACGCTGGCCACAGCCCTCCAGGGCAATGGAATACAGATCACCCTGGGCGCTGGTCTCGATATCCAGCGAGACCAGTTTCAAGCGCGGCCGGTAATCGGGATGGGGCTTTAGCCGGGCATCCAGCAACGAACCATCGTCCTGGGCCCGGCCGCCGAAACTCACCGGGGCGGTGATAAAACGCTCCATCAGGAAACGCTCCGGCGGGCGCACATCAGCCTCATACACATCGACCCCGGCGCGCCGCAGACGCTGGGCAACGTCCATCAACTGGGCATGCTGGCGGCAGTAAAGGCCCGTGACCGGTCGCGATTGAAAATCGCAGAGCTGCAGCTCGCGAAACGCCACACCCCGTTCATCCTGCAACAGCGTCTGCGCCTGAGCGAGCTGCACCGTCGGGATGAACGCGGTCGAGGTCTGACAAGGCAGGCGCACGTGCTGCGGCCCGTCATCGGTCGCCAACCAGAAGTCGACTTCGATACCCGACGGCGTATCGCGCCAGTGCCGGGTCAGGACAAACCCCTGCCTCAATTCCACCGTCGCAGCCTCACGAACTTACAAGCATGTCGCCAGCATCGCCAAACGGCGCATGGCGCTAGCGTCGCCGGGTTGCTTGGCGTAATAGCTCACCGAAGTGCCCGTACCCTGGGGCACCAGATCGGCAAAGGACTCTGCGCCACGGGTATACACCGTCAGTGGGCCGGTCTTGTCGTTGTTGACATAGGCACTGGCATCCACCCCGAAGACGCTTTCGTCCTCCCAGGAAAACTTGATGCATTCGGCGACCAGCGCCGTGGCTTTATCCGACGCCAGCACCCGGACCGGTGCTTTGCTGCGGGCAGTGTCCATCGCAGGAGACACACAACCGGCCAGCAAGGCCAGGCTCAAAACGCCAATCAGCATTCGCATTGGAAATCCCCTTGATAAAGGCCAATACGATATCACGCAGCCAGCTTGTACAGGTGGCTAAATAACCAGTACTCAACCCCCAGGCCAGAGCCAGCAAAGTCTACGGGGCAGATAACCGTTGGTCATTTAACAGTGACCCAGACCACAGAATCGGCAGTTTTTAGCCACCACGACAGCGAATCCCGGGGTTAGTGCTAGCGTCAATAAAAATAAATTCGCCGCGCATCGGACGATAGAGCGCCATGGGCTATTGAAGGAGCAATACGATGGGATCAAGCACCGCCCGCAAAGCCAGTGTCACGGCACTCACGCTGGCCCTGATGCCGCTGGCAAGCTGAGCCGACAATGCCCGCGACTGGCAAAACACGCCCACCGACCTGAACATGCTGTTCGGGTATTACAACCGCGTCGACAGCAACACCCCCATCGACACATCACTGCCCATCGACGGCCTGTCGCTCAATGCTGATGTCTACATCCTGCGCTATGCCCGATCGTTCTCCGTAGAAGGTCGCAACACCGCGATCCAGTTCCTGCAACCCTATGCCGACCTCTCGGCGTCTTTTGACAACGCCCGCTTTTTCACCGGCACCAAGCACAACGGCGGCATGGGCGACGCCCAAGTGGTGCTGGCGCACAACATCTTCGGCGGCCCGGCCCTGAGCAAGGAGGAATTTGCCACATGGACCCCGGAAACCTTTCTCACCGGCGCCCTGTGGGTGACGACGCCCACCGGTGACTACGACAAAAACCGGGTGATCAATATCGGAGCCAACCGCTGGGTCTTCAAACCGGAAATCGGCTTTGGCACGCCCATCGGCCCTACCTGGCTTGAACTCAACACCTGGGTTTCGCTGTTCGGTGACAACGACGAATACCAGGGCGACAGCAAGCTTGAGCAAAAGCCGCTGTATGCCATTGAAGGCCATTACAGCTACACCATCAATCGCGCCCTCTGGGCCTCGCTGGACGCCACTTACACCCGCGGCGGCGAGACCAAGATCGACGGCGACTGGCAGGACAACAAACAGGAGAGCACCCTGGCAGGCGCCAGTCTGGGCTTTATGCTCACGCCCCAGTTCGGCGGCCTGCTGGCTTACTCCGACACCGTGACCGAACGCAAAGGTTCGCCGGATATCACCACCTGGACCCTGCGCATGCAGTACGTCTGGTAGAGGCCGCCCCCATGCCCGTCTTGCGTCATGCCTTGCTCGGTCTGCTCCTGGCCTTTGGTGGCCAGGTCCAGGCCGCTGATGACATCGCCATTGAGCCCGCGGCCTTGCAGGCACTGGAGCGGATGGGCAGCTACTTGCGCAGCCTCCGGCAGTTTGGCGTCGAGGCCAGCAGCCAGACCGACCAGGTGCTTGAAAACGGCCAGACCGTCGAGTTTCGTCATACCACCCGGCTGCTGGCCCAACAGCCGGACAAACTGATGGTCTCGGTCGACAATCAAGGCGTGCGCCGCACGCTCTATTACAACGGCAAGCACTTTACTCTCCACCAGAGCCCCAGCACCTACTACGCCAGCGCTCCAGCGCCAGCCAGCATCAATGCCCTTATTGACCTGCTCAACAGCCGTTACGGTATCGAGTTGCCCCTGGCCGACCTGTTTCGCTGGAACGCCAACACCGCCAGACAGGCCGGACTGCGTTCAGCCGTGCTGATGGGCAGTGACACGCTGCAAGGCCAGCGCTGTGATCACTACGCCTTGCGCCAGGATGATATCGACTGGCAACTGTGGCTGCGCCAGGGCGAGCAGCCTCTGCCTTGTCGCCTGACCATCAGCCGCCGCGATATCCCCGAGCACCCGCGCCATAGCGTGGACTTTACCTGGCAACTCAACCCGTCGATCAGTGCCAGCAGTTTTGAGTTCGATCCCCCCCCGGGGGCACAGGAAGTGCCTTTGCAATGGGCCCCCGACAAGTACAGGCTGGAGGCGCAACCATGAAGCGCCTGCATTGGCTGTTGTGTGGCGTGCTCGGCGCCTGCCTGCTGCACACCGCAGTCGCCCAGGCCTGGCAACTGCGCGCAGGTGGCGGCGCACGCACGTTTGTGGTGCCCCACAATGGCGGGCACCCACCGCCTCCACACCCCATGCCGCAGCCAGCACCCCACCCTCAGCCGGGTCCGGGTCCGCATCCGTACCCGCAACCGGGACCGCATCCTTATCCGCAACCGCATCCCTACCCGGCACCCCGGCCCATGCCGCCGCCTCCACGGCCCATGCCGCCACCGCCTCCGCCGCCGCCGGATAACTGGTATCACCCGTGGGCCGCTGCAGCCGTAGTCGGGGCAACAACGGCCACGGCAATAGCCATTGGCTCCCAGGTCAACAGCGCTCCCCCCGATTGCGTGTCGGTGATGGCCAACAATGTGGCGTATCAGCACTGCGGCCCCACCTGGTACCAACCCCGTTACGTAGGCGGCAACGTGCAGTTTGTGGTGGTTCCCGCCCCCTGGTAATCATGCTTGAGCAAGGAATGCTTTATGACAGCGCTCACTGATCTGAACGCCCTGCAAGCCAGCATCGCTGAAGCGGTACTGGGCCAGGACGAGGTTATCCGCCAAATCATCGTCGGCCTGTTGGCCAATGGTCACCTGCTGCTCGAAAGCCTGCCGGGGCTGGCCAAGACCCGCACCGTCAAGGCGCTGGCCAGGCACCTGGATGCAAAGATGAGCCGTATCCAGTTCACACCTGACCTGCTGCCCTCGGACATCACCGGCGCCGAAGTACTGCATCAGGTCGATGGGCAAAATCAGATCATGTTTCAGCCAGGCCCCCTCTTCGGCAACCTGATCCTGGCCGACGAGATCAACCGTGCGCCTGCCAAAGTCCAGGCCGCCTTGCTCGAAGCCATGGAAGAACGCCAGATCACCGTTGCCGGCAACAGCCATCAATTGCCCGGGCTGTTTATTGTTCTGGCCACCCAAAACCCTATCGAACAAGAAGGCACCTACCCGCTGCCCGAGGCGCAGATGGACCGCTTCCTGATGAAAGTGCTGCTCGACTACCCCAGCCCTGCAAACGAGTCTCAAGTGCTGCGCATGTTACGCGCCGAAGAACAGACGCAACACGCAGCGATCGACAGCGCACCGGGGTTTGCCCTGGGTCAGGAGGCGATTTTTGCGGCCCGCGCAGAAGTCAGCGCGGTCACCGTCGCCCCCGCCATTGACCGCTACCTGATCGACCTGATCAACGCCACCCGGCATCCGGCCGACTACGACTCCGACCTGGCTCGCTGGATATCCATTGGCGCCAGCCCCCGGGGCGGTATCGGCCTGGACCGTTGCGCCCGCGCCGATGCCTGGCTGCGCGGCCAGGCATTCGTGTCACCCGATAATGTGCGCGCCATGGTCCATCCGGTACTGCGCCATCGCCTGCAACTCAGCTACGACGCCGTGGCCGATGGCATCAATGCCGATCAGGTGCTCGACAGACTGCTCGATAAAGTCGCTGTCCCTGCCTGAGGAGCTGGCCGATGCATGCTCCACAGCAGACCACCGATGGACGGGTGTACGTGTCCCTGGCGCAATTGATGGCGCTGGAGTTCAAGGCGCGGGCGTTGAGTTTTGTCGCGCGCCAGCCCCAGGGCAGCATCCTCTCGGGCAACCACGCTTCGCGCTTGCGCGGCCGTGGCCTGAATTTTGACGAGTTGCGCCGCTATCAGCCCGGTGACGACCTGCGCCACCTCGACTGGCGGGCCTCGTTGCGCACCGGCAAACCGGTGGTGCGCACATTTACCGAAGAGCGCGACCGCCCGGCATTAATCGTGGTCGATCAGCGCATGTCGATGTTTTTTGGTTCAAGCCGCAGTTTCAAATCCGCCACCGCCGCCGAGCTGGGCGCACTGGCAGCGTGGATGGTGTTCAACGCCGGCGACCGGGTCGGCGCCCTGGTGTTCAACGACCAGCGCATCGACAGCATCGCCCCGCTGCGCAGCCGCAAGCGGGTCGAAGCGCTGTGCAGCAAGATCGTGGGGCAAAACCATGAACTCAATGCCACGCAACCCGACTGCGAAGAGGCCACCCAGCTGGACAAGGTCCTGCAGCACTGCCTCGCCGTAGCCGGGCACGACCACCTGATTTGCCTGATCAGCGATTTCGCCGGGGCCGGAGCGCACACCCTGCAGTTGATGCGCCAACTGGCTGTCCACAACGATGTCATCGCGATGCAGGTCTACGATCCCCTGGCGCTCAACCTGCCAAAAGCCGGGCGCCTGCTGGTTACCCAAGGCCAGTTACAGGTTGAGTTGGCGGTACAGCACGCGTACGTACGCCAACCCCTGGGCGACTTCTTCAGCGGGCGCTTCAAGGACATCGCCAGCCTGCTGCGCCGCAGCCAGGTGCCGCTGATGATGTTCAGCACCGCGCTGGATGCCCACAGCCAGCTGCGTACCGAACTGGGCAAACTGGGTGGGGGGCGTCGATGACCACCCCTATCCCCAGCATTGACCAACTGCAAACCCTGGCCCTGCCTGCGCCCGTCAGCTATATGCCGCAGACCTGGGGCTGGTGGGCCTTGCTCGGGGTTGTGCTGACCGGCCTGGCGGCCTGGGGCGTACGCGCCGTCTGGCAGTGGCGACGCAACCGCTACCGGCGCGAGGCCTTGCAACACCTGGCGCAACTGCGCGCGGCCAACGACCCGTTGGGTACCTTGCGCGAGCTGCCCACGCTGCTTAAACGGGTGGCCCTGTCCATGCCCGGCCCGCAGGTCGCAGGCCCGTTGCAGGGTGACGCCTGGCAGGATTTTTTGCGCAGCCACAGCCCCCGGCCCGTGCCCGAGGATTTCAGTCAGCAACTGGCGTTTCTGGCCTACGCCCCGGATGAACAACTGCTCGCCCTGCCCTATACACAACGCCAGCAGTTGGTCGAGACCTGCACACGCTGGGTGGAGCAACACCATGTGGCAGTTTGATTACCCCTGGCTGCTGCTGTTGCTGCCCTTGCCGTGGTTCGGCTACCGCTGGCTGCCCGCCTATCGCGAAGCCCGCAGTGCCGTGCGCGTACCGTTTTTCAACGCCATGAGCCGCGCCGTCGACCAGACACCCCAAGTGTCAGGCGCGCAGAACAACCGCTGGCAATTGCTGCTCAACCTGCTGGTGTGGGCATTACTGGTAGTGGCCGTGGCCAGGCCGGTCTGGATCGAAAAACCCATTGAACGCCAGCAACCGGTGCGCGACCTGATGCTCGCCATCGACATCTCGCAGTCCATGGAAACCACAGATTTCACTGATGCCAGCGGGCAGAAAATCAACCGTCTGGCGGCAGTCAAGCAGGTGGTCCAGGACTTTATCCAGCGACGCAAGGACGACCGTATCGGCCTGATCGTGTTTGGCAGCGGTGCCTACCCGCAAGCACCGCTGACCCTCGACCACGCCAGCCTGTCGCTGCTGCTGGACGACACCGCAATCGGCATGGCCGGACCCAACACCGCCATAGGCGACGCCATTGGCTTGAGCCTCAAATTGCTCGACCAGGCCCATGAACCGGAAAAAGTGCTGATTCTGCTCACCGATGGCAACGACACCAGCAGCGCCATCTCCGTGAGCCGTGCAGCCTCGATGGCAGCGGCCAAAGGCGTGGTGATCCACACCATAGGGATTGGCGACCCGAGTGCCGAAGGCGAGGCCAAGGTCAACCTGACGGCACTGCAGGGCATCGCCAAAAGCACCGGTGGCCAGTACTTTCGCGCCGAAGACCGCGACAGCCTGAATCAGGTGTACGCCACCCTCGACAGCATCACCCCCCATCAGGTGAAAACGTTCAGCCACCAGCCAAAGCGTGATCTGTTCTGGCTGCCGGTGGCGAGCGCCATCAGCCTGTTGGCGATGTATCACCTGTTTGCGCTACTGGCCTCTCGGTTCAACCAGCGCTCAGCACGGCAGGAGGCTTGAGATGGAAATCAACCTCGGCGACTTCCACTTTCTGCGCCCGGCCTGGCTGCTGCTGGCGGTTTTCGGCGCCCTGCTGCCGGTCGTGTGGCGACGCAGCCATGACCAGCAACGGCGCCTGCGGGCGATCATTGCCCCGCACCTGTTGCCGCACCTGTTGATCACCCCCCGGGACCCGCACCGCCTGCGCCCTGTGCACTTGACCGGCGCCTTGCTGATCATCGGCGCCATGGCTGCGGCAGGCCCCACCTGGGAGCAGGACCGCCCGGCGTTCCTGCAAAACCGCGCCCCGTTGATCATCGCCCTCGACCTGTCACCGTCGATGGATGCCAGCGATGTGCAGCCCACCCGGCTGCAAGCGGCCAAACACAAACTCCATGACCTGATCGCCCGACGCAGCGGTGCCCGCACGGCCCTGATTGCCTATGCGGGCAGCGCCCATCTGGTATTGCCCGCCACCGACGATCCGCAACTGCTCGACAGCTTTATCCAGGCCCTGGGCACGGATCTGATCGCACGACCCGGCAAGAACGTGGCAGCCGTGATCGAACAGGCCAGGCGTCTGCTGCAGGCTGAAAACGCTCCCGGCACCCTGTTGTTGATCACCGACGGTGCCGACACGGCACAGCTGGACAGCCTCAAACCCCTGCTGCAGGGCAGCGCCTTGCAAGTGCTGGTACTGGCGGCAGGCAGCACCCATGGCGGAATAATCCGCGATGCCAGCGGCCAGCCGCGCACGGACAGCAATGGCCGACCGCAACTGGGCTCTTTCGACGGTGCCGCCCTCAAGCAATTGGCCGCAGCGACCGACGCGCCACTGGGCAGCCTGACCCTCAACGATGATGACCTGGACTGGATCGAAGGCCACGCCCGTCAGCACTTTCTGGCCGCCAGCGATGAGCAGCGCGAACTGCAGTGGAAAGACGCGGGCTACTGGCTCTGCGGGCCACTGCTGTTGATCGCGTTTTTTTCCGTGCGTCGCGGCTGGAGCCTGAACTGGAACGCCGTGCTGGTGATCGGCGTGGGCATGGCCCTGCAGCCGGCACCGGCGCAAGCCAATGCCTTGACCGATGCGTTCTTCACCCGAGACCAGCAAGGACGCTGGGCCTTTGAACATCAGCACTATCCGGCGGCCGCCGACCTCTTCGTCGACCCCTACTGGAAAGGCATCGCCGCCTATAACGCTGCCGACTTCGATCTGGCACTGGCCAGCTTCGCGCAGCTGAACACCCCCCAGGCGTACTTCTATCTGGGCAATATTTACGTGCGTCGCTTCAAGTTCGATCAGGCAATTGCTGCCTACCGCCAGGCGTTGATCCTGCAACCACAGTTCCCCGAAGCCAGCGCCAACCTGGCCCTGGCAATTGCACTGCAAAAAGACACTGACAGTGCCGAACAGAACACCCCCGAGGTCAAACCCGACGCCATCAAATTCGACAAGCAACCGGGCAAGGGTCAGAGCAAGCCGCTGCAGACCCGACAGGCGGCCAGCGATGAGCAATGGCTGGAAAACCTGACCACTTCCCCGGCCAATTTCTTGCGCCAAAAATTCAGCCTGCAAGACCAGAAGGTGGCGCCATGAAGCGCTATGCGTTGACGCTCATGCTGTTTACCGGCCTGGTGCTGGCCGATGAGCCTCAACTGCTGGTGCAAACCCGCCTGGTGCCGGGCGATACCGTCATGGTCGGCGAAGCGTTGCAGTTACAGGTCGATGTCCTGACCAACACCTGGTTCACCGGCGGTGCAACGCTGGCGCAATTGAGCCTTCCCGGCGCCGATATCACACAGCCCGATGGCGAAGCCGAACACCTCTCGCAAACCGTTCAAGGGCAGCCGTTCAGCGGCCTGCGCTACACCTACCGGATCACCCCGACGCTGGCCCAGGACTTCACTGTTGCGCCGCTGACCGTCCGCGCCACTCCCGCCCAGGCCAGCCATGAGCTGTCGGGGCAAACCCCGGCACTGACTTTTCGCGCCAACCTGCCCGCGGGCTTCAGCCCCGGCGAACCGATACTGGTGGCCAGCGCCCTGCGCTTGAGTCAGACCTTCACCGCCCACAGCGGTCCGTTCAAGGTGGGTGACAGCCTCACCCGCACCCTGACGCTGCAGGCTGACGACACCCAGGGCCTGTCGCTGCCCGCCCCCAACCTGACCCGCGTGTCAGGGCTCAGTGCCTACCCGCAAACCCCGCAGGTGAGCAATCGGGATGACGGTCGTGGCGGCTTCATCGGCGGACAACGCATCGATGCCGTGAGTTATCGGATTGAGCGCGAGGGCGACTTCAGCCTGCCGGCGATCAGCGTCAAATGGTGGGACAGCGTCAAACGCACGGTGCACACCAGCCAGGTCCCGGCAATCACCTTCAAGGCCACGGCCAACAGCAGCTACACCCCGGTGTTTTCCGTCGTTGAAGACCTCAGGCAACTGGGGCAGCCGACCCGGCTGTACCTGCCCGGATCCGTGCTGGCTGCGGGTTCGGTCCTGCTGCTGGCGGCCCTCGCCTATCTGAACCGGCGCCGGATGCAACAGGGCATCACCACGGCACGACACTGGCTACGCTCCCGCCCCCCGCGCAAAACCTGGGGCTTGCGGCCCCTTAACCCCGTTCATGAAAAGGACTTCCCGAAATGAACACATCCACACCTGCCTCCTCAGTGGCTACACGGACGGTAGCGGCGCTGTTGTTTGCCCTGCCCCTGTTCGCCCTGGCCGCCGATCCATTGCCGTCCTGGAACGAAGGCCCCACCAAAACAGGCATCCTGGAATTCGTGCAGACGGTCACCACACCCGACAGCAAAGGGTTTGTAGCACCCGAAGCGCGCATCGCCGTATTCGACAACGATGGCACCTTGTGGAGCGAGCAGCCGGGCTATTTTGAAGCGCTGTACGCTTTCGACGAAATCAGGCGCATGGCCGACCAGCACCCGGAGTGGAAAGACCGGCAACCGTTCAAGGCAGTCATCGAAAACGACCACAAGGCCTTGGCCGAAGCAGGCATGGAGGGCCTGGTGGAAATTTTCATGGCCACCCACGCCGGGCTCACCACCGATGAGTTTCGCGACAACGTCCAGCGCTGGCTGAGCACGGCCCGCCACCCCACCAGCGGCAAGCCCTACACCGAGATGGTCTACCAGCCGATGCTGGAAGTACTTGCTTACCTGCGCAGCCAGGGCTTCAAACCCTACATCGTGTCCGGCGGTGATACCGGTTTTATGCGTGTGTTCGCCGAAGAGGTATACGGCATCCCGCCTGAGCAGGTGATCGGCTCCTCATTTGTCACGCAGTACCAGGTCAAGGACGGCAAACCGTCCATTTTGCGCACCGCCAAAATCGCCCACAACGATGACGGCCCCGGCAAACCGGTCAGCATCGACAGCGTGATTGGCCGTCGGCCGATCCTGGCGTTCGGCAACTCCGACGGCGACCTGCAAATGCTCCAGTGGACCGCTGCAGGCACGGGCCCGCGCTTTATGGGCCTGGTGCACCACACCGACGCCAAGCGCGAATGGGCTTATGACAGGGACTCAACAATCGGCCGCCTGGACAAGGCGCTCGATCAGGCAAAACAGCAGAACTGGACTATCGTCGATATGGCGTCGCAGTGGCGGCACATCTATCCATTCGAGTCCGGCGCGAACGAGCAACAGCCATAAGAAAAACAGCCGTCTGCAGTGCACTAACCCAGTCAACAAGGAGCAAGTTGCATGACTCGAATAGCCAAGTGGTTACCTCCGCTAGCCTTGGTAGCGGCTTCAGTGATGGCGCTGTCTGCCACCGCTGTTGGCGCTGAGAAGCCCAACATTCTGGTGATTTTTGGCGATGACATTGGCCAGTCCAATATCAGTGCCTATTCCATGGGTGTGGTGGGCTACAAGACCCCCAACATCGACCGGATTGCCAAAGAAGGCATGATGTTCACCGACTATTACGCGGAGAACAGCTGCACCGCCGGACGATCATCATTTATCACCGGCCAGACTCCGTTGCGAACCGGCCTGTCCAAGGTCGGCATACCGGGGGCGCCGGTGGGCCTGCAAAAACGTGATATCACCATCGCCCAAGCACTCAAGTCCCAGGGCTACGCCACTGCACAGTTCGGTAAAAACCACTTGGGCGACCGCGACGAATACTTGCCGACCAATCATGGCTTTGACGAGTTTTTCGGCAACCTGTACCACCTCAATGCCGAGGAAGAACCCGAGCGCCCTTACTGGCCCAAAGATGATCCTGCCTTCGTCAAGGCCACCTCGCCCCGTGGTGTGATTCACAGTTTCGCCGACGGCAAGATTGAAGACACCGGCGCCCTGACCGCCAAGCGCATGGAAACCATCGACGACGAAACCACCGCGGCAGCGCAAGCGTTCATCGAAAAGCAGGCCAAGGCCGACAAGCCTTTTTTTGTGTGGATGAACACCACGCGCATGCACGTCTTTACCCACGTGCGCGACTCGATGAAGGGCCAGAGTGGTATGCCCGGCAACGAGTACGCCGATGGCATGCTTGAGCATGACGGCGACGTCGGCAAACTGCTGAAAACCCTCGACGATCTCAAACTCACCGACAACACCATCGTGGTCTACACCACCGACAACGGGCCGAACCAGTTCTCCTGGCCGGACGCGGCTACCACGCCGTTCCGTAACGAGAAGAACTCCAACTGGGAAGGTGCATTCCGCGTCCCTGCGATCGTGCGCTGGCCGGGCAAGATCAAGGCCGGTGAAGTGAGCAACGAAATGTTCTCGGGACTGGACTGGTTCCCGACCCTGCTGGCGGTGGCGGGCGATGCCGATGTCAAAGACAAGTTGCTCAAGGGTTGGGCCCCGGTGGCAGGCGGCACCGACTTCAAGGTGCACCTGGACGGTTTCAACCAGCTGCCGTACCTGACTGGCCAGCAACCCAAGGGTAATCGCAACGAGTTCTACTACTTCAACGATGACGGCATGCTGGTCTCGATGCGTTTCGACAACTGGAAAGTGGTGTTCTGCGAACAGCGCGAACCGGGCGGCTTCAAGGTCTGGAGCGAGCCTTTCGTGTGCCTGCGGGTGCCGAAAATCTTCAACCTGCGCATGGACCCGTTCGAACGGGCTGACGTGGTCTCCGATCAGTATTACGACTGGAGCACCAAAAACGTCTACTTGAACGAACTGGCAATCATGAAGGCTGCCAACTTCCTCGAAACCTTCGTCGATTACCCGCCTAGCCAGAAGCCGCCCAGTTTCAGTATCGATCAGGTACGCGCAGCGGTAGACGCCAAGATTGCGGAAAAAATGAAACATCAGCCAGCACAGTAAACCTGCCTTTGTGGGAGCGGGCTTGCCCGCTCCCACACGGGATCACGACTCATCCCCGAACTCCTTCCGCACAAGGCCCCCGCGCAATGCCGTCACCCTCCCCGACCCGCCGCACGACGCCGTTAATGCCTGCCTTGCTGCTCTTTATCTCTGGAACTGCAGCCCTGATTTACCAGGTGCTGTGGATCAAGCAACTGTCCCTGGTGATCGGTGTCGAGGTGTACGCGATCACCACCGGCATCAGTGCCTTTTTCGCAGGCCTTGCCCTGGGTGGGCTGCTGTTCGGGCGCTTTGCCGACCGGCTGGCCAAACCTTTGCTGCTCTATGCAGGGCTTGAGGTGGGCGTGGCGCTACTGGGGATTGCAACCACCCTGGGGCTGAGCCTTGCAGCAGCCCCCTTCGCCTGGCTTGAGCAAAAAGTCGGCCTGCTGGCCTGGCTGCTGCCCCTGTTGCTGGTAGGCCTGCCCGCATTGCTGATGGGCGGCACCCTGCCGGTACTGGTCCGCGCACTGGCGGCTGAGCCCCGGCAACTGGGCCAGGCCGGTGGCCGCCTGTACGCCGCCAATACCGCCGGGGCAATTGTCGGCACGCTGCTTACCGCCTTTGTGCTGATTGCCACCCTCGGCGTGCGTGGCAGTGCCTGTGCCGCTGCCTTGCTGAACGTGACAGCCGCCATTGGCGCATTGATCGTACAGCGTCGTTATCCGGCTCCCCTTGCCACCACCCCGTCGACGCAACCCTCACCGGCCCGGTTGGCGATGGTGCTGTACGCGATTGCAGGCGGTGTGGCGCTGGGCTACGAAGTGGTCTGGTCGCAATCGATCGTGCAATTCATGAGTACTCGCACCTACGCCTTTGCCGTGGTGCTGGCGACCTATCTGACCGGCTTGTTTGTCGGCAGCTGCCTGATGGCGCGCCGGGTCGATCGCCTGCGCGATCCCTGGGGCATTTTTGCCTTGCTGATCGCCGGGGCCGGGCTGGTCGCCCTGCTGGAAGTCGCCCTGCTCGGGCGCTGGCTGATCCTGCTGCAAACCCGGGTCGAAACCCTGGTGCTGGAGTTGGGCTTCACTGCGCTGGTGGGCATGAGCGCCCGTTTTGCGGTGGCGGCGCTGAGCATCGTGTTTGTCCCCACAGTGCTATTGGGCGCAGCCTTCCCGGTGGCATTACGCCTGTGTGTGGGCCCGGACCGGGTCGGGCGAGATGTCGGCGCGGTCGTCGCCTTCAATACCCTGGGCGGGATTGTCGGCGTTGCACTCTGCGGCTTTGTGCTGATCCCTTTGCTGGGGCTGGTGCGTACGCTGGGCCTGCTGGCACTCATCGCTGCAGCGGTTGGGTTTATCGCGGTACGCCAGGGTCACGGGGTTAAAAAAGGTCATCGCCAAGGGGTCATTGCGCTAAGCATTACAGCGCTGCTGGTGGCCTGGCTGACCCCGGTCGACCGCATCGCCGAGCTGCTGCCAGGGGCACGCAACGGCGAGCTGGCGTTTTATGAAGAAGGCCGTGGCGGCACCGTCGCCGTGGTGACTCAAGGTAAAGGCGAGCGCCTCTTCCACCGCCTGTATATCCAGGGCGTATCCAACACCGGCGATGCCATGCCGTCCCTGCGCTACATGCGCATCCAGGCCCTGCTGCCATTACTGATCCACAACGGCGAGCCACGCTCGGCGCTGGTCATCGGTTTCGGCACTGGGATTACCGCCGGTGCCCTGCTGAGTTATCCGGCACTGGAACACCGGGTGGTGGCCGAGTTGCTGCCTTCGGTGGTCAACGCCTCTACGTTGTTCAAGGGCAACTTCGGTGCTGCTGCCAGCCCCGGCCTGCAGGTGCGTTTGCGCGACGGGCGCCAGGAACTCCTGCGCAGCAACCAGCGTTACGACCTGATCACCCTGGAGCCGCCACCACCGTCCGCTGCGGGGGTGGTCAACCTGTATTCCCGGGACTTCTATCAACTGGCCGCGCAACGCCTGGAACCTCAAGGGATTGTCGCGCAATGGCTGCCGCTGCCGACCCAGAACATAGAGGACTCGCGCTCGCTGGTGCGCAGTTTTCTTGACGTGTTCCCGTACGCGACGCTCTGGAGCAGCGAGTTTCACGAAATGCTGCTGGTCGGCTCCCTGCAGCCGATTGAACTGGACGCCGCACGCATCAACGCCCGCTTCGAGCAGCCAGGGGTGCGCAGTGCCCTGCAGGATGTGGGCGTCGCTTCGGCGGCGGCCCTGCTGGCGACCTGGGTGACAGATCGTCAGGGGCTGGAACGTTTTGCTGCAGATGCGCCTGCCGTCACGGACGATCAACCACGCATCGAGTACGCTCCCTGGGTACGCTCCAAGGAAATCAGCCGGGTACTCCCGGCGTTGCTCGATCTGCGCCGCCCCGCACTTTTGCTCAACGCCGAGCCCGGGTTTGTTGCGCGCATGAATGACCATCAGCAACGTCTGATGCAGTTTTACCGCTCAAGCCTGCATGCCTACGATGGCGACCGCGAGGCATGGGCCAGGGATATCCGCGAAGTGATGCGCGGTGATGGCGCCAACCCCTATTACCGCTGGTTTGTCGGTGAACGCTAAAGCCATTTGGATACGGAAGTCGCAATGCCCAAAACTAAAACTATAAAAGCTGCAAACCAACCTGATTCGCGCCCTACCCTGATGAGCCGTTACCTGTTACCCGTCAGCGCGGTCCTGTTGCTGTTGGTGCTGGGCGGGCTGTGGTTTTATCTCAACCGCCCGGCCCCGGTCGTGACGCCGGTGCTTGAGCACAAGGCGGTGGCCACGGCCCCCGTGGTCAGGCACATGTCCCCTGCGCAGATGGTCGACGAACAACAGTGCCAGGGCTGTCACAGCGCCCAGGCCAAGGACTGGCAAGGTTCCCATCACCAGTTGGCCATGCAGGGGGCCGACCCGCAGACCGTGCTGGCCGATTTCAACAATGCCACGTTCAAGGGCGAAGGCGAAAACACCCGGTTCTTTCGCAAGGGCGATGAGTTCTGGGTCAATACGCCGGGACCTGAAGGCAAGGCTGGCGACTTCAAGGTCGCCTACACCTTCGGCATTGCGCCGTTGCAGCAATATCTGATCGAAGTCAGCGACGGCAGGTTGCAAGCCCTGGGCGTGGCCTGGGATACCGAGAAAAACCGCTGGTTTCACCTTTATCCGGGCCAGGGGGTGGACTTCAAGAATCCATTGCACTGGAGCAAGCCCAGCCAGAACGCCAATTTTATGTGTGTGGAGTGCCACACCACCGGCTACAAGCGCAATTTTGACGCCGCGACCAACCGCTTCAACAGCCAGTGGAACAGCCTCGGCGTCGGTTGCCAGGCCTGCCACGGCCCGGCCTCCAATCACCTGCTGGCAGTGACTGACAAAACCGGACTGCCCCACAGCGGGTTTGACGTCGACCTTAAAAACAAGGACGCCACCAGCGAGATCGAAACCTGCGCCCGCTGCCACGCCCGACGTGCCCCGCTGGGAGATGGTTTTACCGTGGGCAAACGCCTGATGGACGACTATCTGCCCAGCGTGTTGAACCGCGAACTGTATGCACTGGACGGCAAGATCAAGGATGAAGTGTTTGAACACGGCTCCTTCGCGCAAAGCAAAATGTTCGACAAGGGTGTGCGTTGCAGCAATTGCCACAACCCTCACAGCACTCAATTGAAAGCGCCGGGCAATGGTGTGTGCCTGCAATGTCACAACAGCGCAGGCAAGGCAGCGGTTGCCGGGATTGACGACAAGGGGCTGCAAGCCAAGCGCTACGACTCGACCGAACACCATCGCCATACCGAAGGCCAGCCGGGCTCGCAGTGCGTGGATTGCCATATGCCCGGCAAGCTCTACATGGGCAACGATTTCAGGCATGACCACAGCTTCAGCATCCCCCACCCGGTACGGGCCAAAACCCTCGGCACCCCGGACGCCTGCCTGACCTGCCATCAAGGCAAGGCGCAAGACACGGTGACTGAACAGTTCAAGCTCTGGACAGCCCATGAAGGGCCACAGGCCGCCCGTTACGACGAAAGTTTAGGATTGATTCGCGGCGGCAAACCCGGTGCGGCACAAGCGTTGTACGAGCAATTGCGGCGCGGCAACCTGCCGGCCATTCAACGGGCAACCTTGTTGGCAGAACTGGCGAACTACCCCAGTGAGTCCGCCTTGAAACTGGCCACCAGAGACTTGAACAACTCGGCACCTCAAGTGCGTGAAAGTGCAGTGCGGGCGGTCAGCGCCTTTTTGCCTGCAACCGAACGCGTCACCTTGCTCGGCCCGCTATTGAGTGACAGCGTGCGGGCGGTGCGCATCATCGCCGCCCGTAACGTGCAAGGGGCTGCGCGTAACGGCCTGGGGGCATATCAAGGTGCCTGGGACAGCGCCATTGCTGAATACGAAACGGTGCAATTGAGCCTGGCCGAACGGGCCGAGTCCAACCTCAACCTGGCCATGCTGTATCAGGCCAGTGGTCGCAATGCCGAGGTTGAACCCAAACTGCGCGCCGCCCTGCTGCGTGACCCGGACTTCTTCCCTGCGGTGGTCACGCTGGCCCAGTGGCTGGAAGCCAGTGGCCGCAGTGCCGAGGCGATGGCCTTGCTCAGCGACACAATCAAGGCGCACCCGCAAACAGCACTGCTGCAACACAGCGAGGGGCTGGCGTTGATTCGGGCGGGCCAGCCCAAGCAAGCCATGTCAGCCTTGCAGCAGGCCGTGACACTGGAACCTGACAACGCCCAATACCGTTATGTGCTGGCAGTGGCATTGCACCAGAACGGTCAGGTCGGGCCGGCGTGTGATCACATGGAAGAACTGCTCAAACGCCAACCGGCATTTCGCGATGCGCGGCTGGCGTTGATCCAGTTTTACCTCGACAGCGGCCAGGAGCCCAAGGCACAGGCGGTACTGCAGGCATGGAAAAAGATCAACCCTGAGGACGTGGCGTTGAAATGAGTCGTCGTAAACTCAGGCGTTAAACCTGGCTATGCTCCTCAGCGGCTACAGTGCGCCCATCCTGTAGATACTCTGTTGCCAGCCGACCTGCTCAGAGAAATGTGCTTCGCTAAAGAGATCGGCCTGCAGGCCGACTCGGCGGGCAGTTGATCTTGTTTATGCACTGGTTTTTTGATCTGCATGCCCTTCTTGGCGTCCGCTGCAAGGAGACGGGTCCAGTTTTAGCGCCAACATACAAGATGGTTGTGACATGTTGAATGTGTTGGGTTGGGTTGGCGATTGCAGCCTGCATAGAAAAACACCCCAGTGCAGGGTTTTACGACGGCTGCGTCTACAGGATTCGTCGGCTATCCCTCTACGTAGCAGTTGACGAGTAGAACGAGGCTACGTTCGATCGCGCAGCGGTCGCAAAACCGGTACACGCGCAGTGCCTGATTAACCGTGCAAGCCGATTCCACGAGTGCTACGTCGCAGTGGCGCACCAAGCCCAACGCAGCCTCGCACGGCTCGTCAGCTGCTACGGATATCGTCACCCATCCCGCGTGTAGCCGCTGACGAGTAGAACGAGGCTGCGTTCGAGCGCGCAGCGGTCGCAAAACCGGAATACGCGGTTTACCTGATAAACCTGGGAGGCTGATTTTACGACGGCTACGCCGCCGATCGCAGCCTCGCACAGCTCGTCAGCTGCTACAGATCGTGAATGCATCCCACCGACCAGGCCGGCCGGTCGGCCGCCTCAGCGGGCAGTGCTCTTGATCTGCCCGCCCCTTCGGGAGGCCGAGAGGAGGTTCTGCGTAGTGGGTCGACCGGCATGGATGCCGGGAGAGCCGTGTTGGGCCAGGGATGGCCCGTCACGGCGGGCCCACGGAGCGGGACCGGAGCGAGGGACACCTGAGCGCAGCGAAGGCCGTACGCAGGGGCGAAAGCGCTTTGGTTACTTTGCCGCTTTTGCAAAGTGACTCGCTGTAAGAGCGAAACCATCATTTCAGTTAACCGCGGATGCCGGATATGTACCCCGTGTGCCAGTTGTTTTGCGATGCACCCGCACCTATGTCGAGTACATATCCATTCGATATGTCACGACTTTCTACGGGTTCCGCCCTTACGGCGGGTCACTTTTTCCAGACGCCGAAAAAGTAACCAAAAAGGCTTGCCCTACCATACGGCCGCCTCGCTCAGGCTCGGTGGTTCCCTCACTCCGGCACTGTTATGGGGGCACGCCGCGACGTCCTGCCGCGCCACCCCCATAACAGCACCTGCGTTCGGCCTTCTGTGATGGGCATTCGCGTCGTCTGGACATACGTGTGGCTCCAGCAAAAGCAAAAGCAAAAGCAAAAGCAAAAATGCTTCGCAGACGCCACAGAACCTTGCGCAAAACTTTTAAGCGCCAACATACAAGCCGCTGACGAGTAGTGCGAGGCTACGTTCGAGCGCGCAGCGGTCGCAAAACAGGTACACGCGCAGTGCCTGATTAACCGTGCAGGCCGATTTCACGACTGCTACGTCGCGGTGGCGCACCAAGCCGAACGCAGCCTCGCACAGCTCGTCAGCTGCTACAGATCGTGAATGCAACCCACCAACCAGGCCGGCCGGTCGGCCGCCTCGGCGGGCAGTGCTTTTGATCTGCCCGCCCCTTCGGGAGGCCGAGAGGAGGTTCTGCGTAGTGGGTCGACCGGCATGGATGCCGGGAGAGCCGTGTTGGGCCATGGATGGCCCGTCACGGCGGGCCCACGGAGCGGGACCGGAGCGAGGGACACCTGAGCGCAGCGAAGGCCGTACGCAGGGGCGAAAGCGCTTTGGTTACTTTGCCGCTTTTGCAAAGTGACTCGCTGTAAGAGCGAAACCATCATTTCAGTTAACCGCGGATGCCGGATATGTACCCCGTGTGCCAGTTGTTTTGCGCAGCGCCCGCACCTATGCCGAGTACATATCCATTCAATACGTCACGACTTTCTACGGGTCCCGCCCTCACTCCGGCACTGTCATGGGGCCACACCGCGATGGGCCATGGATGGCCCATCGCGGCTCTGGACGGCTACAGCATGTATGCATAATTCACCTCCCCGCCATCCGCTCCAGGCTGTTGCTCAAGTGCAGCAGCATGGCGGCGCGGGCGGCGTCGGGGTCCTGTCGGCGAATGGCACGCAAGATCGCCTCATGCTCCAGCACCGCCATTTGACCCAGCTTCATCAAATCGGTGTCGCCACGCTCCTCGGCGTCAATCCGTGTGCGGGGGATCACGGAACGCCCGAGCTGGGAAATGATGTCGGTGAAATAGGTATTGCCCGTGGCCTGGGCGATCAGGTTGTGGAATCGCTGATCGGGTTCGACGCTGCTGTCGTTATTGGCCAGTGAACTCTGGTAGTCATCCAGCGCCTGACGCATTTGCAGCAGTTGGCCCTCTGTTCGGCGCCTTGCCGCCAACGCTGCGGCTTGTGTCTCCAGCCCCATGCGCAACTCGATGATGCCGCGCACGCTGTGCGCAGTATCGCGCTTGAGGTGAATGCCCTGGCGCTGATCGCGCTCCAGCACGAAGGTGCCGATCCCGTGCCGGGTTTCAACCAGTCCCGAAGCCTGCAATTTCGAGATCGCCTCGCGCACGACCGTACGGCTGACACCATGCTCACGCACGATGGTGGATTCGGAAGGCAGCTTCTCTCCAGGAGCCAGTTGGCCCAGCAGGATTCGCTGAGTGAGCTCGGCCACGATGTCGTGGGCCAGGCCAGGGGAACGCTTGCGGGTCGATGCGCCTTGCGGGTCTTGCATGGGAAACCCCCTTCAGAGATGGCAGCCTGATATTAGCAGGCTCACACACCTCAACATGTATGACAACCTATCTTTTGATCGGTAAATACCGCCCCACTAAACCTGGCGCTTGCTTCGGTTCGCCTCAAAAATCCTCCAGCAAACAACTCTCAAAGCGCTCTAAACAGGGAAAAAACCTGTTAAATGCATTTAAAACCCGTTTTTTATAACTTATCGGTTTGTTACGAGGCATTGCGATGACAAAAGTCAACTCGTATGATGTCCGTCAACCGAAGGCGCATCCTCCGGCACATATCACCCGCATAACAATAATCAGTGGGGCTTCGACTTGTGAACACTTCCAGCAATCCGTCTGCTGCGCACGCCAACGACCCCGTACTGGCGCGCGCGATCCAAAAGGTGAAGAGGCATGTGCTGCCGCTCTTCGTCATCATGTTTATCGTTAACTACATTGACCGCGTAAACATCGGCTTTGTGCGCACCCACATGGAGCACGACCTGGGTATTGGCGCAGCCGCCTATGGCTTCGGTGCCGGTCTGTTCTTCATCGGCTACGCGCTGTTTGAAGTGCCGTCCAACATGCTGCTGCAAAAAGTCGGCGCCCGTATCTGGCTGACCCGGATCATGTTCACCTGGGGCATCACCGCAACCCTGATGGCCTTTATCCAGAACGAAACCCACTTTTATATCCTGCGCTTTCTGCTCGGCGTGGCCGAAGCGGGATTCTTTCCAGGAGTGATCTACTACTTCACCCGCTGGCTGCCTGGCGCCGAGCGTGGCAAGGCGATTGCCATCTTCCTCAGCGGTTCGGCACTGGCGTCCCTGATCTCGGGCCCGTTGTCCGGCCTGCTATTGCAAATCACCGGCATGGGCCTGCATGGCTGGCAGTGGATGTACATCATCGAAGGCATGGTCTCGGTGTTTTTGTGCGGCTTTGTCTGGTACTGGCTGGACTCAAAGCCCCATGACGCCAAATGGCTCAGCCGTGAGGAACAAGACGCCCTGGTGAACGAGATTGACCGCGAGCAGCGCGAGCGGGATGCCGTCAACATCGTCAAACCGAGCATGCTCAAGCTGCTCAAGGACCGCCAGATCATGCTGTTCTGCGCGATCTATTTCTGCATCCAGCTGACCATTTACGCCGCGACCTTCTGGCTGCCCAGCATCATCAAGAAAATGGGTGACCTGAGCGACATGCAGGTGGGCTTTTTCAACTCGATCCCGTGGCTGATTTCCATTATTGCCATGTATGCGTTTGCGTCACTGGCCAGCCGCTTCAAATACCAGCAGGCCTGGATTGCGACGGCCCTGCTGATTGCCGCCCTGGGCATGTTCCTGTCGACCACCGGCGGCCCGATCTTTGCGTTTATTGCCATCTGCTTCGCCGCCATCGGTTTCAAATCGGCATCGGCGCTGTTCTGGCCCATCCCCCAGGGTTATCTGGATGCACGCATCGCGGCAGCCGTGATCGCACTGATCAACTCCATCGGCAACCTCGGCGGATTCGTTGCGCCCACCACTTTCGGTTTCCTGGAGCAAACCACCGGTTCGATCCAGGGCGGGCTCTATGGCCTGGCCGGTACATCGATCATTGCGGCAATCATCGTGTTCTTTGCCAAGACCAAACCCACCCCCGCTACTGCGACCCCCGCCGCCCTGCAACCTGCCTGACAAGGAACAGACAATGAACGCCGAACATCAACACCACGCCACAAAAGCCCCGATCGTCACCAGCCTGCAGGTTATCCCGGTGGCCGGTCATGACAGCATGCTGCTCAACCTCAGCGGCGCCCACGGCCCTTTCTTTACCCGCAATATCGTTATCCTCAAGGACAGCAGCGGCAATGTCGGCGTTGGCGAAGTGCCTGGCGGTGAACGCATCCGCGAGACCCTGGAAGACGCACGCAACCTGGTCGTGGGCCAGCCCATCGGCAACTACCAGAGCATTCTCAACGCCATGCGCACCACCTTCGCCGCCCGTGACTCGGCGGGTCGTGGCCTGCAGACTTTTGACCTGCGCATCACCATCCACGCCGTCACGGCAATGGAGGCAGCCCTGCTCGACTTGCTCGGTCAGTTCCTGGAAGTGCCAGTGGCAGCCCTGCTTGGCGAAGGCCAGCAACGGGATGCGGTCAAGATGCTCGGCTACCTGTTTTACATTGGCGATCGCCAACAGACCGATCTGGCCTACCGCGATGAAGCCGAGGCCGATGACTGGTTCCGTCTGCGCCATGAAAAAGCCCTGACCCCGCAAGCCATCGTCCGCCTGGCAGAAGCGGCTCAGGCCAAATATGGCTTTAACGACTTCAAGCTTAAAGGCGGCGTGCTGCGCGGTGCCGAAGAGATCGAAGCGGTCACCGCACTGGCCGAACGCTTCCCCACTGCCCGCATCACCCTGGACCCCAATGGCGCCTGGTCACTCAAGGAGGCCGTGGCCCTGTGCCGCGATCAACACCGCGTACTGGCCTATGCCGAAGACCCCTGCGGTGCCGAAAACGGTTACTCGGGACGCGAGGTGATGGCCGAGTTCCGTCGCGCTACCGGGCTGCCCACCGCCACCAACATGATTGCCACAGACTGGCGCGAGATGGGTCACGCCATTCAATCCCAGGCCGTGGATATTCCCCTGGCCGACCCGCACTTCTGGACCATGCAAGGTTCGGTACGCGTCGCGCAAATGTGCCACGAGTGGGGCCTGACCTGGGGCTCGCACTCCAACAACCACTTTGATATTTCCCTGGCCATGTTCACCCAGGTCGCGGCCGCCGCACCGGGAGAAATCACCGCCATTGATACTCACTGGATCTGGCAGGATGGCCAGCGCCTGACCCGCGAGCCGCTGAAAATTGTCGACGGTCACATCAAGGTTCCGGCCAGACCCGGCCTGGGCGTGGACATCGACATGGACGCCGTGGCCAAGGCCCACGAACTGTACAAAGGCATGGGCCTTGGCGCACGGGACGATAGCGTCGCCATGCAGTACATTGTTCCGGGCTGGAAATACGACAACAAAAAACCCTGTCTTGTGCGCTGAGCACCCCACAGCGCACTTAGCACTCTAGCGAGGATCGAAACGATGTCGACCGTAACTGGCCACAACTTTATCGGCGGCAGCCGCAGCGCTGCCGGAACCGTCACGGTACAAAGCCTGGATGCCAGCACCGGAGAGGCACTGCCTGTGCTCTTTTATCAGGCCACGCCAGAAGAAGTGGACCGTGCCGCCAACGCCGCCGCCGAGGCCTTTGTACCGTTTCGCCAACTGTCTCCTGAACGCCGCGCCGAATTTCTGGACGCCATTGCTGACGAAATAGACCAGCTGGGCGACGACTTTGTCGCCCTGGTGTGCAGGGAAACCGCCCTGCCCGCAGGACGCATTCAAGGTGAGCGCGGCCGTACCAGCGGGCAAATGCGCCTGTTCGCAACCGTGCTGCGCCGTGGCGACTTTTTAGGCGCGCGGATCGATCTGGCCCTGCCGGATCGCAAACCGCTGCCACGGGTGGATCTGCGTCAGTACCGGATCGGCGTCGGGCCTGTGGCCGTCTTCGGTGCCAGCAACTTTCCACTGGCCTTTTCCACTGCCGGTGGCGACACCGCGGCCGCCTTTGCAGCGGGCTGCCCGGTGGTTTTCAAGGCACACAGCGGGCACATGGCAACCGCCGACCAGGTGGGCTGCGCAATTATTCGTGCGGCTGAAAAGACCGGCATGCCCAAGGGTGTGTTCAACATGATCTTCGGCGCCGGAGTCGGCGAACAGCTGGTCAAGCACCCGGCCATTCAGGCCGTGGGCTTTACCGGGTCGCTGCACGGCGGCAACGCACTGAGCAAAATGGCCGCCGAACGCGAGCAACCCATCCCGGTATTCGCCGAGATGTCGAGCATCAACCCGGTGATCCTGCTGCCTCAGGCCCTGGCCTCACGCAGCGAGGCTGTCGCCAAAGACCTGTCGGCATCGGTCACTCAGGGCGGCGGACAGTTCTGCACCAATCCAGGCCTGGTGATCGGCCTGCGTAGCGCCCAGTTCTCTGCCTTTGTCGAGCAACTGACCCGGCACATGGCCGAACAGGCGCCGCACACCCTGCTCAACGCAGGCGGACTGCGCAACTACGCCAAGGGCGTGGAGCATCTGCTCAGCCATCCGGGCATCACCCACCTGGCCGGCCACACCCAGTCGGGATCGCAAGCGCAACCACAATTGTTCAAGGCCGATGTCAGCCTGCTGCTGGACAAGGATCCGTTGTTGCAGGAGGAGGTGTTTGGTCCCACGACCATCCTTATCGAAGTCGACAGCGATGCGCAGTTAAAAGCGGCCCTGCTGGCCTTGCGCGGCCAATTGACCGCCACCCTGATCGGCGAACCGGATGACCTTGCGCAGTATCAGTGGCTGGTGCCGATCCTTGAGCAAAAGGTCGGGCGGATTCTGGTCAATGGCTACCCTACCGGCGTCGAAGTGTGCGATGCGATGGTTCACGGCGGCCCATACCCGGCGACTTCCGACTCACGCGGTACGTCGGTTGGCTCATTGGCGATTGACCGTTTCCTGCGTCCAGTCTGCTACCAGAACTATCCCGATGCCCAACTGCCCGAAGCGTTGCAAAACAGCAACCCGTTGGGTTTGAAGCGTCTGGTGAACGGCGAGTGGAGCTCCCAGGCGATCAAGTAAGGCTCGGTATGGGCCTGGAGGCGCCAGCATATGGCGCCTTTTTTATGCCTGCAAATTGGATCCAACATCAAATTTCAGGCAAAAAAAAGCCCAAGTAGCTGATGGAAACTTGGGGCTTAAAAATGCATAAACCGTGGTAGGTGAACGCAGGGCGATCTTACCCTATCGTAACAATCAGTAACAAGTGATTCTGCACAATTTATTTCAAACCAATACTGACCTAAGTCATTAAATAGCCACGTTTTTTATTTGTTTTTTGGATCCAGTCTTATTCCAAATTGCTATCACCGCGCTATTCATGGGTATTTTTTACCCATATCTCGCAGCCCTGTGCTCAACCTGGAAAATTGCTTCGCAGCGCTGTCAGCCCGCCCTGATAGATGCCTAAAAACAGCTCTTGGGCCTCGTCATCGCTTACCCCGTTCGGGGTAAACCGCCCCGACCAGGTCACCCGGGCACCTGCGCCGTGGGCCTCCACACGCAGAGTGGCCAGGTAATCCGTCACCGGGAACGGCGCCTGAGTAATGGAGTAGCTGTAGGTCTTGCTCCCGTTGTCGAAGCTTTCAAGCCGTTCGACAATCACCGTGCCGTCCTCGGTACGCAGAGTACGCAAGCGCCCGCCTTCACTCAGTTCGCTTTTTACAACAAACGGCAACCAGTCCGGCAGCGAGCCAAAGCCGCCGATCAATTGCCAGACCTGATCGGCTGGAACGGGAATATCGATAGTTGCGGATGCGGTTGCCATGTGGGGATTCTCCATCAGTCAGTGATTTGTCGTCGGCACTTGGTTTGCGGGTTGAACCAAACCGAAACGACGTGTGCCAACAGCAACGGCCCCTGTGAGACCCGCTCGGGTCACTCAAAAACCGGTTTAAAGAAGCTTCGCTCGTAACTCAGGATGCAGCGATTGTCTTCAGCCAGCTTGAAGGCGGCAATGCATTCGGCATCGGTTTTTGAGCGCTCGCGGTAGTCTTCATAGGCCGCAAGGCTGGGGAAGGTAAACATGGCCAGGGCAATGTTGTTGGCGCCTTCCGAGGGCAGGAAGTAGCCGTGGTGCTGACCGCCGAATTTCTCGACCAGGGGAATCCAGATTCGCCCGTACGCTTCAAATTCGGCCAGCTTGTAAGGGTCAATGACATAACGCAGGTAGCACGTGATCATGTGTTCACTCCATGAGGCGAAAGGAGATCGAGACTAGTCTCCAGCCGCCCCACGGGTCAACAGACTCAAAGAGGATGCAGACGATCATCCTCGGCATAGATCGCCGTGTGCAAACCACCTTCGGCATCGCGCCAGGCGCGGTACATGCCGGGCGTATTGAAGCTCAGCACGGTCTCGCCGGACGGTGACACTGCCACCACACCGCCGTTGCCTCCCAAGGTCTTGAGTTCGCCCTGCACAACCTGCTCACAGGCATCCGCAAGGGTTGAGCCCACCAGCCGGATACGCGACGCAATATTGTGCGCCACCACGGTACGCATGAAGAATTCGCCGTGGCCGGTCGCCGAGATCGCGGCACTGCGGTCATCCGCCCAGGTGCCGGAGCCGATCAGCGGCGAGTCGCCCACCCGGCCATAGCGCTTGTTGGTAATGCCACCCGTGGAGGTGGCCGCAGCGACATGGCCGTGGCTGTCCAGGGCGACAGCGCCCACGGTGCCAAACTTTTTCTCCACGCCTCCCGGTTCCAGCAGCACCGTCTCCGGTTGTTGCTGCTGGGCAGCCCACTGGCGACGACGCAAAGGGGTGTCGTACCAGTCGTTGCTGACGTGCTCCAGGTCAGGTTGCTCAGACAAAAACAGATCCGCCCCCGCGCCTGCCAGCAGCACATGTTCGCTGTGTTCCAGGACTGCCCGGGCGCCGCAAATGGGGTTGCGCACGTGATGTACCCCGGCCACCGCCCCGGCTTCGAGGTTAGCGCCGTTCATGATCGCCGCGTCCAGTTCGTGGTCTCCGGCATGGGTAAATACCGCACCTTTACCCGCGTTGAACCACGGACACTCTTCCAGTTCGACCACGCTTGCCTGCACGGCGTCCAGGCTGCTGCCGCCCTGTTCCAGCACATCAACGCCGGCCCTGAGGGCCTGCAGCAGCGCGGCGTGGATCGCCTGTTCGTCATCCTGGGTCAATACACCGGGCATCAGAACACCGGCGCCGCCATGCAGGGCCATCGCTATGGATTGAGTCATTGCGCATGCACTCCGTGATTAATTATCTGGCTCAAAAAGCGTTGGGTACGCGGTGATTCCGGGGCCGAGAAAAACCGCTCGGGAGGCGCTTCTTCGACGATTTCGCCCTGGTCCATGAATACGATCCGGTCTGCGACCTTACGGGCAAACCCCATTTCATGGGTCACGCAAATCATGGTCATGCCTTCCTGGGCGAGGCTGGTCATCACGTCCAGTACTTCGGCGATCATTTCCGGGTCCAGGGCCGAAGTCGGTTCATCGAACAGCATAACCTTGGGTTGCATGCACAATGCCCGGGCAATGGCGATACGTTGTTGCTGGCCACCGGACAACTGCGAAGGAAACTTGTTGGCGTGGTCGCGCATCTTGACCTTGTCCAGCAAGCCCAGCGCACGCTCGATGGCTTCAGCCTCGGATACGCCCAGATTAGACGTCTGGGGCAAGGTGCAGTTTTTCAGTACCGTGAGGTGCGGGAACAGGTTGAAGTGCTGGAAACACATGCCCACCTGCCGGCGAATACGCTCCAGGCCCTTGACGCTGCCATTGAGTTCCTCGCCCAGCACTTCGACCAGGCCCTGCTGGTGTTGCTCAAGTTGATTGATACAGCGGATCAGGGTCGATTTGCCGGAGCCCGAGGGCCCGCAGATCACCACCTTTTCTCCGGCGTGCACATTCAGCGAGATGTTTTTCAGCACGTGGGCATTGCCGAACCACTTGTTCAATTGTTCGATACGCACCATCGCGGCGGCATCTGCCTTGGGTTTCATGATCATGAGCGGCTTTGCTCCATACGAAGTTCAAGATGTCGGGCATAGCGCGACAGTGCAAAACAGATGACAAAGAAATAGATCGCCAGGAAGACGTAAATTTCATGGCCGTACTCAACCCATTCAGGTGCGACGGCGGTGCTCATGGCGATGCCGACGATGTCCAGCACGCCGACGATCATCACCAGCGTGGTTTCCTTGAACAGGCCGATAAATTGCGTGAGCAACGGCGCAATGGACTGCTTGAGCACTTGCGGCAGGATGATCTGGCCCATGGTTTTCCAGTAGCCAAAACCCAGGGCCATTGCCGCTTCGTACTGCCCCTTGGGCAGGTTCTGCAGACCGCCGCGCAGGGTCTCGGCCATATAGGCGGCGGTAAACAGGATCAGCACCAGTTGCACCCGCAACAGGATGTCGAATGCCGAATCCGGCGGCAGAAACAGCTGGATCATCAGCGACGCCATAAACAGCAGCGAGATCACCGGCACCGAGCGCACCAGCTCGATGTAGAGCACGCACAGCATGCGGACAACCGGCAGCTTTGAACGTCGGCCCAAGGCCAGCAGGATCCCCAGAGGCAAGGCGAAAATCATCCCTGCCGTACCCAGAAAGACCGTCACCAGCATCCCGGCAAACTTGGTCGAAGACACCTCGGGCAAACCGGCCCCGCCCTTGAGCAGCCACCACATCACGATCGGCAGCAAGGCCAGGTACGCCAGCAGCAGGCGCCGGTCCAGACGCTTGAAAAACAGCAGGACAAATGCAGCGCCCGCCAGTATCAGCGACAGGGTCACGCGCCACTGCTCGGCTTGCGGGTAGAAGCCATACACAAACAGGTTCCAGCGCTGGGTGATCGGTAGCCAGCACGCCCCGCCGGGGTTGCAGTCCTTGGCGCTGTCGCCCACGAACGTGGCGTCGAACACCAGCCAGTTGAATGCCGCAGGAATGCACCAGCACAACAGTGCAATCACGCTGAGCGTCAGCAGGCTGTGGCCCACACTGGGGAACAGCTGACTACGGCTCCAGGCCAGCGCCCGCTGTGCCCAGGGCAATCTTGGAGGTGCCAGCGGGATAGACAGTGATTGATTCATGGCGGTCATGTTCAGTGCCCCCTCTGGCCAATGCGGTGGTTGTAGATGTTCATTCCCAGGGAGATCACCAGACTGATCGCACAGTAAGTCCCCATGACCAGCGCGATGCACTCAATGGCCTGGCCCGTCTGGTTCAGGGTGGTGCCGCCGGTAGACGACACCAGCTCCATGAAGCCGATGACCACACCCAGCGAGGAGTTCTTGACGATGTTCAGGTACGTGTTGGTGATCTGCGGGATCATCGGGTAGATCGCTTGCGGCACGATCAGTTGGCGCAGGGTTGACCCGGATTTGAAGCCGAGCGCTTTGGCCGCTTCGTACTGACCGCGATGCACCGACTCGATGGCGCCCCTGACGATTTCTGCAATGTAGCTTGCGCTGTAGAACGACAAGGCCAGGCACAGGGCAAGCATCTCCGGAACCAGGGTAATCCCGCCCTTGAACCCGAAACCGCGCTGCACGGGCACTTCCCATTGCAAATGAGCACCGCTCAGGACGTACACCAGCAACGGCAGCAACACCGCACCGGCCAACAGCAGAGGCCAGCGCCTGGAGGCAAAACCGCGCCACGGCGTTCGGGCTTCCCTGACGCGACAAAACACATAGGCCAGCAGCGTGCCCAGCAGCATCAGGGCCAGGCCCCAACCGACCTGACTGCCTTGGGCAAGCCACGGCAGGTTCAGGCCGTTGTTGTTCAAAAACACCACGCCAAACAGCGAAGCCGAATGCTTGACCCCTGGCAACGCCAGTACCAGGCCGTACCACCAGACCAGATGCACCACCAGCGGCACGTTGCGCAGGAACTCGATGCACGTCCCGCTCAGGCGCTTGATCAGCCAGTTGTCCGACACGCGGGCCATGCCCAGTGCGCCCCCCAGCAGGGTTGCCAGCACAATGCTCAATACCGACACCAGCAAGGTGTTGAGCAACCCCACCAGATAGGCCCGGGCATAGCTCGCGTCCGGGGTGTAATCGATCAGCGAAAAACTGATGTCGTAGCCAGCGCGCTGGGATAAAAACCCGAAGCCCGAGGCAATATTCAGATTTTTCAGGTTCAGCGCAGCGTTGCTGGAAAGCAGATAAAAGACCGCCGCAACCAGAGCCAGGACCAGCCCTTGCTGCAACACACTCGACAGGCGCAGGTTGTGCGAACGAAAAGTCGACATGACAGTAATTCCCTTAACGAATCGGCGGCGCGTACATCAAGCCATTGTCTTTCCAGCTGCGGTTCAGCCCGCGCGGGATGTTCAGTGCCGTCTGCTGGCCGAGGTTGCGGTCATAGATCTGCGCGTAGTTGCCAACTTGCTTGAGGGCGCGGTATGCCCAGTCACTGTCCAGGCCAAAGGACTTGCCGATCGTGCCTTCAGTGCCCAGCAAACGGGCGATATCGGTCGACGCCGTTTTGTCACTGTGCAATTGGTCGACGTTTTCAGACGTCACTCCCAGCTCTTCACCCGTCATCAGGGCATAGGCGGTCCAGGTCACGATATTGCGCCAGGTGGTGTCACCTTGGGCGACGAAGGCGCCCAGGGGCTCCTTGGAAATCACTTCCGGCAACAGCACGTAGTCCTGGGGGTTGTTCATCAGCGCCAATCGGGCAGCCAGGCCGGAGGAGTCATTGGAGATGGCGTTGCAGCGCCCGCGCTGAAACGCGGCGTACAGCTCGGGGCTTTTCTCGATGACGACCGTCTTGTACGTCAGGCCGCGCCGACCGAAATAGTCTTCGAGGTTCTGCTCCGACGTGGTGCCCGGCGACAGGCAGAAAGTTGCACCGTCCAGATCCGTCAGCTTTTTGATGCCATCCGCGGCGTGGGTCATGAAACCCTGGCCGTCGTAAAACCAGACCGTGGTGAAGTCCACACCCAGGTTGGCCACCCGCTCGGCGGTCCAGGATGCGGCCCGGGACAGAATGTCGATTTCCCCGGAAGCCAGGGCGGTAAAGCGGTTTTTTGCAGTGGTGGTCAAGTATTCGACCTTGTCCGCATCGCCCAGCACGGCGGCGGCAACGGCACGGCACAGATCAACGTCCATGCCGGTCCAGCGACCTTTATCGTCGATCAGGGAAAACCCCGGTTTGTCGCCGGCCACACCGCAGCGCACGCTGCCATGGGCCTTGACCTTGTCCAGCACACCTGCCTGGGCAACTTGAGCACCGGTCACCAGCAGCGCCAGCAGTGGTGCCCCAAGTAAAAGCTTCACCCTATTCAATTTGTGCATATCATTGCCCCTTCAAAATTCTTCTTGTTATGCCTGACAACCACAATCCAACGGCAGGTGGCGGTTGAGACGCACAATAAAGACAGAGGCATGGGCCGGATAGCGACTATTGATCCACTAATCTGGACGCGCTATCGAATATTGGAATAACACTATGAACATCGACTGGTATGAAGACTTTCTCGCCCTGGCCGATACCGGCAAGTTCACGGCGGCGGCCAGCATGCGCGGCTCTTCGCAATCGGCGCTGAGCCGGCGAATTCAATTGCTGGAAGCGCACCTGGGAGCCACCTTGATCGACCGCGAACGCAACCCGGTGCGCCTGACGGCCGCCGGTGAAGCCTTGCTGCCCAATGCCGTGGAATTGGTGCGCATGGCCCGCGACTGTGAACAGAGCGTAAAAGTGCTTAATCGGCCGCTGACCTTTGCCTCGTTGCACACCCTGGCGTGCAACTTCTTCCCGGACTGGATCAGCCAGTTGAACAGCGCGCAATCGCCGCTGTTCACCCGGATCGACACTGGCTATCGAAGCACCGACGATTACTACATGGCGCTGATGTCCGGGCGTTGCGATTTCATCCTGTTCTACCGTGATACCAAGACGGCGCCCTACTCGCGCCAGAGCGAATTCGAGGTCAAGTCCCTGGGCCATGACGAGCTGTACTGGGTGGCCACCCCGGCACTGGCGGCGCATTGCGCGCAGACCGATGAGCCGATCCCGCTGCTCAGTTACTCGCGCAGTGCCCAACTGCATGAATTGTCCCGTATCCAGATCAACCGCCATCCCCAGCCCCATCGCCTGCTGCAAGTGTTTGAGGCCACCGTGTCCGAAGCCCTCAAACCGATGGTTGCCAGTGGCCAGGGCGTGGCCTGCATGCCCCATAGCATGGTTGCGCCGCTGATTGAGCGTGGGGAACTGGTGCGTTTGTATCCGGATATGGAGTCTGACCATCTGGAAGTGATTCTGGTGCGCTGGCGGGACAACCGTAACCCCCAGGCCGATGCGCTCTGGCAGCGGTTGTAAAATCCCCCTGATGCGCAAGCCCCCTTGTGGGAGCGGGCTTGCTCGCGATGGCAGCACCGCAGCTTGCCTGCCACACCGTGGCGTCTGCATCGCAGGCAAGCCAGCTCCCACAGGTTTGGCACTGCTCACACTCCCTGATTGTGGGAGCGGGCTTGCTCGCGATAGCAGCACTGCAATCTGCCTGACACACCGCGCCGTCTGCATCGCAGGCAAGCCAGCTCCCACAGGTTTGGCACTGCTCACACTTCCTGTGCCTTAACCCCTGTGAAAATCATATGAGCCTGAAAAGGCTATTGAACCAACCCGACCTGAATTTTTCCCACCACCTCCTGCATCGCCGGTAAAAAGCGCCGTGCAGCTTCCTCGACCGGCATGGCCTTGGCGATATACACCAGGTTAAGGCAACCCATCACCCGCTCCTCGTGCATCACCGGGATCGCAATCGCCGCGATCTTGCGCTCTTCTCCCCAGTGCGCGTTGTTTTCGCCATAACCCTTGCTGCGCGTGTGCTCCACCAGTCGCTCGACGAATCGGCGATCCGCCGCCAGCACCGACTGCGAGTCGTCCCGACTGATCATCAACTCGATCAATTCTTCCCGCTCGGCCGGCGGGCAAAACGCAAAATACGCCCGCCCGGTCGCGGTCATCAGCAAGGGCAAGCGGCGCCCCACCATCGAACGGTGAAACGACAGGCGACTGAAACGGTGAGTGGTTTCGCGAATCACCATCGCATCGCCATCCAGGGTGCACAGGTCGGTGGGCCAGGCCACTTGCTGGAGCAACTGGCCAAGCAAGGGCGCCGCAATTGAAGAAATCCACTGCTCATCGCGAAAGCCTTCGCTCAGCTCACGCACCTTCAGGGTCAACCGGTAGCTGTCATCCGATTCACTGCGGCGCACGTAGCCTTCGGCCTGCAACGTCTCCAGCAAACGACGCACGGTCGTGCGGTGCAAACCGCTCTGTTCGGCCAACTGAGCGGTACTGGCGCCCCCGTCGAAACGGTTGAGACCGTTGATCAGTAATAGCCCGCGCATCAGGCCCCGCACGGCCTTGTATTCGGTTTCGCTCATGTGTTTTCCATTATTTTTATCGGTAAATCAACGATGTGCACTGAGTGCACCCTAGCAAGGGTTGTCGTTGTTCACCAGCTTCGCGATTTCCATACTGCGCCCAACAAGAAATCCAAAAAAAGCGCTGTACGGAGATACCCATGAGTTCTGCACCCACTGCTTCCCCCTTGGACCTGAACACCGATATCGCCATTGTCGGGGCGGGTCCTGTCGGGCTGATGATCGCCAATTACCTGGGCCAATGTGGTGTAAACGTCACCTTGGTGGAAAAGCTCGACAGCCTGATCGACTACCCGCGCGCCATTGGCCTGGACGACGAAAGCCTGCGCACATTCCAGGCCGTCGGCCTTGCCGATAACGTGCTGCCGCACACCACGCCCTGGCATGCGATGCGCTTCATGACGCCCAAAGGTCGCTGCTTTGCAGACATCCAGCCCAAGACCGATGAGTTCGGCTGGTCCCGCCGTAACGCCTTTATTCAGCCGCTGGCTGACCGCGTGCTGTTCGAAGGCCTGCAACGCTTTGACAACGTCAAGGTGCTGTTCGGCCGCGAACTCGAAGGCTTCGAACAAAGCGACAGCGGTGTGCAACTCACACTGAAAAACGCCGAGGGTCGCAGCGAACGCCTGCAGGCCAAGTACCTGATTGGCTGCGATGGCGGCAACAGCCTGGTGCGCCGCAGTCTGGACATCAGTTTTGAGGGCAAGACCGCGCCCAATCAGTGGATCGTGGTGGATATCGCCAACGACCCCCTGAGCACGCCCCATGTGTACCTGTGCTGCGACCCGGTGCGCCCGTACGTGTCCGCCGCCCTGCCCCACGGCGTGCGCCGCTTTGAGTTTATGGTGATGCCCGGCGAGACCGAAGCCGAGCTGAGCAAGCCCGAAAACATGCGCAAGCTGCTGGCCAAGGTGCTGCCGGACCCGGACCGCATCGAGCTGATTCGCAGCCGCGTCTATACCCACAACGCCCGCCTCGCAGGCCGCTTCCGCCAGGGCCGGGTACTGCTGGCCGGGGATGCCGCGCATATCATGCCGGTCTGGCAGGGCCAGGGTTACAACAGCGGCATGCGCGATGCCTCCAACCTGGCCTGGAAACTGTCATTGGTGATCAAGGGCCTGGCCAGTGACCGCCTGCTCGACAGCTATGAGCTGGAGCGCCGGGATCACGCCAAGGCCATGATCGACCTCTCGGTACTGGCCGGCCACGTACTGGCGCCCCCCAAGCGCTGGCAGGGCACCCTGCGCGATGGCGTGTCGTGGCTGCTCAACTATGTGCCGCCGGTCAAACGCTACTTCGTCGAGATGCGCTTCAAGCCCATGCCGCAATACACCCGTGGCGCCCTGATCGTGCCGAGCGAAAAAGGCTCGCCGGTGGGCAAGATGTTCATTCAGCCCAAGGTGCTGACCGACGCCGGTGCGACCGTGCTCCTCGATGAAGTGATCGGCGAGAATTTCGCCATTATCGCCTGGGGCTGCGACCCGACCTGGGGCCTGACGGCGGCGCAGATTGCGCAATGGAAAACCCTGGGCACGCGGTTTATTCAAGTGCTGCCGGATGTCCAGCTCAGGGCCCCGAGCGACGCCGGCAACGACGTGATTCGGGTCGGCGACAGCACTGGCCGCCTGCGCGAGTGGTTCGCCCGCGGCTCATCGTCCATTGCCCTGCTGCGCCCTGATCGCTTCCTCGCCGGGCTGGCCACACCGCAAACCCTCGGCAAGGCCTGCAATGAACTGGCCCTGGCGCTCAACGCGCAACCACACATCCAGGTGACGCCAGCCGTCAGCAAGGTGGCTTGAGATGAGCGCCTATTTGCACTGTTTGTCACACACGCCGCTGGTGGGCTACGTCGACCCGGCCCCCGAAGTGCTGGCCGAAGTGGACAGCATGATCCGCGATGCCCGCGAGCGCATCGCCCGCTTCGACCCGCAGCTGATCGTGCTCCTGGGGCCCGATCACTACAACGGCTTTTTCTACGACGTCATGCCGCCCTTTTGCATTGGCATGGCCGCCGATGCCATTGGTGATTTCGATACCGCCGCCGGCCCTCTCGACGTACCCAAAGCCCTGGCCGAGGCCTGCGCCCAAGCCGTCATGGAGGCGGGTGTCGACACCGCCGTGTCCTACCGAATGCAAGTCGATCATGCCTTTGCCCAACCGCTGGAACTGTTGCTGGGCGGGTTGCGCACCTGCCCGGTGATTCCGGTCTTCATCAATTCGGTGGCCGTGCCCCTGCCCGGTTTCAAACGGGCACGACTGCTGGGCGAGGCCATCGGCCAGTGGGCCAGATCACTGGACCTGCGCGTGCTGTTCCTGGCGTCCGGAGGCCTGTCCCATCAGCCCCCGGTGCCAGAGCTGGCCAAGGTCGATGCCCGCATGGCCGACCGCTTGATGGGCAGCGGCCGCCAGTTGCCCGCCGAAGAACGCGCCGCACGCCAGCAACGGGTCATCCAGGCCGCCCGGCACTTCGTCGAAGACCAGAACACCCTGCATCCCCTAAATCCGGTCTGGGACCAACAGTTTCTCGACACGCTGGAGCAGGGCCGCTTGAGCGACCTCGATGCACTGGGCAATGACGCGCTGTCGGCGCTCGCCGGTAAATCGACCCACGAGGTGAAAACCTGGGTCGCCGCATTCGCCGCATTGTCCGCCTTTGGCCCCTACCAAACCGAAGGCCGCTACTACCGCCCGATTCCCGAATGGATTGCAGGCTTCGGCGCCCTTGGCGCGCAGCCGCTGACCCACCCCCTTTGAATTCAAGGAACACTACCATGACTGCCAGCGTATTCACTGAAGCCTCGACCAGCCGCTTTGCCCGCATCAAGGAAGGCGACCTGGACCTGCAATTGCACTACAACGACGTCGGCCAGGGTGCCGAGACCGTGGTCATGCTCCACGGCTCCGGGCCCGGCGCCAGCGGCTGGGCCAACTTCAACCGCAACATCGAACCGCTGGTGACTGCCGGTTACCGGGTGATCCTGCTCGATTGCCCGGGCTGGAGCAAAAGCGACCCGGTGGTGAGCGAAGGCTCACGCTCCAACCTCAATGCGTCGGCGCTCAAGGGCCTGCTCGATGTACTGGACCTTGACCGGGTGCACATCATCGGCAACTCGATGGGTGCCCACAGCACCGTGGCCTTCGCTCTGGAAAACCCCGAGCGCATCGGCAAACTGATCCTCATGGGCGGCGGCACCGGCGGCCCGAGCGCGTTTGTACCCCAGCCCACCGAAGGCATCAAGCTGATCGGTGCGCTGTACCGCGAGCCGACCATCGAGAACCTGAAGAAGATGATGAGCGTCTTCGTTTTCGACACCAGCAGCCTGACCGAAGAACTGTTCCAGACCCGGCTGGATAACCTCCTGGCGCGCCGCGACCACCTGGAAAACTTCGTCAAAAGCAGCACCCTCAATCCCAAGCAGTTCCCCGACTTCAGCCATCGCCTGCACGAAATCAGCGCCGAAACCCTGCTGGTCTGGGGGCGCGAAGACCGCTTTGTGCCGATGGACACCGGCTTGCGCCTGCTGGCAGGGCTGCCCAAGGCGCAGTTGCACGTGTTCAACCGCTGCGGCCACTGGGCGCAATGGGAACACGCCGACACCTTCAACCGCATGGTGCTGGACTTCCTGACCCACTGATGACCGAGATCGCCATGAACCCGACTCCCGAAACACTGGCCCAACTGGCCGCCGACCTGCGCCACGCCGAAACCCACGGCAGCGCCATCGCTCCCCTGCGCGAGCTGATCGGTGAAGACAACGCGACAGCCGCCTATACCATCCAGCAGCTCAATGTCGCCCACGGCGTCGCCAATGGACGCCGGGTAGTGGGCCGAAAAATCGGCCTGACCAACCCCAAGGTGCAGGCGCAGCTGGGCGTGGACCAACCGGACTTCGGCACCCTGTTCGCCGACATGTGCTACGGCGACAACCAGACCGTACCCATCGATCGCGTGTTGCAACCCAAGATCGAGGCGGAAATCGCCTTGATCCTCAAACATGACTTGCCCCACTCCGACACCACCTTCGACGAAGTCATGGCCGCCACCGGCTGGGTGGTCCCGGCCCTGGAAATCGTCGGCAGCCGCGTGCAGCAGTGGAACATCCGCTTTGTCGACACCGTGGCCGATAACGCCTCCAGCGGCTGCTACGTGCTCGGCGGCCCGGCCCGCAGCCTCGAGGGGCTGGACTTGCGCAATGCGGGCATGCGCATGACCCGCAATGGTGAAGAAGTGTCCAGTGGCAGCGGCGCGCAATGCCTGGGCCACCCGCTCAATGCCGCCGTGTGGCTGGCTTGCACCATGGCGCGCCTGGGCAATCCGCTGCAAGCGGGCGACATCATCCTGACCGGCGCACTGGGGCCGATGGTGGCCGTGGCCGCCGGTGATCGTTTCGACGCCCATATCGAAGGCATCGGCAGTGTCGGTGTGGACTTCTCGCAACACAGCAGCGCCGAGTAATCGGCGACTTGCGTGCAACTGAGGCAACAATAATGAACAAGAAACTCAAGGTCGCCATCATCGGCTCCGGCAATATCGGCACCGACCTGATGATCAAAATCCTGCGCAATGCCCGGCACCTGGAAATGGGCGCAATGGTCGGCATCGACCCGGCCTCCGACGGCCTGGCCCGTGCTGCCCGCATGGGTGTTGCAATCACCCACGAAGGGGTAGAAGGCCTGACGCGCATGGACGTGTTCAAGGACATCGACTTCGTGTTCGATGCCACCTCCGCCGGTGCCCATGTCAAGAACGACGCCTTTCTGCGGTCCATCAAACCCGGCATCCGCCTGATTGACCTCACCCCGGCCGCCATCGGTCCGTACTGTGTGCCGGTGGTCAACCTGGAACAGAACCTCGACCAGCTCAACGTCAACATGGTGACCTGCGGCGGGCAGGCGACCATTCCGATGGTCGCCGCCGTGTCCCGTGTGGCCAAGGTGCATTACGCCGAAATCGTCGCGTCGATTGCCAGCAAATCTGCCGGGCCGGGCACCCGCGCCAATATTGACGAGTTCACCGAAACCACCTCCAAGGCCATCGAAGTGATTGGCGGTGCAACCAAGGGCAAGGCGATCATCGTGATGAACCCGGCCGAGCCGCCGCTGATGATGCGCGACACCGTATTTGTGCTCAGCGAAGCGGCTGACCAGGCGCTGGTCGAAGCCTCTATCGTCGAGATGGCCGCCGCTGTAAACGCCTATGTGCCGGGCTATCGCCTCAAGCAGAGCGTGCAATTCGATGTAATCCCTGAAGACGCACCGCTCAACATTCCCGGACTGGGCAGGTTTTCCGGCCTCAAGACGTCGGTGTTTCTTGAAGTCGAAGGCGCCGCCCACTACCTGCCGGCCTACGCCGGAAATCTCGACATCATGACCTCCGCAGCCTTGGCCACCGCCGAGCGCATGGCGCTGTCGATGCTCAACGCCTGAGGGGAAAACCATGAACGGTAAAAAGATCTACATCAGCGACGTCACCCTGCGCGACGGCAGCCACGCGGTACGCCACCAGTACTCGTTGCAGAACGTGCAAGACATCGCCCGCGCCCTGGACAAGGCCCGCGTCGACGCCATCGAAGTGGCCCACGGCGACGGTCTGCAAGGTTCTAGTTTCAACTACGGCTTTGCCTCCCATACCGATCTGGAATGGATCGAAGCGGCGGCGGACGTGATCAGCCACGCAAAAATCACCACCCTGCTGCTACCCGGCATCGGCACGGTTCACGACCTCAAGGCCGCGTACAACGCCGGGGCCCGGGTGGTGCGCATTGCCACCCATTGCACCGAAGCCGACGTATCGAAGCAGCACATCGAATACGCCCGTGAACTGGGCATGGACACCGTGGGCTTCCTGATGATGAGCCACATGATCCCGGCCGAGCAGCTGGCGGCCCAGGCCAAACTGATGGAGAGCTACGGCGCGACCTGCGTGTACATGGCCGACTCGGGCGGCGCGATGAACATGCAGGACATTCGCGATCGCTTCCGCGCGTTCAAGGCCGTGCTCAAGCCTGAAACCGAAACCGGCATGCATGCCCACCACAACCTGTCGCTGGGCGTGGCCAACTCGATTACAGCGGTGGAAGAAGGCTGCGACCGGATCGATGCCAGCCTCGCAGGCATGGGGGCCGGGGCCGGCAATGCCCCGCTGGAAGTGTTTATCGCCGCCGCCGAGCGCCTGGGCTGGAACCACGGCACAGACCTTTACACGCTGATGGATGCCGCGGATGACATCGTCCGACCGTTGCAGGATCGCCCGGTGCGGGTTGACCGCGAGACCTTGGCGCTGGGTTATGCCGGGGTGTATTCGAGCTTCTTGCGCCACGCCGAAATCGCTGCGGCCAAGTACGGCCTCAAGACCCTGGACATCCTGGTTGAACTGGGCAAGCGGCGGATGGTGGGCGGTCAGGAAGATATGATCGTCGACGTGGCGCTGGACCTGCTCAAACGCTAAGGCCTTCTTTACCCCCTTGTGGGGGCGGGCTTGCTCGCGATGCAGGCAACGCGGTTTACCTGACGAACCGCATTTATCCGATCGCGAGCAAGCCCGCTCCCACAGAAACAGGGGTTATCGCTGCTTCATCCATAACAACAATAAAACGGGTACAGCCCATGACTTCACTCAATCTGCAAATGGCCCGCACCATCGGCCTGTGTTTTCTCGTTGCCCTCATGGAAGGCCTCGATCTACAGGCCGCAGGGATCGCTGCTCAAGGCATGGCTGCCGCGTTCGAACTGGATAAATTACACATGAGCTGGGTGTTCAGCGCCGGCATTTTCGGCCTGTTGCCCGGTGCGTTCGCGGGTGGATGGCTGGCTGACCGCATTGGCCGTAAACGCGTGCTGATGGCCTCGGTGGGGCTGTTCGGGGTGTTCTCCCTTGCCACCGCACTGGCCTGGGACTTTAACAGCCTGCTGGTCGCACGCTGCCTCACCGGCGTTGGCCTTGGTGCCGCCCTGCCCAACCTGATCGCCCTCACCAGCGAAGTGGCTGGTCCGCGCTTGCGCGGTACGGCGGTAAGCCTGATGTATTGCGGCGTGCCGTTGGGCGCCGCGCTGGCCGCCCTGATCGGCATCGCCGACCTGGCCGGTGGCTGGCAAGTGGTGTTCTACGTCGGTGGCGTGGTGCCGCTGTTGATCGTGCCGCTGCTGGGGCTCTACCTTCCCGAATCACAGCAGTTTCGCAACGTTCAGGGCGAGGCGCCCATCGGTGTGGTTCAGGGTTTGTTTCGCGAGGGCGCGGCACTGCCGACTGCGCTGATCTGGATCAGCTATTTCTTTACCCTGATGGTGGTCTACATCCTGATCAACTGGCTGCCCAGCCTGGTGATCGGCCAGGGTTTCACCGGGCGCCAGGCCAGCTGGGTGATGCTTGCCCTGCAAATTGGCGCAGCGGTCGGCACCCTGTTTCTGGGCTGGGTCATGGACCGCCTGCCCGCCTGGGCCCTGTCGGCACTGATCTATGTGGGCATCCTGGTGTCACTGACCGCCCTTGGGTTGGCGAGCCATCTGCCGGCCATGCTGGCGGCGGGCTTTATTGCCGGTTTTTTTGCCACTGGAGGCCAATGCGTGCTCTACGCCCTGGCACCGCATTTCTATCGCCCCTCGATACGCGCCACAGGCGTAGGCAGCGCGGTGGCCATCGGTCGCCTCGGAGCCATGAGCGGCCCCTTGGTGGCCGGCAAGATGCTCGCGCTGGGCACCGGCACCGCCGGGGTGATGCTGGCATCGGCGCCAGGCATCGTGATTGCGGCCGTGGCCATGTTTTACCTGTCGGTGCGGCGCAACGCAGCAGCACCCGACTGACAACCTGCGCGCCGAAAGGCGCGCAGTGCTCCACCCCCCATAACAATAAAAGTGAACCTGCCATGCTCAAGACTGTTCTTCGGGCGCTCAGCGCCTGCACCTGCGTTTTATCCATGGGACCTGCGTTGGCCAGCGGCTTTGTCGATGACAGCCACGCGGACCTGGTGATGCGCAACTATTACTTCGATCGCAACTACGTCAATGCAACGCCCCAGGCGGCTGCCCGGGAATGGGCACAGGGGTTTATCCTCAACCTGCGCTCGGGCTACACCGAAGGGCCGGTCGGGTTTGGCCTGGACGCCCAGGGCTTGCTCGGTGTGCGCCTGGACTCCTCACGCGCACGCACCGGCACCGGCCTGCTGCCCTACAACGCCACCACCCGCGAACCTGCCGATGAGTACTCGGAGCTGGGGCTGACAGCCAAGGCCCGCTTCTCGAAAAGCGAGCTGCAACTGGGCACCATCAGCACCTTTTTGCCGATCGCATTCGCCAGCCCTACCCGCCTGTTGCCGCAAACGTTTCGCGGCGCGTATCTGAAGTCCCAGGAAATTGATCAACTGACGCTGCACGTCGGCTGGCTGGACCGTATCAACCTGCGCGACTCAACCGACTACCAGAAAATGTCGGTCGGCTCCCCCAACGGCCGCTTCAATGGTGCTGCGGAGTCGAACCGCTTCATGTTTATCGGCGGTGACTACGCCTGGTCACCGCACCTGACCCTCAAGTACTACCACGCTGAACTGGCGCAGCTGTACCGCAAGGATTTTTACGGCTTTGTCGACAATCGCCCGATGGGCCCCGGCAGCCTGAAAAGTGATTTTCGTTTGTTTATCACTGGCGAAGACGGCGCAGCCAAAGCCGGGACGGTGGACAACCGCAATGCGGCACTGATGCTGACCTACAGCCTGGGCGCCCATAAATTTGGCGCCGGTTACATGCAACTGACCGGCAAGACCGGCATGCCGTATCTGTTTGGCACCGAACCGCTGGTGATCACCGAAGGCACCCTGAGTTCGGAGTTCCTCAACCCCAAGGAACGCAGCTGGCAGGTGCGCTATGACTACAACTTTGCCGGGATGGGCGCGCCGGGCCTCAACGGCATGCTGCGCTACGTGAGTGGCGACAATATCGAGCTGGCCCGGTTCGGCGGCTCGAACCTGAGCGAGAGCGAAAAGGACATCGAGGTCTCTTACGTGCTGCAGAGCGGACCGCTCAAGGACCTCTCCCTGCGGTTGCGCAACGCCTGGTACCGCAATGATTTCACGGCACAGGCCAGCCACCGGGATGACAACGAGTTGCGGGTCAATATCGATTACACCTGGAAGCTGTGGTGACGATTTACGACAACAATTGCGACATGGGCTGGCTGAGCAGGCAGGACTTTAGATAAGCTCTGCCACCCCCATCAGCAACCAGCGGTAAGCGCATGATTGAAGTCACCGAGGTTTCCATAGCCCAACTGCGCGCCGCGCTCGAATCCGGCCAAACCACGGCGGTCGAGCTGGTGCAGGCCTATCTCGCACGGATCGACGCCTACGACACCCCGAACACTCCCACCGCGCTCAATGCGGTGGTGGTGCGCAACCCGCAGGTGCTGACCGAGGCCCAAGCATCCGACGCCCGCCGGGCCAAAGGCCAGACCCTTGGCCCGCTGGATGGCATCCCCTACACCGCCAAGGACAGTTACCTGGTCAAGGGCCTGACGGCGGCGTCGGGCAGCCCGGCCTTCAAGGACCTGGTGGCGTACCGCGATGCGTTCACCATTGAACGCCTGCGCGCCGCCGGTGCCATCTGCCTGGGCAAGACCAACATGCCACCCATGGCCAACGGCGGGATGCAGCGCGGTGTTTATGGCCGTGCCGAAAGCCCGTACAACGCTGACTACCTCACGGCCCCCTTCGCTTCCGGTTCGTCCAACGGCGCAGGTACTGCCACGGCGGCCAGCTTCTCGGCATTCGGCCTGGCGGAAGAAACCTGGTCGAGCGGACGCGGCCCGGCTTCCAACAATGGTTTGTGTGCCTACACCCCGTCACGGGGTGTGATCTCGGTGCGCGGCAACTGGCCACTGACACCGACCATGGACGTGGTGGTGCCGTTTGCCCGAACCATGGGTGATCTTCTGGAAGTGCTCGATGTGGTGGTGGCTGAAGACCCGGACACCCGCGGCGATTTGTGGCGCCTGCAACCCTGGGTGCCCATCCCGAGTGTCGCTTCGGTGCGTCCGGCTTCTTATGCCGAGCTCAATGCCAATGGCGCCGCACTGGCGGGCAAACGCTTTGGTGTGCCGCGCATGTACATCAATGCCGACCCTGAGGCCGGCACCAGCGAGTCACCGGGTATTGGCGGCCCTACGGGGCAGCGCATCATCACCCGCGCCTCGGTCATTGACCTGTGGCAAGCCGCGCGCAAGGCCATCGAAGCCCAGGGCGGCGAAGTGATCGAAGTCGACTTCCCGCTGGTATCCAACTGCGAAGGCGACCGCCCTGGTGCCCCGACAGTGTTTACCCGCGGGCTGGTGTCCAAAGCGTTTTTGCATGATGAGTTGTGGGAGCTGTCGGCCTGGGCGTTTGACGACTTCCTGCGGGCCAACGGCGATCCAAAACTGAACCGGTTGGCCGATGTCGATGGCCCGCAGATTTTCCCTCACGACCCGGGCACCTTGCCCAATCGCGAAGACGAACTGGCGGCGGGCATGGACGAATACGTGCGCATGGCCGAGCGCGGGATTACCCCGTGGGACCAGATCAGCACCGTTCCGGACGGCCTGCGCGGTCTTGAGCAGACGCGTCGAATCGACCTGGAAGACTGGATGGACCGGTTGGGGCTTGATGCCGTGCTGTTCCCGACTGTGGCCGACGTGGGTCCGGCGGATGCGGATGTCAATCCGGCCTCGGCGGACATCGCCTGGAGCAATGGCGTGTGGGTGGCCAACGGCAACCTGGCGATTCGGCATTTGGGCGTGCCGACGGTTACGGTGCCAATGGGCGTGATGGCGGATATCGGCATGCCGGTGGGGCTGACTTTTGCGGGCCGTGCGTATGACGATTCGGCGTTACTGCGTTTTGCATCGGCGTTTGAGGCAACGGGCTCCAAGCGAGTGATCCCGCCGCGTACACCGCCGTTGTCGGGTCGTTAACAGGAGGATCTCGTCAGCGGTTGTAAATCCGGAATTAACCGTGGAAGCTGATCTTACGACTGCTTCGCAGCCGATCGCAGCCTCGCACGGCTCGTCAGCTGCTACGGATTTTGTCACCCATCACGGGTGTACCGCGTGTAGCAGTTGACGAGTAGAACGAGGCTACGTTCGAGCGCGAAGCGGTCGCAAAACCGGTACACGCGGTATGCCTGATTAACCGTGGATGCTGATTTTACGACTGCTTCGCAGCCGATCGCAGCCTCGCACGGCTCGTCAGAGACTACAGTTCGCCATCTACCCTTGTAGTCGCTGACGAGTAGAACGAGGCTGCGATCGAGCGCGAAGCGATCGCAAAACCGGTACACGCGGTATGCCTGATCAACCGTGGAAGCTGACCTTACGACTGCTTCGCAGCCGATCGCAGCCTCGCACGGCTCGTCAGCGACTACAGTTCGCCACCTACCCCTTGTAGTCGCTGACGAGTAGTACGAGGCTGCGATCGATCGCAAAGCGGTCGCAAAACCGGTAAACACGGTAAGCCTGATTAACCGTGAACGCTGATTTTACGACTGCTTCGCAGCCATCGCCGTCACTTCTACCCGCATCCCTTCAACCGCCAACGAGGCTACTCCCACCGCCGCACGCACCGGCCACGGCTTGGAAAAAAATCGTTTGTAGACTTCATTAAACGCCGCACGATCGGCCATGTCGGTCAGGTAGATAGTCAGGTGCAACACCCGGTCCATCGAACTGCCCGCCTTCTCCAGCGCTACCTTGAGCGCCTGCAGGGTGCATTCGCTCTGCTCGACAATCCCGCCCAGCTCAAGGCTGCCGTCAGCACGGGTCGGGATCTGGGTGGACATCAGGATGCCGCCAAAACCGGCAACATCCGATGAGATGGAGTCAGCATCAGGATCGGGAACAAACGTCAGGTCGTGATTACTCATGGGAGTCTCTTGTTTGAGTCAAACAAGGATTGTCGCGTGTGCCAGCACCGCCGACAACCCTTGCCAGGATCACACTCCCCCCGACGCTACAACGGCCCGGGCTCCACACCCTTGAAGCTCAACCCCTGGCTATCGCTCACTTGCCAGGGATTGGTCCCGCCCGTATCGGTAAACACCACCTCTGCAAACTGCGAGTCTTTCAAGCCGTCAATCCGCGCTTTGGCCGGGCCGCTGAAACGCACTCGCTCGAAGACCAGCCCTTGGTGGTAAGCGTTGTTTTTACTGTCGCCCTTGACCTCGATAGCCGCTCCCCGGGCGTTCTCGACACTCACGTCGGTGACGCGAATATCCCGGAACTGCCCCGGCACCGTCGAGCGCCGGTAGTCGAGCTTGGCGTTCGGGTCGTTGTAGTCGAGGGTGAAAATAAACGCCTGCTTGACGGTGTTGCGAATCGCAGAATCGCGGAAGGTGACGTTGCGCGCACCGCCATCCATGAAGTTGGTGCTCTTCATGCGCAGCCCCGCATCGGTGCCGTCCGAGACGTTGTCTTCTGCAAGGATGTTTTGAATCCAGGCGCCGGTATGGCTGCCCGCAACGACCATGCCGTGGCCCTTGCGGAAGAAGTTGTTGAAAATCCAGGCATCTTCCTGGGGCTTCTGATGCACCGCATCGGCCCCGGTGCCCGCGGCGAAGTTGACGCAGTCATCACCGGTGTCGAAAAAGTTGTTGAACACCATGGCGCCCTTGCTGTTCGCAAACTCGATGCCATCCCCATTGTTGGCGTCGTAGGTCTTGTGCGTGGTGTTGGCCAGCACCACGTTTTCGGTCTCCAGGTTCATGATCCCGTGGTAGGCCGGATTGAGCACGGTGAAGCCGCCATAAAACACATTCTTCACGTCACGCAAGGTGATCAATGAGGAACGCATCTGCCCATACGCATCCTTGACGTTCATGCCGCGAGCAACGGCTTGCTCCACCTGGGCCTTGGCCAAAACGCCGTCCAGCATGTAGCGGGTGTTATCGCTGGGCAGGTAGAACGGCAGCGCCTGACCCGTCTCGTCCAGCACATCGGCCTGGCGCTTCCAGCCATTGCCGTCGATGGTGCCCGGGCCGACGATGCGAATATTCTCGAAGCGCTGGTGCTGCTTCGGATCTCTGGGCAACGCGTTGATCAATGACGCCGGCCGCACAGTGGTGGAATACGGATACTGGATATAACCCGCCAGCGGATAGTCTTCGGCCCGCTCGGAGCCCAGCAACGTGGCACCTTCAGCCATTTGCAGGGTCATGTTGCTCTTGAGGTAAAGCGCCCCGCTTTTGTAGATGCCCTTGGGCAGCAGCACTTTGCAGCCGACGGTACAGGCGTCGATGGCGCTCTGGATGGCCTGCGTATCGAGGCTGCTGCCGTCACCCCTGGCGCCGTACTGCTTGACGTCAAAGACCACAGGCACAGGGGTGGTGCGTTGCTCCACGGCCGGGCTGTCGACCGATTCCTGGCCATCAGCCCCTACCGAGCGCACGGTAAAACGGTACGGGGTGTCCGGCTTGAGGCCCTGTGCGGTGTAGCTGTGGATGCCGATGCGGTGGTGAAAGTTGGCCTTGTCCTGCTCGTAGAAGCGGTTGATGTAAGGCTTGGCGGGCGATACCCGGTCGTTGTTGGCGTTGCTGCTGCCCAGCAGCACGCCGTTGGCGTAAACCCGGTAATCCTTGACCGCAGCATGGTCTGCCGGTTTTTCCCAGACCAGAATGATCTCCTGATCATCAAAGGCCAGGGTCGGCACTTGCACCTTCACTGGCGCCTGCAACGCGGCCCACAGCGGCAGGCTGAACCCCAGCGCCAGGGTGGCCACCGCCGACCGGGTCAGCACCCGCCTGGGTAAAGCAGTCGTCGTGTTTTGATCCAACATGTTGTCTTCCTTATTGTTGTGAATCGTCACGCCAGAGCCGTTTAAGCCGATGCCTGACTGAAATCGCGACTGGCCTGCACCAGCATTTGGGTATAGGCGTGGACCGCCGAGTCCTGACTCAGGGCCTTGCTGTCCAGTAGTTCAACGATCTTGCCCTGCTGCATCACGGCCACCCGATCACACAGATGCGTCACCACCCCCAGGTCGTGGGTCACCATCAAGTACGTGAGTTTTTCCCGTTCACGCAGGTCCGTGAGCAGGTTGAGGATTTCGGCTTGCACCGAAACATCCAGGGCCGAGGTCGGCTCATCCAGCAGCAGCACCCGTGGCTCCAGAATCAGGGCCCGGGCAATGGCCACCCGCTGACGCTGACCACCGGACAGTTGATGGGGATAGCGATAACGGAAACTGTCATTCAGACCGACCTTGAGCAGGATTTCATTGATCCGGTCATCCTTGTCCCCTACCCCGTGAATGATCAGCGGCTCGCGCAGGGCGGTGTCGATGGTGTGGCGCGGATGCAGGGAGCCGTAGGGGTCCTGGAAGACCATCTGCACCTTGCGAAAATGCTCCTTGGACAATTTGTGCTGCAACGGCACGCCAGCAATGCTCAGCTCGCCACTCCAGTGCCGGTACTGGCCGGCCAGGCAGCGCAGGACCGTGGTCTTGCCCGAGCCGGACTCCCCCACCAGACCAAAGGATTCGCCATCGGCGACACTCAGATTGACATCCTGCAACACGTGGTTATGAGCCGCGCCTGCACCAAAGCTCAGGTTCAGCGAACGGGCTTGAATCATGGACATGACGGGTTTCCTCAGTGGGTCAGCCAAAGCGGGTCACGCTGCAGCACCGGCAGGCGCACACGGCGATTATCCATGCTGGGCAGCGCAGCCAGCAGGCCACGGGTATAGGGGTGCTGGGCATTTTGCAGGTCGCAGGCAGCAAGAGACTCCACCACCCGCCCGGCATACATCACCAGCACACGGTCGCAGTAGTTGCGCACCAGATTCAGGTCGTGGCTGACAAAGATCAGCCCCATCTCCTGCTCCTCGACCAACTCCTCGAGCACGCTGAGTACCTGCTGGCGAACGGAAACATCAAGGGCAGAAGTCGGCTCGTCGGCGATGATCACTTCCGGTCGCGTGATGACCATCATCGCGATCATGATGCGTTGCCCCATGCCCCCGGACACTTCGTGGGGGTACAGGCCGTAGACCCTTTTTGGATCGCGGATATGCACTTTTTCGAGCATTTCCATGACCCGTTCCCGGGCCTCGCTGCGGCTGGCCTTGTGATGGGCCAGGTAGGCTTCGGCGATCTGGTCGCCGACCTTGACCACCGGGTTCAACGAGTACTTGGGGTCTTGCATGACCATGGAAATGCGCTGCCCGCGAATCTTCTGCATAGCCTTTTCACTGGCACTGAGCAGGTCGACTTCGCAAAATTGCAGGGTGTTGGCGGTGATCCGGGTGCTGCTCGGGTGCAACTTGAGCAGGCTGCGCCCGACCGTCGACTTGCCCGAACCGGACTCGCCGACAATGGCCAGCTTTTCCCGACCCAGGGTGAAGGACACATCGCGCACGGCATGGGTTTCTTTCTGGCCGTTGACGAAGCGCACATTGAGCCCTTCGACGACCAGTTTATGGGTGGACACGGTATTCGCAGACATAGGGCCTCCAGTTACTCGCTACGCGGATCGAGAATGTCCCGCAGGCCATCGCCCAACAGGTTGAATGCCAGGCTGACCAGCATGATCGCGGCCCCTGGAACTGCGACCAGCCACCAGCACTCGAGCATGTAGCGCCGACCCGTGGAGATCATCGCGCCCCACTCCGGCGATGGCGCCTGGGCCCCAAGCCCAAGGAAGCCCAGGGCGGCGGCCGTGAGGATGATCCCGGCCATGTTCATGGTCAGGCGGATGATCACCGACGACAGGCACATCGGCACGATGTGACGCAGGATGATCCGCGCAGGCGAGGCGCCTTGCAGCTCGACGGCGACCACAAAGTCGGCCTTGCGCAAGGACAGGGTTTCAGCCCGCGCCAGCCGTGCGATAGGCGGCCAGGACGTCAGTGCGATAGCGACCACCGCATGCTCCAGGCCAGGGCCCAGTGCCGCAATAAAGGCCAGTGCCAGTACCAGGCTTGGAAAGGAGATGAATATATCGGTCAGGCGCATGAACACCGTGTCGACGATGCCGCCGAAATAACCGGAGACGGTGCCGATAAACAGGCCGATAGGCCCGACGATCACCGTCACCAGGGTGATGATGTACAGGGTGATGCGCGAGCCGTAGACCAGCCGGCTGAACACATCGCGGCCGTATTCATCGGTGCCGAACCAATGGGCGGCACCCGGCGGCTGCAGGGCGTCGGCCAGGTTCTGCGCGACGGGGTCATGGGTGGCAATCCAGGGTGCGAACGTCGCCACCACAATCAGCAAGAGTGCGACCAGCAGCCCGGCCAGCGTCATGGGGTTGCGCAGCAGATGGCGCAGCACCCGCAGACCGTTCTTGCACAGGGCATCGAAGCTGGAGGCCGGAGCACGGTGCAACGGCTGTTTGAGGCTGGAATCGATAGAAGACATGGTGGGAATCATCGGCATGTTCTCGGATTGAAATCAGGTTCACCGGATACGCCCGCAGGCGCGTCCGGCAGCACTTCGCGGGTGAACACTCAGCGTTCCTTGTAGACCCCCAGATAACGGGTGGCCTCGGCGTCATCCCCGGTAAACCCCTTGATATCGGATGCGCTCACGACGGTGTCGGTCATTTGCGAAATCATCATGATCGGGCCCACTTCCTGGTCGTAGAGGTTCTGCGCCTGGTGGTACAGGCTCACCCGCTGGCTGGCGTCACGCTCTACCCCGGCCTTGTCGATCAGGCTATTGATCTGCGGGCTGAAAAACGAAGCACGCCAGCCCTGGAAATTCGGCAAGCCTGCGTCATCGCTGTTGTCAGGGTTGTAGACGAAGGTGCGCAAGCTGAAGTACGGATGCGGGTAACGCTCGGCGCCACGGGCGACGATGATGTCGAAGTTGCGCGCACGCATCGCGCCATACACCTGGTTGCCCGTGCCGGTGACGATGCTGGCCTTGATCCCGCCTTCGGCCAGGGTTGATTGCAGGCGCGCAGCGATGTCAATAAAGGGGGGCTCGGACAAGGTGCGGATCGTGGTGGTGAAACCCTGGGGATACCCGGCTTCGGCCAGCAGTTTTTTCGCCGCCGCCACGTCCATGTGATACCCCGGATCCGGCAAGCGTGCTTCCAGGCTCAGTTGCATCGGTTGCTGGTTGAGCTTGCCGTAGTAAGGCATCACCTGCTCATCCAGGCCCTTGTAGTCGATGAGGTTGCGCACCGCTTCGCGGACCTTGGGTTTGGCAAACTCGGGCTGCTTCATGCTCATGGCCACGTAGTACATGGTGCCCCGGGGTAACGATTGCACCTGAAGCTTCGGTGAACCGTCGATGGCGCGAATGTCCGGCGCCGCCATGCCGTAGGCCAGGTCCAGATCCCCACGCTCAAGCATCAGGCGCAAGGACTGGGACTCGGTCATGTGCCGCACCACCACACGCTTGAGCTTGGCCGCACCACCCCAGTAGCCATCGAAGCGGGTCAACAACAGGGAGTCATTGGCGCTCCACTTGGTCAGCACGAAAGGCCCGCTGCCCGCTTCGTTGGTCACCAGCCAGCCTGCGCCCAGATCACCGTTCTTTTCATGGGCCAGGGCAGTCACGCGGTCCACCACCACGGCACTGGGCGAGATCGCCAGGGAGTCCACCAGCAGTTGCGGGTCCATGACCTGCGGCAGATCAATGACCAGGGTGTGGGCATCCGTGGCACGGATCAGCGACTGGATGTTGTCGACGTTGTAGCCGTAAGCCTTCCAGGTCGTGGCCAGGCCAAAGTTGAGTTTCATCACCCGGTACAGCGACCAGGCCACGTCTTCGGCGGTCAGGGGATTGCCGGAGTGGAACTTCACGTCCTGACGCAAATGAAAGGTCACCTGCTTGCCATCTTCACTGACCTCCCAGCGCTCGGCCAGTTGCGGCACGTGACGCTCGGGGTTGCCCTGGTCACGCTTGATCAGGGTGTCGTAGAGGTTGGCATTGACGCCCGAGGCATCAAGGCCGGGCGCATTGGCCGGATCGATGGAGAACAGATTGACCATGCTCATGCCCACAATCAGCTGGTCGGCCGGGGTCTTGGCATTGACCGTGCCCGTCGCGCCCAACGCCAGAACAGCCGCCAGCAGACTCATATGCACTGTCGAAAATGCAGTCTTCATTCAAAATTCCTTCTTCTTATAGTTATTAAGGGGCTGACGTCGGATTAGCGGGTGCGCGGATCAAACACCTTGTACAAGGCATCACTGATCAGGTTGAGCGCGACGAAGATCAAGCCGATCACCAGTACACATCCCATCACGGCATTCATGTCGCCGAGCATCAGGCTGCTGGTCAGGTACTGGCCGAAACCGGGCCAGGCAAACACCATCTCGATCAATACCGCACCTTCAAGCAGCGAGCCGTAAGCCAGGGCCACGACCGTCAGCAGTTGCACCAGGATGTTGCGAAAGGCATGCCCCCAGACCACCTGGCGACGGGACAGACCCTTGACCCGCGCCGTAATGATGTATTCCTGGGAGAGCTGTTCGAGCATGAAGCTGCGTGTCATGCGGCTGATGTAGGCCACCGAGTTGAGGCCCAGAATCAGTGCAGGCAACAGGATGTGGCGCATGGCGCTGGCAAAGGCATCCCAGTCCCGGGCCAGGCTGGTGTCGATCAGCAACAGCCCGGTCACTTCAGGCACCATGCCGTCGTAGGCCAGGTCGATGCGCCCTGCCCCACCCGCCCATCCAAGCCAGGCGTAGAACACCAGAAGGCCCATCATGCCCAGCCAGAAGATGGGTGTTGAGTAACCGAACAGTGTGATGACCCGGGCAATATGGTCCCCCATGCGGCCCTGGTTACTGGCAGCGCAGACCCCCAGCGGCAACCCGATCAGGACCCCGAACAGGATCGCCAGCGTTGCCAGTTCGATGGTTGCCGGGAAGACCCGCAGGATGTCTTCAAGCACCGGATGACCGGTTAACAGCGCGTTACCGAAATTGCCGTGCAGCAAGTCATTGAGGTACAGGCCGAACTGGGTCCAGATCGGCTTGTCCAGGCCCATTGCCCGGTAGACCTGGTCATAGGTGGAACTGTCCGCGTCCGGCCCGACCACCGCCAGGACCGGGTCCAGCGGCATGACCCGGCCAATGACGAACGTCAGAGCCAGCAGGCCGAGCAAGGTCACCAGGACCGTGCTGACCCGCCGGGCGGCGTTGGAAGTACGTGCTCCCAACACAGAGGCTGTCGAAACAAACATAGTGAACTCCTGATCTATCGGGCACCGGTGCACCAAGGACGCGGGCGTTTACCCGCGCCACTTTCAGCGATTTTTGTAGACGTCTTTGTAGCGCGTGGTCGCCGCCGTATGGCCCTGGAAATCAACCACATCGCCGTACACCAGCACCGTGTCAGTCATCTGCGAGACAGGCAGGATGGCGCCGACCTGCTGGTCGAGCTGCTCCTGAATCTCGCGGTACTGGGCCAGTTGTTTGGCGGCATCGGGCTCCACTTCGGCGCTTTCGATCAGGGTGTTCAGTTCAGGGCTGTAGAACGATGTGCGCCAGCCCTGGAAGTTGCTCAGCTTGGCTTCATCGCGGTTGTCGGGGTTGTAGACCAGCGTGCGCAGGCTGGAATGGGGATGGCGTTCAGCACCGCCGCCGCCACGGCCGACGATGATGTCAAAGGACCTGTCGCGCATGGCGCCGTAAACCTGGTTGCCGGTGCCGGTGATGATGCTGGCCTCGATCCCGGCCTGGGCCAGGGTCGATTGAAGGCTGGAGGCAATGTTGATAAACGGCGGCTCGGTCAGTACCCGGATAGAGGTCTTGAAGCCGTTGGGATAGCCCGCTTCGGCCAGGAGTTTCCGGGCTTGCTCGACGTTCAACTGGTAGCCCTGATCGGGCAGCCGTGCGGGAAGCCCCAAGGGCAAAGGCCGCTGATTGATCACGCCGTAGTGCGGCATCACGGTCTGGTTGATGCCCTGATAATCGATCAGCGAACGCACGGCCTGGCGAACTCGGGCATCGGCAAACATCGGCTGCTTCACGCTCAAGGCCACGTAGTAAAGCGTGCCGCGCTGCAGGCTCTGGGTACGAATATTGGGATTTTTTTGCAGGGCCTGGATATCCGGGGCCGACATGCCTTTGGCGATATCCAGATCACCGCGTTCGATCATCAGCCGCAAGGACTGCGACTCGGTCATGTTGCGCATGACGATACGCTTGAGCTTGGCCGGGCCACCCCAATAGCCATCGAAACGGGTCATCAGAATCACGTCATTGGCGCGCCAGTCGTTGAGCACGAAGGCTCCGCTGCCAGCTGCGTGGGTCACCAGCCAGGCGGCGCCCATATCATTGTTCTTTTCGTGCTCCAGGACTTTTTTACGGTCCAGGATAAAGGCGCTGGGAGACGTCGCCAGCGTGTTGAGCACCAGCATCGGATCGGTAGGCCGCGCCAGTTCAATCACAACGGTATTGGGGTCAGTGGCGCGGATCAGGCGGTCAACGTTGTCGGCACTGAAACCGTATGCCTTCCAGGTCGAGGCCAGGGCCAGATTGAGTTTGAGTACCCGCTGCAGCGACCACACAACATCCTCGCTGCTTAAAGGATTGCCCGACTGGAACTTCACATCGGGGCGCAGGTTAAACGTCAGGGTCTTGCGGTCATCGCTAACCTGCCAGCGTTCCGCCAGCGCGGGCAACAGGCGATCGGGCTGTGCCACGTCCTGCACCAGCAGCATGTCGTAGAGATTGGCATTAATCTCCGACACATCCAGGCCAGTGGCTGCCGCCGGATCCAGGGACAACAGGTTGATCATGCTCATGCCGACAATCAGCTGGTCGGCCGGGGTCTTGGCATAAGTCACAGGTACTGCAGTGACCGCCAGGGCCATCGCCAATACCCGCGCCCAAAGCAAGGGGGAAATGCTCATGGTGAGAGTGCCTTTCTTATAGTTATAGGGCGCTCGGACAACCCGGTTTTCACCGGGTTAGCCGGGTACACATCAGAAGCTTTTGAGCGTGTTGGTCTCGATGAAATCGAAATCGATTTCTTCGCCCAGCCCTGGCAAATCGGAGAGATGAACAAAGCCATCGCTGTCCATCGGATCCACCAGGCGCTTGAGATACGCGGGCACTTCGTCGTAATCCAGGTACGGGTGCAGCAACCCGCGCTCATACCAGGTGCAGTTCTTGATGGCCCCGACCACCGCCAGGTTGGCGGCTCCGTTGCCGTGGATCTCGCAATCCATGCCGAACGACTCCGCCATGTGCGCAACCTTCAGGCACGGCGCAATACCACCGACCCCGGCCACGCCTGCGCGCAAAATATCGCACACGTCGTTCTTGACCCAACTGGCACGACTCAGGTGCTTGCCGCCCAGGCTTTCCGGGCCCAGCACCGGAATATCCAATTGCCCCGCCAACCAGGCGTAGGACTCTGCCGAGTCTTCCATCATGGGTTCTTCAAACCAGGCGAAATTCAGTTTTTCCAGTTCGCGGCCGATGTACAGCGCGTCAGTGCGGCTGTACCAGTGATAACCATCGAGCATCAGGGCGATGTCCGGCCCCACTGCCTCGCGCACGGCGGCGCAGGCTTTGACATCCATACTCGGGCTCGGGGCGAAGGACACCGGCGGCATCCAGGTGTGCAGCTTGATCGCCTTATAGCCACGCTCGACCAGCGTCTGGGCAAACCGGCCGTAATCTTCTGGCGTCGCCAGACCACCCGGTAATTCATCACCGCACATGGTTGAGCCATACGCAGGCACCTTGTCGCGGAAACCACCAATCAGTTTGTGCACCGGCACGCCCAGCTTGCGGCCCGCCCAATCCCACAACGCCTGCTCGACCAGTGCCAGTGCGCGGTCGGTCAACTGGCTGGCGCTGCCACGTTGCCAGTGCGCCAGCTCATGCCAGATCTTTTCGCGATCAAATGCGTTTTGCCCCACCAGCACTTTGCGCACAAAGCCATCGAGCACATACGGCCTGATCAATTCGGGAGCACCGAAGGCATACCCCTCGTTGCCGTCTTCGGTCTGGATCCGCAGCAGCGCCATTTGGGCCTGGGCGACATCACCGGGATGGGCATGGCCGGCGCTGTCCACAGCGCGGCGAGTGGGATAGGAAAAAACCTGGACGTTGACTGCGGTAATTCTCATGGACGTGGTTCGCCTTTTTATTGGGTGTGTATCAGAGCAATCGCCTGTCGAAATGATCATAAGTCATCGTACAACGATTGAAAAGACACGGATAAACATCCTTTAAAAATGCACGCCGCCCCTGAAAATCCCACGAAAGCCCCAATTTACTGGGGCTTAAAGGACAACATCGAGATAACTCATCCAGCATGAAGGCTGCGTAAAACGTCAACATATGTAACAAAATGTTACCAAAGCACCTATAACCCATAGACTCGTTACATGTCGTACGATAACGTATGTCGGCGCGCAAAATTTGATACAGCCGTAGCAACTGATTGGTAGTAGCCGTTTCAAACGAACCCCAAAAAAAACAATAAAAGAAGGCCGTATGAACAACCCTCTACGTACGCTCGTTACCGTCGCGACCCTGTGCCTGCCCTTCTACGTCAGTGCCGATTCCGCCAGCATCAATTACCGGCACCAGATGACTGAGGAAGACAGCGCCCACGCCGACAGAATCAAGCTGGGCTACCGCATGGACAGTGGTCTGGGCTTTGAAGCAGAAATGAAATACCGCACGGCCGGCGATCGCAAAGACGTCGCCTACGACAACATGGTCAACAACGGCCATGAGTTCACCGTCAGCTACAACTACAAGTTGAGCCCGCAATCGACGCTGACACCGGCTTTCCAGATGGACAGTTCGAAGGACTCGACCTCTTACAAGTTCGGCCTCAAGTACAACTACAAAATCAACGACACCTTCTACGTCGCCACGCGCTATCGCATCGACATGAAGAAACTGGACCGTGATCAGGTCAACAGCGACATGCCCGACAACCTCAAGGACAACCAGGACACCCACCGTATCGAAGGCTGGCTGGGCTACACCCCGGCCAGCAAGTGGGCGCTTGAGTACCAGGCCATCTACTTCAAGACCAACTACATCCGCTACGACAACGAGAAGAGCGATTACGAGCAGAACCTGATCGTCAAATACAAGATCAACAAGCAGTGGGCGCCGTTCATGGAGGTGGGTGACGTCAAGGTCAGCTCAACCTCCGACGATCGTCAGGCGCGCTGGCGTCTTGGGGTCCAATACAACTTCATGTAATGCCAGGCAGGCCTGGCGTTCGCGCATCGTGCGCCAGGCAAGCCCCTGTTACCCAGACCTGAATACCCATCGATGGATGACCTGACCATGACAACACCGCTTGCCTCGAATAAACCCTTCAACCGTATTTTGCTGACCGGTGCCGCAGGTGGCCTGGGCCAGATACTCAGGGACACCTTGCAGGCCCACGCCACCACCGTTCGCCTCTCGGACATCAGTCCAATGGCGCCTAGCCGTGGTGAACATGAGGAAGTCATCACCTGCAACCTGGCCGACAAGGCCGCCATTACGGCGCTTGCCAAGGATGTCGACACGATTGTTCATTTGGGCGGGATTTCAGTCGAACGCCCCTTTGAAGAAATTCTCGAGGCCAATATTCGCGGCACCTTTCACATTTACGAGGCCGCACGCATCCACGGGATCAAGCGGATCGTCTTCGCCAGCTCCAACCACGTGACGGGTTTCTATCCCCAGGACACGCGGCTGGATGCCCACTCCCAACGCCGTCCCGACGGCTATTACGCGCTGTCCAAGGCTTACGGCGAAGACCTGGCAACCTTCTACTTGCACCGGTATGGCATCGAGACGGTGAGCCTGCGTATTGGTTCTTCGTTTACCGCGCCCCGCAATACCCGAATGCTGTCGACCTGGCTCAGCTACTCCGACCTTGAACACCTGGTAGAGCGCGCCTTGCTGGCACACGACGTCGGCCACAGTGTGGTCTACGGTGTTTCCGACAACAGGGATGTGTGGTGGAGCAACCGCCATGCCTCGCACCTGGGCTTTGCGCCGCAAGACACTTCAGAACCGTTTCGCCCACAGTTCGAACAACAGCCCGAACTGGCGGCTGATGACCCAAACCGGCTGTATCAGGGCGGGGCCTTTGCGGTCGCCGGGCCTTTCGGCGAGTGAAGCGCCAGCACTCATCCCTTCAGGCTTGACTCATACGCCTTGCGCATACGCTCACGGCTGTTGGAGAGGTGCAGACGCATCGCCGCACGGGCCGCATCGGAGTCGCGGCGGACAATGGCCTTGTAAATGTCCTCATGCTCGCGGCTCAACCGCTCCAGATACGGGCCCGCATCACTGGTATGGCGCGTTGAGTGCAGCCGGGTGCGCGGGATGATGCTGAGCCCCAGGTGCAACATGATGTCGGTGAAGTAACGATTACCCGTGGCCAACGCGATCTGCTGGTGAAACTGGAAGTCCGCAGACACGGCGTAATCGACACTGACTGCCGGTGAATTCAGGGCATCCAGCGAATCGCGCATCAGTTGCAGCTGTTGATCCGTTCGCCGCGAGCACGCCAGGCCTGCAGCCTCCACTTCCAGGCTGATGCGCAACTCAAGCACAGCCAGCACGTCGTGCAGCGTCACAATGCTGTCAGGGTCGATATAAAAACCGCTGGCGCTCGGGATGTCCCGCACAAAGGTGCCAATGCCATGCCGGGTTTCTACCAGCCCGCTGGCCTGCAATCGGGAAATAGCCTCGCGCACCACTGTACGGCTGACACCGTGTTCCTGCATGACCTGCGACTCGGTCGGCAGTTTTGCAGCACGTGCCAACTCACCCTCTCGAATCCGCCGGGAAAGCTCAGTAACCAGATCCTCGGCCAGGCTGCGATGCTTTTGGCGAGCTCGGGGTTGGACGTTCGGGTTGTCCATCAAGTGCCTTTACTTCTGCTGGCGAATGAACCGCCATCATAGCTCAAGCAGTTGTACGACAACATGCCTAAGCACCGAGACCTGCTCCATCCGTGTCTTGCGCGGTCTTTTTTCCGCTGCTAGGGTCTGCTGACAATACCTGCCCAAGCAGGAACACGAGGAAGCAAGCCATGCAGATTCAATCCCACAACACGGCGGACGTGGATCAGCAACTGGTGATTGCAGGCTGGCAGGAACACTACCAACAAATGTCGGCCGGGTATTTCCAGGGCAAGGTGGTGCACCTGCAACTCAACGGCATCGAGGTGTTTGAGGAGCAGATGAACACCCGCATCGAGCAGCATTTCCATGCACCCGCTGCCTCGCTGGTGTTCAGTTTTGACACGCAAAACGGCTCGCTCTATCTGCTCAACGAAGAAACCCAGAACACCTGGATCACCCCGGAAAACTACAAGGAAGTCTCGGTCGTCATCGGCCCCCGCTACCTCAGGCAACTGGAAAACCTGAGCAACCTCGACGGCCTGTTCCTCACGCCGCTGGTGTCCCAGCAAAGCCGCATTTTTGGCCGCTGGTTAAGCAGCACCTTGCAGCAACTGGCCGTCGATGATTCGCCCCTGCCCGACGAAAGCCTGGCCCAGCAACTGGTCGACGACTGCCTGTATATCCTCGACTGCCCGCGCCAGACCCTCGATCACAGCCAGCAAAAACACCTGGCCCATGACCGCCGCTTGATCCAGCGCGTATTCGACCTGGTCATGACCGCCCCGCAAGAACACTTCAACGTGCTGCAACTGGCCAATGCCGCCGGGGTGTCCGTGCGCCAGTTGCAACACAGTTTCACGTCCTTCACCGGCGTGTCGCCCAGCCAGTGGCAACGTTTACGCCGACTGAATTTTGCCCGCCGCGACTTACTGCGCCTTTGCCCTGCCCAAACCACCGTGGCAGAAATCGCCATGCGCTGGTCGTTCTGGCACCTGGGCCGGTTCTCGGAAACCTACCGCACACTGTTCGGCGAACTGCCCAGCAGCACCCTGTTGCGCCCCCGCTAGCGCACCAAAACAGGGCATGAATTAAAACGCAAATCGGATAGAAGCCTGCCGTCCCACGATTGCACTATCACCTCGCAACACGGAACTGAGCAGCCAGGGGGCGCTCAGGCATTTCCCTGCAAGAGGCGTTATGAAAGGCAATCTGGATCGACTGAGCCATTGGCTCAAAGAAAACAAAATCACTGAAGTCGAGTGCCTGATCTCTGATCTGAGCGGCATCGCCCGGGGCAAAATCTCTCCCACCAACAAGTTTCTCAACGAGCAAGGCATGCGCCTGCCAGAGAGTGTCTTGTTGCAGACAGTGACCGGCGATTACGTAGAAGACGATATCTACTACGAACTGCTGGACGCGGCGGATATCGACATGCACTGCCGTCCGGATCAGGACGCAGTGTTCATCGTGCCCTGGGCAACCGAACCCACAGCACAGGTCATTCACGACACCTATGACAAACAGGGCAATGCGATTGAACTGTCGCCGCGCAACCTGCTGAAAAAGGTCTTGAGCCTGTACACGGCGCGCGGCTGGAAACCGATTGTCGCCCCCGAAATGGAGTTCTACCTGACTCAGCGCAGCCCCGACCCTGACTACCCGCTGAAACCACCGGTGGGTCGCTCCGGCCGCCAGGAAACCGGGCGCCAGTCGTATTCGATTGAAGCCACCAACGAATTCGACCCGTTGTTTGAAGACATGTACGACTGGAGCGAAGCCCAGGGGCTGGATCTGGACACCCTGATCCACGAAGAAGGCACGGCGCAGATGGAGATCAACTTCCGTCACGGCGCGGCGCTGTCCCTGGCTGACCAGATCATTATTTTCAAGCGCACCATGCGCGAAGCGGCGCTCAAGCATGACGTGAGCGCAACCTTCATGGCCAAGCCCATGACCGGCGAGCCAGGCAGCGCGATGCACGTGCACCAGAGCGTGGTGGACCTGGAGACAGGCGAGTCGGTGTTCTCCAACCCCGATGGCAGCATGAGCGAGCTGTTTATGCACCACATCGGCGGCCTGCAAAAGTACATCCCCGAAACCCTGCCGCTGTTCGCCCCTAACGTGAATTCGTTCCGCCGTTTCCTTCCCGACACCTCGGCCCCGGTCAACGTCGAGTGGGGCGAAGAAAACCGCACCGTGGGCCTGCGCGTACCGGACTCGGACCCGCAAAACCGTCGTGTTGAAAACCGACTGGCCGGTGCCGATGCCAACCCTTACCTGGCCCTGGCCGCCAGCCTGCTCTGCGGTTACGCCGGGATGGTCGAAGGCATTGAACCGAGCGCGGCGGTCGTTGGCCGTGGTTATGAACGTCGCAACCTGCGCCTGCCCCTGACCCTGGAGGCCGCGCTGGAGTGCATGGAACAGTCGGACATGGCCAAGAAGTACCTTGGCGAGCGCTTCACCAAAGGCTTTGTGGCCGTCAAACGGGTCGAGCACGAGAACTACAAGCAGGTCATCAGCTCGTGGGAGCGGGAGTTCCTGCTGTTTAGCGTGTAGCACTCAACGCCTTCCAAAATGGACTCACAGAAAGGACATGTGGATGAAACCGATAGCCAGAAAACTGATGTTCATAAGCCTGTTCGCCCTCGCCGGCCAGGCCTCGGCGCAAGACACGGTCAATATCTATAACTGGACGGACTACATCGCTGAAGACACCCTGGCCAACTTCCAGCGCGACACTGGCATCAAGCCGATTTATGACGTGTTTGATTCCAACGAAACCCTTGAGGGCAAGTTGCTTGCCGGACGGACCGGCTATGACGTGGTTGTGCCCAGCAACCACTTTCTGGGACGGCAGATCAAGGCCGGGGTATTCCAGAAGCTCGACAAGTCGCAGATCCCCAACTGGAAGAATCTGGACCCCACCTTATTGGCCCGACTGCAGGCCAACGACCCGGGCAATGAGTACGCCGTGCCCTACCTGTGGGGCACCAACGGCATTGGCTACAACGTCGACAAGGTCAAGCAGGTGCTGGGCATCGACACCATCGATTCCTGGAGCGTGCTGTTCGAACCGGAAAACCTCAAAAAGCTGAAAAGCTGCGGCGTTGCCTTTATGGACTCTGCGGACGAAATAATGCCCTCAATGCTCAACTATATGGGGCTCAACCCCCGCAGCCTGGAGCTCAAGGACTACAAGGCAGCCGAGAAAAAACTGGAGCCGCTGCGCCCCTACATCAGCTACTTCCATTCCTCCAAGTACGTGACGGACCTGGCCAACGGCGACATCTGTATTGCCTTCGGTTATTCGGGTGATGTGTATCAGGCGATCCATCGCGCGCAAGAGGCCGGGAACGGGGTGAATGTTGCCTACGTGGTGCCCAAGGAAGGCGGCAACCTGTGGTTCGACATGCTGACCATCCCGGCAGATGCCAAGAACCCCGAGCAGGCCCATGCCTTTATCAACTACATGCTCAAACCTGAAGTGATTGCCGGTATCAGCGAGTACGTGGGCTACGCCAACGCCAACACCGCGGCCACGGCCTTGATGAAAGACGAAATCACCCACAACCCGTCGATTTATCCGCCCGAGTCAGTGCAGGCCAAGCTCTATGTGTCATCGGAGCTGCCGCCAGACCTGATGCGCTGGATGACCCGTTCGTGGAACAAGTTCAAGTCCGGTCGTTAATCCTGTGCCGGGCATCAATGGATGCCCGGCAACTCAGTAGGCAGTTTTTTATGACGTCCATGATGTCTTTACCGCACACCTATTACAGCGCCACGCGCAACCAGACGCTCAACTGCCCGCCCCTTGAAGGCCAGGTGCAGGCGGACGTCTGCATTATTGGCGCAGGCTTTACCGGCTTGAACACCGCCATTGAGCTGGCGGAACGTGGTCACTCGGTGATTGTGCTTGAGGCGCAGCACATCGCCTGGGGGGCCACCGGGCGCAACGGCGGCCAACTGATTCGCGGGGTGGGTCACGACCTGGACGCCCACGAAAAAACCATCGGCCGTGAAGGCGTCACGGTACTCGAACGACTGGGCCTGGACGCGGTGGATCTGGTGCGTCAGCGCGTAGAAAAACACGGCATCGACTGTGATTTGCGCTGGGGCTTTTGCGAGTTGGCCAACACCCCCAGCCATGTTGAAAACCTTGTCGCCGAGCAGGCATCCCTGCAACGGCTGGGCTATCGGCACAAGGTCGAGCTGGTAGCGCGCGCAGACATGCACCGCGTGGTCGCGTCGGACCGCTACCTCGGCGGGTTGATCGATGAAGGCTCGGGGCATTTGCATCCGCTCAACCTGGCCTTGGGCGAAGCCGCCGTCGCGCAACAACTGGGGGTCAGGATTTACGAAAACAGCGCCGCGACCCGTATCGAATACGGCAGTCAAGTTCGCGTGCACACGGCCAACGGCGTGGTTCATGCCAAAACCCTGGTGCTCGCGGGCAATGCCCATCTGGGTGATCTGGAGCCTGCGCTCAGCGGCAAAGTGTTGGCCGCTGGCAGCTACGTGATTGCCACTGAGCCCTTGAGCGAGGATCTGGCGCACACCCTGATCCCTGAAAACCGGGCCCTGTGCGATCAACGTGTGGGGCTTGATTACTATCGTTTGTCGGCCGACCGGCGCCTGCTGTTTGGCGGCGCGTGTCACTACTCCGGGCGAACGCTCAAGGATATTGCGGGGTATATGCGCCCCAAAATGCTTGACGTGTTTCCGCAGCTGGCAGGCAAAACCATCGACTTTCAGTGGAGCGGCATGATCGGCATTGGCGCCAACCGGCTGCCACAGATTGGCCGGTTGCAGGCCCATCCCAACGTGTTTTATGCCCAGGCCTATGCCGGGCATGGCATCAACACCACCCATATGGCGGCGCGGCTGGTTGCACAGGCCATCAGCCTTGAACACAGCCAGGGTTTTGACCTGTTCTCCCGCGTACCGCACCTGACATTCCCCGGGGGCAAGCACCTGCGCTCGCCACTGTTGGCGCTGGGCATGCTCTGGTACCGACTCAAGGAAATCGCTGCCCGCTAATACGAGATGCGAGACACCGCGCCGCGAGTATCGCGGGCAAGCCCGCTCCCACAGGGATTGGGGCTGTGGGAGCGGGCTTGCTCGCGAGGCAGGCGCCGCGGTTTATCCGTTAGTTCCAACACTTTGAAACAAGCCAACAATAAAAAGGACGTTCACATGAAGCGTTTTACCCCGTGTGTGCTTGCAGCATTGTTTACGCTGCCCTCGCTGCAGGCCATGGCCGCTGCCGACCTGGTCTTCACCAACGGCAAAGTGTTTACCGGCGTGCCCGGCCAGGCGCTGGTAAACGCCGTGGCCGTCGAAAACGGCAAGATCATGAAAGTGGGCAGCGATGACGAGGTCAACGCATTGGTCGATGCCAAAACCCGGCGCATTGACCTGGCAGGCAAGGTACTGATGCCCGGCATGATCGACACCCATAGCCATCCGGTACTCGCCGCTTTGGCCAGCCTGGGGGCGAACCTGCTGGATGAAGAAAAACCCCTGCCCGAGCTTGAACAATGGATCATCGAGCAGGAGCAGGCAGGCAATACCGGGGACGGCGCCATCGTCAATATTGCGGGCGTCAGTTCGGCCTATTGGGAACAAAGCAGCGAGCTGGGCAAGCGGTTCAATCAGGGCCGCTGGGCTGACAAACCGCTGGTATTGAACGGCATCGACGGGCATACCGGCTGGGCCAACAACGCCATGCTCAAGCACGCCAACATTGATGCCGCCTTTATAAAGAACCTGCCGAGCAAAGAGCGCGGTTATATCGGTCACGGGACAGACTTCACCCCGACCGGTTTTGTTGCCGAGTCCATGTGGGATCAGGTACGCGGCCAGGTCCCGCCGCCAAGCGCGCAGGTGATGCTCAAGGCTGCCCGTGAAGCCGTAAGAATAAATAACCAGTATGGGGTTACGGGCTGGATGGACGCGGCCTCGAACGCAGGCCATTCCGACTCGCTGTTCGATTTCACCGCCACTGAACAGAGCGTGGGCGTATTGCCGCTGTATCGTCAATTGGCAGAGAACGGAGAGCTTTCAGCCCACGTCGCGGCTCTGATGCTGACCAATTCCAAAAGCAAACCCGCCGACCTTGAAGTGCTGGCCACGGTGATGAAGCAGTTCGAAGGCGTGCCCAACCTGACCTTCCCCGGCATCAAGGTGTTTGCCGACGGTGTTCTGGAATACCCGGGGCAAACGGCGGCAGTCATCGTGCCGTACAAGAACAATAATAAAAACGGCGAACTGCTGATTGACCCTGCGCACTTTGGCGAGCTGGTGGTGGCCGCTGAAAAGCGCGGCTGGATCGTACACATGCATGCGGTCGGCGACCGTGCGGTGCGTGAGTCCCTGAACGGTTTTGAATATGCGCGCACGCAGAGCCCCGCACCGGTGACCCACAGCATCAGCCACTTGCAACTGGTCAACCCCAAGGAGTTTCCGCGGTTTGCCCAACTGGGGGTAGTGGCATCCATGCAACTGCTGTGGGCGACGGAAGAAAGCTACACCGTCGACCTGGTGAAGCCTTACATCAGTGCATTTGCCTATGGCTATCAGTACCCGGCCAAATCCCTGAAAGATGCCGGGGCCATGATCGCCGGCGCCAGCGACTGGCCGGTTTCCAGCCCGAACCCGTGGAACGCCATCGCCCAGGCAGCCACCCGCAAAGGCCCTCTGGGTGTGCTCAACGCCAAGGAAAGCCTTGATCGCCAGAGCATGTTTTATGCCTACACCAGCAATGCTGCCAAAACCCTGGGCCTGGATGCCCAAATCGGCTCTCTGGCTCCCGGCAAGCAGGCTGACCTGATCATCCTCGACCGTGATGTGTTCAGCGTCGATGACGAGGCCCTTTCGGACACCAAAGTCCTGAAGACCTTCTTCGCCGGTAAGCAGGTGTACGCACCTGACGCCTGATTGACCCGTATGGCCCATGGCGCCTCATAAAAACAAGAGAATCGATATGAATGCATTGTCTGCCTGCATGCTCACGGGCCTGGCCCTGGCCCCCTTGCTCAGCGCCCAGGCGCTGGAGCTCAACGATGATTTCCAATTGGCGATCACCCCCACACTGATCAGCGACTACCGGACCAACGGCCTGTCGCAAACCCTGGGCGACCCCGCCGCCCAGCTGGCGATCACCCTCAACCATGTCAGCGGTTTGTATGCTGGCTTGTGGACCTCCAATGTCGACTTTGGCCATGACTCCAAAGCCCGACAGGAGATCGAATACTTCGCCGGTTACTTCTGGCAAATCAACGACAACATCAGCCTGGACACTTTCTACACCCGCTACGAGTTCCCCCGTGAAAGCGGGTACAACCAGAGCGATATCCAGACCACCCTCGACCTGTACGGCGTGTTGCTCGGGGGCAAGTACGTCAACAACATGAAAGGCCCGGACTACGAGGATGACAACGGCGAATTCAACGAGGGCAAAAAAGACGAGGATTTATCCACGGTCTTTATCGGCTATCACACCGTGCTGCCCGCCGAGATCGGCTTGGCCCTGCGCTATGAATACGTCGACTACAAGGACGACGTATTTTTCAGCAACAGCGGCAAGGGACGGGGCGATTACTACGACTGGGAGGTCAAGCTCAGCCGCCAGCTGATCGGTATTGACTGGGCGCTGAGCTATATCGATACCGACCTGTCGAAGGCCGAGTGCACCAGCTTCACCGGCTATGACGATGTGTGCGGTGCAACGCTGGTGGCCAGCGCCAGCAAAACCTTCTGATTAAACCTGCGATCAGGCGTCACCCATTATCCTGTGATCCATTACCATGAGCCTCGCCAAGACGTCGTTACGTAGCCTGGAGTGCTCAGTGGAAATCAAACACCTGCGATCATTTGTGACCCTGGCGGAGGAGCTGCACTTCGGCCGCGCTGCACAACGGTTATCCATCGTGCAACCGGCCCTGAGCATGCAGATAAAGATGCTCGAAGAAGAGCTGGGGGTGCGCCTGTTCGAGCGTAACCGGCACTCGGTCACGCTGACAGAAGTGGGCACCCTCTTCCTGCCCGAAGCCCGGGCCACGTTGTATCAGTCTGCCCATGCGGCGGATGTGGCCAGGGCTTGCGGGCGCGGAGAAATCGGGCGCGTACGCTTGGGGTTTGTGTCATCGGTCCTGCCTGAACTGCTGCCCTCACTGATCCGCTCGTTGCATGCACGATTCCCGCGTATTGAACTGGAACTCAAGGACATGCCCGGCCCGGATCAGGCGGTGGCACTCAAGAACGGCCAGCTCGATTTCGGCCTGATGCGCTTGCCAGCCGCCATCCCCGGTATCCAGACCCGCGAAGTGCTGCAGGAAACCTTTATTGTTGCCCTGCCCGGCGATCACCCGCTGGTTGCCTGCGACACCCTGCACCCGACCAACCTCGACCAACTGCCCGTGTTTATCCTGGCCAGGCGTTACGCCCCCGGCTTTTACGATGAGCTGATGCAAGCGGTCACACGCCAGGGTGGGCAGTTGCAAATTGCGGCGGAGCTGGGCGAGTTCACCACCATGCTCGCGCTGGTGTCGGCCGGGCTGGGCGTTGGCTTGCTGCCCGCCAATGCCGGGCGCGCATTACCCGCCAACGTCATTTCCAGGCCCCTGGAGCTGGGAAGCTACCGTGCAACCACAGGGCTGGCATGGACGGATCTGAACAGCGCCGTCAAAAGCACCGTGTTCAACTTGATGAGCGAGTTACTGCCGTTTGGGCAACAAGCACTCAAGGAGTGATGCGCGGGCACGTTGCCCTGCCCCACGCCTTTTGTGCGCCGCACCCAAAAGTTAATGATAAACATTCCCGCCAACTGATACGATTCAGCTCTACTGACGAGTCTGAAACGCCCGTAATAGACGTTTCACCCGGAGTACCTGGAACCTTGTCCAGCGTGTGCCCGGTGCTCGGCAGCGAATTCAGTTATCTGCCGTCAATGGTGTGGAGTGTTACGGATGTTGCAAAGGAAGCATGGATTCAAACGGGCAGGCATTGTGCCGCTGGGTGTGTGTACCAGCCTGGTGATCAGTTGCACGGTGCTGGCGAGCGAAGTCGCCCCCCTGCAACTGCCCAGTACTCAGGTCGACGGTGTGCAATCCAGCGCAGACGATACGGACTACCGTGCAGGCTACAGCTCGACGGCAGACAAGACTGAAACGGCCTTCCTGCAGCAATCACAGACCGTGGACACAGTGACCCCGCAACAGCTCAAGGATCAAGCGCCTCAAACCCTCGAAGACGTGATCAAGTTTATGCCGGGGGTCGTGGTCAGTAATAATTTCGGTGGCACACAGGACAGTTTCATCAAGCGCGGTTTCGGCAACTCCGACGATGGCGGCGTGCTGCGCGACGGGGTGCGCATGCCCATTGGGCGCAATTTCCAGCGCGTCACCACCGAGCGCGTCGAGATGCTCAAGGGCCCGGCGTCATTGCTCTACGGCATGCAGGAACCGGGCGGCGTAATCAACGTGATCACAAAAAAGCCGCAGTACCAGTGGAACAGCACACTGGGCGGCACCCTGAGCGATCAGGGCGGTGGCGATGGCTGGTTCGATGTGACCGGGCCGCTGGGTGATACAGGGTTTGCATTTCGACTGATCGGGCAAAACCGGGACGAAAATTACTGGCGCAACTTTGGCCAGAACACATCCAAGCTGGTCGCTCCCTCGCTCGCCTACGAGTCTGACGATCTGTCATTTCTCGCCGCCTATGAATACAACGACTACAGCAACACCCTGGACCGGGGCGCCGTGTTTTACAACGGCCATCACGTGGGCAGCCGCGACAAGCGCCTGGATGAAAAATGGACCCGTGCCCAAGGCCAGCGCCAGTCGTTCAACACCACCACCGAGTACCGTCTGGATCCCGCTTCACGGGTACGCCTGACAACGGGTTGGGTGTATGACCACTACAACGATTACCAGGCCGACCCCAGCGAATATCGCCCCGCCACTGGCGAGCTGACCCGGCGTTTTCGGCGCAATGTGGGCGCCAACCGGGAGAACGCTTACCTGTCCCTGGACTGGATTGGCAGCAGGACCTGGTACGGTATCGACCATGACCTGGTCACGGGTGTCGACTATGAAACACGTCGCGAAGCCAACGGGGATTTCCTGCAGAGTCGAAACGTCGGCGGCTTCTACCCGGCCGACCCGCAGTATGGCTTGCTGCCCCCGACAGGCACCGTCAACCCGTCGAACACCAACGGCAAAAGCCATATCAAGGGCCAGTCGCTGTACGTCAAAGATACGGTACACCTGGGGGAAAAATGGATTCTGGCGCCGGGCTTGCGCTATCAGCACTACTCGATAGACTCGGGCGCGGGTCTGGACTTCAAGGAAACCACCGATGAGGGCGAGTCCAGGCTCCTGCCCTTTCTGGGGCTGGTGTATCAGATGCGCGATGACCTCTCTGTCTATGCCAACTACAGCCAGTCGTTCGCACCCAATGAGATGGATTCCGGCACCACCTTCGAAGGCACTTATAAGTCAGAGACCGGGCGCCAATACGAGGTGGGGCTCAAGTATGACAACGGTGACTGGACCAGCCAGCTGGCGCTGTACGACATACTGAAAAAGAACGTGCAGCAGAACACCGGCGAGCTGGACGAATTCGGCAACATGGTGCAGCGCCTGGCGGGTGAAGTGCAGTCCCGTGGCCTGGAATGGAGCATGACCGGACGCCTGAACGCGCAGTGGAGCGTGATAGCCAACTACGCCTACACCGATGCCCGGATCAAGAAGGACACCGAGCAAACCGAGGGCAATCGCCTGTTTAACGTGGCACGTCATGTAGGCGGTGCGTACCTCACCTACGAAGTCCCGGCCGATATTTTCTCGGGCCGTTTGCGTCTGGGCTCCGGTGCTCGCTATGTGGGCAAGCGCGCGGGCGATATCAGCAACTCTTTCGAGCTGCCTGACTACACCACGGTAGACGCTTTCGTGTCCTGGAAATCCAGCCATCTGCTGGGCAAGGAAACCTCGCTGCAACTCAATGCCGGCAACCTGACCGATCGCAGCTACTTCGTGGCGTCGGGTGGCAACACCCGGCGAGTCAGTTGGGGAGAAGGACGCACGCTGCGCCTGACCGGGGAAGTCAGCTTCTGATCAGACGTGCGGGTGTCATAAAGCCTGAGCATGGCGCCCGCAGAGTGGCCTGTTCCCCCGCTTGTGACGGGTAACTTCTGCTACGTTGATCCGGCGCTTGCGCAATGAGTGCTTGATGCAGGCCTGCCTGAGTTTCACAATCCGAGATTACGCCCTGAAGTGAGCCGGGCGCTGAGCTTTTCAGCTGTTACAAAACCGTCCATGGCAATGGATTGAACTGACCAAAAAGGACTTTATGGATGTCATTTTCACTGGAAGAAAGAACTGCCTTGTTAGCGCTCAAGGGCGTTGGACCCACCGTCATCACGCGACTTGAACAAATGGGCATCGGGTCCCTGGCTCAACTCAGCAAGGCGAGTGTGTGTGACATTCTGGCCCAGGCATCTGCAGCAACAGGATCAACTTGCTGGAAAAACAGCCCTCAGGCCCGGGCTGCCATTACTGCGGCTTTCGAGCTCGCCAGAGCCTCGACAGAGCCTGAAGTAACCCGGTAGACACCTTCAAAAACCGCCCTTTCGAACTGCCTGGTCGTCACGAATCGACTAAGGCTCACTGACGCCCGGGCGCTGAACTTTTTAAACAAGGGCCCGGTCACACTTCAACCAATACTGTGTGTGAACATCTGCGTGCTTGACCTTACCGATAGCAATCGAACGTTTTTGAAAAAAATATACTCACTCTCCACCGACCTGAGCGACAGGGAGGTCTTGGTGGGACTCACCCATGAAGAGTCAGAGCGCTACCTGGCCCTGAGCGATCCAGTGAGAAACGCCACGCCTGAGGAAATGCAAGAGCACTCAGCGCTAAAGGAGAGACACATCCTGACTCGCGTGCAGGTTCTGGAGGCGGAGTTGTGTCTTCGAACCGAGAACCCTTCTGTACACTGAGAGACTAACTTCGGTGGAGTCGGTCATAACCCGGCAGAATGACCTGCCGTAAGACAGATTCTCAGGAGAGCTCATGAGACGCATCGAGCACAATCAGGAGCTTAGTCGCAAGCTCGAAATAATAGGCGCCAAGCTTGAGCAGGCCGCTGATGATGCCCTTGGCCAAGTGAAGGAATATCAAGGCGCAGAACTGATAGAGGTCCTCAAGCTGATCACGAAGCTTTACGAAGACGTCGCTCGGCTTAAAGTGATTTCAGACGAGCTGAAACAGCGATACAGCGCAGACTCAGGCGCTTGATTTACCGGTTTTCACCTGAAAAGCGTGGACGGCCAGCGACCTTGGCAGCATGGCCGTCCGATCACCTCGGTTACTGACCTTTTTGTGAATTCACAACATCCTGCAGCGCTTTATTGGTGAGGCTGATGCACTTCTGTGTGTCGCCTTCAGCCTGTGCTTTTTGTGCCTCAACCCGCGCGTCGTGGATCTGCCCAAGCAGCGGTTGTCCAAGGGTGCTGGCGGTGGCCTTGTAGTCAGAAAGCTTCTGCAGATTGATGGTGCACAAATCATCGGCAGCAAAAACCGGAGTAGCTGCCAGTCCTGCTAAAACAAACAACACTGATCGTTTCATAACGCTCTCTCTTATTGAGGCAGTGGGCTTTTACTATAGTCCCGGATCATTATGGACACCGAAAATAGCGACCTGGCGCCTGTCCCTACTGTTCCCCTCCTCGCCCAATGGCGCCCCCCTGCAAATAAATCTGCTGAAAACAGTGCAGATTGACGCAATCAAGCTTCACTTGAATATAAAGGTTTGCAATGAACAACCAGCGCCAACGACAGCCTGTCGGTAACTGCCCGATCCCTCACGGGAGGTCGCATCGGAGTGTGATCTGAGTAGCACCTGACAGACCCCACTCCAATGCAGAATATTCAAGCGCCGCGCAATGTGGCCATCGGCATCATAGCCTGTAACTACCCTTGATGACTTACCCCCCTTCCTGACTCGTTTTCCTGCCCCCCGCCAGCCCTGCGCGAGCATTTTTGGTGGGAGCCCGAATGATGGCAATGTAGAATCACCCTCTTAACCCTAAAATGGAATTTACTCATGCTGTATCTCCGCGTCCTTGCAATCCTGTGCGCCTTCACGGCTCTGGGTGGCTGCGCCTTCGGCCAAAAAATCGACTACCGACAATCCAGCCCCGCGCTTCACGCACGCTCTGACACGCCCGTGGAATTAAACGTCATTGATGAGCGGCCTTACGTGCTCAAAGATGAAAAAGATCCTGACTTTGTTGGGCGCATCAGGGGGCTTTATTACAACCCCTTCAATGTCAACACGCTGACGGGCGACCCTTTATCGGCCGATATCAGAGAAGCGGTGCGTGGCGCACTGGAGAAATCCTCCATCAAGGCGCAGCCCGCTTATTCAGCCGCCAGCGCGAAACCCGGGCAGAAACTGTTGAAGCTCACCCTGCGCGAATGGAAGATTGATGCCTACATGCGCACCCGGTTCGACTACGACATTACGGCTTCTGTGTTCGATGAACACGGGAATCAACTGGCGACGAAGAGCGCGAAAAACAGCGGTGAGGTGACGAACGTCATTACCGCCGGCACTGAAGTATTGAGTGCCGTGCTCAACTCAGATGAAATTGTCTCTGCGCTTTCGTCAGCACCAAAGACGACAGTGCCCTTCGCGTCCAAGTAACCCTCCCCAAGCCTGACGGGCTCAGCCGGCTCGTCAGGGCTGTGGCGTAAAGTGAAACGCCAGACCGCTACCGGGCGTCACCACTCTGCTATGGTGGTGGCCCAAAAATGCAGTGCAGACATTGCAGCATGGCGTGTTGGAAGATTCCGGCAACCCGTGGTGGTGCCCATAAGTGCGCAAGGAAGAGACAAGAATGAAGTCATGGAAAATACTGGTGCTGGCCCTTGTGGCGTCGACTGGCAATCAGGCAGTGGCGGCTGAAAACAACAACCCATTCCAGGCAGCACTCATGATCACCACCGTTGTACCGTGCGTGATCATCTCTGGAGCCACGGCCGCAGCTGCGAGCATTCCCGACCTCTTCAAATCCGCCAAGAGCGATGCACTGGCGTTCATTGGTTCGGATGGCGAGATTCGGGGCGCTGAGTTTGAGCAGGCGTCCCGGTATTACAAAGCCAGCTACCGTCAGCCACTGATGTCGGATCAGCAACTCGCAGAGGCGATTGCGGCGTCTTTCTAACACTGACGTCCTGGTCTGCAGCCTATGTACAGCGGGCTGGGTATCGGCTCTGCCTGTGTGTCAGGTGTGCGTCTAGAGGCACTCAGGTTCTACCGTCCCTGCCGAGCTGCCCGCTCCTGAGCGATCAAGTGCTCTGTGAGTTTGCGTGGTTTGCATCGCGACCCTCTCGCCACACAAAGAACGAAGGTTGCCGATCAACGGTTTTGCAAGACGTGGCGAGCCTTGTCGATCGCTGTCTTCGCCCGGTCGAAAGCACTGACACCCTGCTCCAGCAATTGCCGCGTGGGGATCTCAAGGCTCAGTGGAATGTTGTCGGGCAGCGCCCTTAGCAGGCCGCGAAGGTCACAATCGCCATCCCCTGGAAAACGTCGCTCATTGCGGGCCTGACGCAGGATTTCATCCATATCGTCGGGGCGCGGTCCCGCCACGTCGCACAGTTGTGCGTAGCGAAATCGTTGCGGCGCCAGGACAGTGGCGGCGGCCAGTTCCTCAAGCGATGAGGCGGAGCGATTGAAGTGAAAGGCGTCAATCAGGACCCCACCGTTGGGACGTGCAGCGCGCTCGACAATACGCCACGCTTGCGACAGATCGCGAGCGTCTGTCCAGGGCATGAATTCCAGGTGCGGGTGGATGCCAAAGGCTTCAGCCATAACGCACAGGGCAGCGAAGTTGTCGCCGAGTCGGGCTTCGTCCGGATCGTTGCCTGCTATCAGCAATTCTGTGGCACCAAACTCGGCACCGACTTCCAGAAATGCCCGAAAATCCTGCACCCGGGTTTCCGGCTTCAATCGCAGGATTTCAATGTCCAGCACCTTGATTCCGGTATCCCTCAGACGCTGGTGGGTTTGACGCCGCAAATCGGCATCAGCCATCAGGGGGAAGTGATGCTCCTGCGGCGTTGCCGGTTCCAGCCGCAATCCGAGGTGGCTGTATCCGGCGCGGGCAGCGACCTCGACCATATCCGGAGGCGACAGCTCCAGCACGGTCAAGGCAGCCAGGGAAAAAATCTGTTCGCTCATGGTCGACTCTCGTTCTGGAAACCCAAAAAGAAGACGTGCTCCAATCCCTGAAGGTAATGATGTGAGCTGCTGTCTCTTTCTAGTTAGAACTGAGTTCCAGTTTTAAATCAAGCAAAAAAGACACGCTTGGATGAATGAAGTTTATGGACCGATTAATGTTCGATAAACGCACAAAATTCCGGTTTTGCGATTGACCAATCTTCGTTCGAAACCCAAGACTAATAAGCATCAACACCCGGAGCGCCCTTGATCCAAGGGCTTGTGCGCTGTCAGCGCGCCAAACGCTCAAAATAATCTCGCCAAGAAAAACATCTGATCATGCACACGCACTCCACTGTGCCAAGAGCCGGTATCGGTGGAGGCAGCAGCTTCACACTCCCGGCAGAGTGTTCGGCAGCTGACCAGCATGAGCGGGCGAATTGACACTGCCGCTGAAACTGGAATAGTTTTCCAGAATCATCCAGGACGTATTCCAACACCGTTCAGAGGCACACGATGCCCCACGAGGAAACAGCTTATGCCAAGCGCAGAAAGTAACGCGCAATCGAGTTATGCAGGACTGTTCGACCGGGGCCTGGCCATTCTGGAAATACTGGCCAGCAGCGGTGAAGGGGTTGCACTGACCGAGATTTCTGAAACGCTTCGTATCCCTCGTAGTGCGACCCATCGCCTGTTGAACACCCTGTGTGAGACCGGCTATGCGCGTCAGGAACATGAGCGTGGCACGTATGTTCTGACCTCAAAGTTGCTAAGCCTTGCATTCACCCACCTGGGCGCGGACGGGATGATTGATTCGGTTCAACCGGTTCTCAACCGTCTGGCCGAAGAGGTAGGCGAGCTGGTGCGTTTGTCAGTGGTGGATGAGGACAGGCTGACCTGGGTGGCTCGTGCGCAAGGCGCACGCTCCGGACTGCGTTATGACCCCGATATGGGCATGGCTGCCAAGCTGTCGTGTTCTGCGACTGGATATGCCTGGATGGCAACCATGGACAACGAGCAGGCGTTGGCGTTGGTACAGCAACAGGGTTTCGGTTCGGTTCAGGAATACGGCCCATCTGCTCCCCAAACCGTTGAGGAGTTACTGTCAAAAATCGAATCGGTACGTACTCTCGGCTATGCGTTGGCCATCCGAACGTTTGCCGACTGGATGTCAGCCGTCGCCGTCCCCCTGATTCATCCCGTCAGCCGCAAGGTGATTGGAGTGGTCAGTGTCGCGGGCCCTGCTTTCCGGCTTTCCGAATCCCGACTGCACCAAATTGCGCCATCGCTCATCGCTGCTGCAGGGGAAATCCAACAGCTGATTCCGGGCTCTCCCGCTCTTATGAGCCCCAGGCTCACTGCACTCAATATCAGTCAAGGTAGCGAAGTGTGAAGACCCAGAGCACCTCCAGTTCAAGATGTCTAAATTGTGATTTGCTGGTGATCGGTTCGGGAGCTTCCGGCCTTGCCGCCGCCGTGACCGCTGCGTCCCAGGGCCTTAAAGTCATCCTGGTCGAAAAGCATGAAACCTTCGGCGGCGCGACCGCATGGTCGGGTGGATGGCTCTGGATTCCTGGCAACCCATTGGCCAAGCGGGCTGGTATTCATGAAGATCCGCAGCAGCCGCGCACCTACTTGAGGAATGAACTGGGTTCACGCTACAACGTCGAACGCGTTGATGCCTTTCTGGACAATGCACCACGGATGGTGTCGTTTTTTGAAGAAAAAACAACTTTAAAATGGGTCGATGGCAACGGCATCCCGGATGTGCATGGCAACGTTCCCGGGGCCGCAGTGCAAGGTCATCAGGTGATCGCGGCACCTTACGATGCAAGAGAAATGGGGCCATTGATCCTGCGCATGCGCAAGACCATGAGAGAGACCTCCTTCCTTGGCATGCCCATCATGGCGGGTTCCGACCTCGCTGCATTTTTGAGTATGACCCGATCGTTCAAATCCTTTACCCATGTCACCAAGCGTTTTCTACGACACCTGCGAGATCTGGCCCTCCACGGTCGGGCTATGCACCTGGTCAATGGCGTGGCGTTGGTGGCACGACTGGCCAAATCGGCGGTCGATCTCGGTGTTACGCTGATCGAGTCTGCACCCGCTCGCAAATTGATCATGAATCAAGGCAAGGTCGTGGGGGCTATCGTCGACACACTGCAAGGTCCAACGCAGATCCGCGCCACCAGGGGTGTTGTACTTGCAGCCGGTGGTTTCCCCAACGACATGCAGCGGCGCAAGGCACTTTTCCCACGCACGCCTACAGACAAAGACCACCTCGCCCTGCCCCCCGTTGATTGCTCTGGCGATGGTATTTCCTTGGGAGAGTCGGCCGGAGGCGTGCTTGATATCGACGTTGCATCGCCTGCCGCATGGGCTCCGGTTTCATTGGTACGGCATGGGGACGGCACCCTGGGGCATTTCCCCCACATCATTGACCGTGCGAAACCGGGACTGATTGGCGTGCTGTCCACGGGCAAGCGATTCGTGAACGAAGCCGACGGCTACTACGACTACACCGCTGCCATGGTAGCGGGGGCGCCTGAAGGTGAAGAAGTTGCATCGTGGCTGATCTGTGACCACCGCTTCCAGCGCCGCTTCGGACTGGGTCATTCGCGACCGTTTCCACTACCTGTCGGGCCTTCGGTACGTAGCGGGTACTTACAGCGCGCCGAGTCCATTCAGGCACTGGCCGAGCGCTGTGGAATAGATCCGGTTGGATTGTCCGAGACCGTGCGCAACTTCAACGAACACGCCCGCAACGGTAAGGATCCAGAATTCGGTCGTGGCTCGACGCCTTACAACTGCAAGCAGGGTGATCCGCTCATCACCGAGGGCAACCCCTGCGTGGCCCCAATCGAGCACGGCCCTTTTTACGCAGTCAAGGTTCGACCTGGCAGCTTCGGCACATTCGCGGGCCTGAAGACCAACGGCCATGCTCAAGTGCTGGATCGCAGCGGGACCACCATCACGGGGCTCTATGCGGTGGGTACAGACATGGCGAGCGTCATGGGTGGATTCTATCCCTCTGGAGGAATCAACCTGGGGCCGGCCATGACATTTGGGTATATCGCGGGGCTTCATGCGGCATCCAAGCAAAGCTCCCAGGCTCCCCCACCCGGAAAGCCGGGCGGCTCGACTTGATTGAGTCATTTGTTGCGGTATCAAAACTGTTAAAGCCAGGGTTCTGCCAGTAGAAGCTTCAAGCAGTCGATCTGATCACCTTACGCAAGGATGGCCAAAATATTGCGGGCGTGTGAGGAGATTCAAGATTGGGTACTGATAGAAAGTCCCTGAGCATGAAAAAGCCCAACCTTCACAGATTGGGCTAAGTCATTGAAAAATATGGTCGGGACGGAGTGATTCGAACACTCGACCCCTAGCACCCCATGCCTGCCAAGGCATGGTAAACCCTTGAAAAGTAGCTGTTTTCTCTGGCGCTCGCTGCAATCGAAGAGCCATAGAAACACATGGGTGCGTGAAAGAGTCACGCAAAAGTCACGCAGCTTATTTACCCTCCCCCCGGCGTTCTGCTGAACAAAAAATCCCTACCCGGATGAAATTACTGCCCCACCTCGACTACCGCCACAAATAAATACTTTTCGTACTAACCGCATTCCCCTATATTTTGGCAAAGGCTCGCCTCTGCGGCAGGGCGAAATTACTTATACAGTCCTCAGAGGTGATCAACGTGCCAGCATCCGCCAAAGATGAAATCATTCGCCTAAGCGAAGGCATCAAGCAATCGATCGCTAAGCTTGAGGAAGCAGCCAGAGCACTAGCCTCTGTAGGTCGACACGAAGAAGCACAGGCAATTGAAACAGCAGTCAATGGCCTTCAAGGATCACTGGCCCGGATACGGTTCAGCGAAGATGGCAAAGTGGATATAGTTCAGCGAAGATGGCAAAGTGGATATAGTTCACTAAATGCTCACTCAATACCAATAGTCAGTGACTTACCGCACGCCTGCGCATACTTGCGTAGCGTCTCCAGCGATGGTGAATGCTTGCGGCTGGCCAGTGACATTTCAATGCGGGCCAGCGCCGAAGGTTTGACACCCATGCGCTCAGCTACCTCGGCCTGCGTTAGTCCTGCGGACTTCCGCGCCTGTAACAGCACGTCTAGTGCGGCAAACTCGTCTTGCAGGCCAGAGTAGGCATCCGCAAATGCCGCGTCTTTCTGGCTGCGCTTAGCAGCATAGTCTTGTGGGTTGAACACTACCGGTGCGTACCCATCAGCTTTTGGCATATTCATAAAGTAACCTCCTTCAATCGAGTGCGGGCGAGCTTCAAATCAGCCGCAGGGGTCTGCTGCGTTTTCTTGATAAAGCCGTGCAAAATTACAATGCGCTGCCCAACCAACGTGCAAAACAGCGCCCTTCCGGTACCCTCCGCACCTTTGGCGCGAATCTCAAACAGCCCGTCACCCAACGCTCGCGTATGTGGCAATCCCAAATTGGGCCCATGCTCTACCATCCGGCCAGCAATCGCGGTGAAGCTGGCCACGATGCCCGTAGGCCAATCCAGAATGGCCGACTGCACACGGGCGTTGAAGAATTCGATCTGATAGCTCATGGATAGACATTAACATGCATGTTAATCACCGACAACACTCCCTCCGGCGTTCTGCCGAACAAGCAATGAAGAAAATCCAAGTTTTTTCGAAAGACTACCATCTGATGGCGAGCGCTAAAACAACCCACCCAATGCATCAGGTTTCCAATTCATGATGATCAACTCCCCCGTCACCTCCGCCTTCCCCTGCCTCTGATTCGCGGTTGTGTACCGGATCTCGGTCGTCTCAAAATGAAACCCATCAAACACTCTCCGGATGTCCGGGTGGTCGTTGATGCTGATCATCACCTTGCCTTTGCAACGCCGCATAAAGTCAGCCATCCGCTCGTAATTTTCAAACGCGAAGTCCACTCCGTATCCAGCGGTCTGCCAGTAAGGCGGGTCCATGTAGTGGAAGGTGTGCGGGCGGTCGTAGCGCTCTGCGCACTCAAACCAGGGGAGATTTTCGACGTAGGTCCCGGACAGACGCTGCCAGGCGGCAGAAAGGTTTTCTTCAATACGCAACAGGTTGAATTGCAGGTGCAGTCGTTGCGGTTCCGAAGCTCTGGCCTGATACCTTGCCACCGAAGGAATGGTGTTGCAGATAGAAGAATCGGGCGGCGCGCTGGATGTCGGTCAGGGTTTCCGGGCGGGTCATTTTTTGCCACTCGAAAATCTGCCGTGAGCTCAAGGCCCACTTAAATTGCCTCACGAACTCCTCTAGGTGGTTCTGGACAACGCGGTACAGCGTCACCAGATCGCCGTTGATGTCGTTGAGCACCTCGCACGGTGCCGGTTGTGGACGCAGGAAGTACAGTGCCCCGCCGCCTGCGAAGACTTCGACGTAACATTCGTGAGGTGGAGACAGAGGAATAAGACGGTCGGCCAGGCGACGTTTGCCGCCCATCCAAGGAATGATGGGTGAGGACATAATATGCAAGACCTTTACTGTATGAATAAACAGGCGATAGGCTCGCTCGGCTTTGTGCACAGAGCGGGAGCCTTGGCTGGGCTTGCAGGTAGAGACTGCGGGTTCGGTGGTCGGGCTGGATGTTGACGCATCCAGCTTCGGCCGCTCCTTTTATTTCGTGTCTGATACTTCTTTGGCATAAGCCTGACAGGCCTGAAGTGCGATCAGCCCTCTTCTGTGGAGACTAGAGAATTTCGCACCCCTGTTAGTTAGTCAAGGCAGTTTAGATCAGTTCGCACACAGTCCCTGCCGTGGAAATTTCGTCGACAGCCCTGAATAGAGAATCGCGGAACTTTATAGAAGCTCATAAGAAATATCGTCATTATTAAATTTAGTGCGAAAGACAGGAGTCTCCCACGGCTCACGACTTCATTAAAGTGCAAAGCGAAACTTCTCCACCCTCTCGAACAAGAAACAAATTGCAACAAAGACCTATTGAAATATTCTAAACACTAAGAAACTAATATTTACTGACCAAAAATGAGAAGCCTTGTCTTTTGTAGCTGGATGGAAACCCAGTTCAATAAAACCATACCTAATGATAATGTATGCTGTCGCATTGCTCAGAACAAGAAAAAAACATGAGCAAACTTGTTGATTTAATAAAGGATTAACGAATGACTATCGAGCGAGAGATTTTCTCGGCCCTTATCGCGCAGAACGCATTTCAAGGTGAAAAGCCAAGCGTACAAAGCTTTGCCAAGCTAGCTGTAAACAAGGGGTTTAGAGCGCTTTCGTCAAGGCAGCAGGCAGTGGTAAGCCCCTTCCTGAAAAAACAATGCGAGGGGATAAAAGAACCAAATGAAAAACATAACAACTGCCAAAATAGTATAGGCGGTCGTGATTTGGTTACAGCGCTTGAGAAATCAGAAAGTTATAAGGGATGGCGCTGCCAGAGCTGCCGAAGCGCATCTTAAATACAATAAATCAACACAAGATAGTAGCGAGCTAAGAGTCTACAAAAACAAAAAATATTATTGCTCGCTACTCCTGAATGTTACTGCAGCAGGCCACCATGGCCTGCTCGCAGGTCTTTCTTTTCTTTAAGCCCTGATCAACCCACCATCAAATCGCCGCTCACTAGTCACGCACCTGAGCGCTTCGGAAAAATATTGCACGATGCAGCCAAATCCTTCTGTGCGTCTATTTTTCCAGAGAGTAAATAGTGCCCATCTATCAGATACCACTACTGCTTGTTTTCGGTATCGCCACACTCTGGCGGGGCTACAAATTGGATAAGAAGAACCGTCAAAAAGAGCTAGCCGCAAAAAGACAAAGCGAAACTCGGGCCTCCTAGGGTCGCTGGCAGCATCCCTGATATACGTCTGCACCGCTCTGAAGGCTGCTTGGTCGGCAATGATCCCTGCCCTGATATGGCATCCCGGCCAGAAGCAGACATCGCGAACGCAGATACTAAACGTCCTTTCTCATACGCGCGAACACCTCATCACATGCGTCTCTCCAAGCCAGCATTGCGCCATTCTTTCGAAGCTTCTCTAACCCGGCGGAAGTGAACGTACGAGGTGTTGCGATACTGCCGCCCAGAACTTGGACTGCCCCCGCCGCCATAGACAATTTCCAGCCTCATAATGATGCGCTTTGATGGCGTTCGGGATGGCTTCCTTTACCTGGTACAAAAGAAGACTGCCTAGGCCAGCGATACCGCGTGGATTCGTTTCAAGGTGACTGACGAACTGCAGACCGTCATAACCCGCTGCCAGGACAACATCGCCTCACCCTTCCTGATTCATCGCAAGCCGCAACGACTGCTGCTGAAGCAGGCGCAGACCAAAGAACACTGGAATAAGGTTGAGGATCGCTTTCTAACGCGCTCTTTTAAAGAGGCGCGGGAACTTGCTGGCTGTTATGCGGATTGGAAAGAAGAGGAAATGCCGGGCTTTCATGAAGTGCGTGCGCTGTCGCTGCACCTGTACAAAAGAGCCGGTAAAGATGGTCAGGCTATTGCGGACCATGCCAGCGAGACCATGACCAAGAACTACCAGAAAGACCACGCCGATGTGATCTGGTCGGATGCGGTTCCGGACCTGAATATCAGTGAAATCACCGGATAGTTTTGCGCGCATTTTGCGCCAGTTTTGCGCAGGCCAGAAACGAGAAAGGGGATCAAGCACCTAAGTACTTGATCCCCTTACAGAATATGGTCGGGACGGAGTGATTCGAACACTCGACCCCTAGCACCCCATGTTCGATCTTATAAAACACTAAGTCATTGTAATTGAATAATAAATTACTTAATCCCGGATCGCAAAATCAACGGTTTCTCGTGCATTAGCAAACGATAAACCGTGGCCTCCAGCAAAGATTTTGCGCAGATTTTGGTATGCCGCCACCCTAGCCCTAGTATCCCAATATTAAGGACTAGCATTACCAGGTGATCTTCAGCATTCGGCCATAACCTACCTTTCACCTGTCCACAGAAAGACGCTCAACGTATCCTACTGAAAGACAACAATGAAAAGGAGTTCGAATGAAAACTGATTGGCAACAAATTCAAAAAATGATGGTGTTTTATCCGTGACTTGAATCGCCCCGGCTTTTCTAGACACAGTTTTAGAGATCGAACTGATAACACTGCCAATACCAACATCGAGAGCACAGTAAACTTCAAGGATATTACATCTATTACCGAGAAAGAGTTACTCTAAAAACCTTCATGCGTATTGATACACTTTCCCCATTCCTAACCTATGCTAGGTCAGTGCCTGCTCAATGTAGAAAGTTAAAAACTTTTAATCTAGGCACGGCCCCAGGATGGCAGCAGCATTCAGTAACGATCGTGAAGCGTAGATCATACCCGTCCTGAGAAGGTCGTACATTAGTCGCTCATCGCCTCGGCCTGGCCGCGTCGACACAGTCGATTGCGGTTCTTTGGGATATCTAGTTATAACTGACAGTCAAGACAATATGGTGGATATCCATGATACCACCCTAAACATAATAGACCACTTGCAAACTTTATTTCGGTCGCCGACTGCTTAATATAATGACTCCCCCTCATCTAAAAACAGCAAAAACTTCTAATATTGCCTGGTCTATTTAGATCAATAAAATACTATATAAGCTTCACCCCACCCGCCTACTCGTTTACGCTCATATATTCCCGCGCCCAATTTATGTAATCTGAAGAAGAGGTGTACTTGCTCACAAGTTCCGAAGCATCCAAGCCGGTTACGGAAGGAAAACCTTGCTGTTGCCGCAAACTATCGTAGGTGGCCTTTATGGTCGCAAAGTAAGCAGCATGACCATTCACGATGATTCGCACACCCAATTCGGCCAAACGCTTTTCATCGCGCAACAATAAATTGCCATATGTTACTAACATCAGCGGGACACTTAGACCCTCGGAAATAGCTTCAAGATGTTCAAAGTCTTTAACCCCAACCAAGCAAATTCCGTCGACCCCAGATCTTTGGTAGGCACGCGTGCGATAGATAACTTCGGTGAGTGGTTGCATGCCGGCATGGGTTCGAGCAATGATCGCAAGCGCGCTATCCTCTCGAGCTGTAAGAGCAGCACTAAGTTTTCCAACGCCTTCGTCAATACTAATCAGGTCGAAAGACTTTCGTCCATATTGTCCCGGCAGCAGTGTGTCTTCAAGTGTAAGTGCGGCCACTCCAGAACGTTCTAACTCCGCCACGGTACGCATCACATTGAGGGCATTACCATACCCGTGATCTGCATCGGCGATAATAGGCAGCCGTGCGACACGACCTATTCGTGTCGCCTGCTCGACAAACTCACACAACGTAATAAGGGCAATATCTGGAGCACCTAGTACTTGCAAGGAGGCGACGGAACCACCAAGAATACCGACCTCAAAACCAAGATCAGCGGCAATACGCGCCGACATTGGATCAAATACAGATGCTGTTTGGAAAGTGACTTGACTGGCAAGCAGCGCATGAAATTGATTACGCAGTTCGTGATGAGAGACTTTGGACATGACTATCTCTTAATTTTTATTCTGGGGAAAAGTTTTACAACACATACAACGAGAGGGGATAAACAGCGCCTACGCGAGTACGTCGCTGTTAAGCGGCCACGGCACGGTTACCGTGGTCGTGACCGCCTAGTCAATTTACTTTATAAAACGGACCTGAGCGTTGATTTTATCGATGACAGAACCTTTCCGTTCATTGAACCGAAGCTTATTCTGCTCGAACAAATTATTGCCTTTAGTATCAATCGAGATAATCAGCGGGCCGAATTCACGAACGCGATTCACCCACAAGGTTTCCGGCATACCTAGGTCTTGCCACTCGGCACGCACAATTTCTTCAACCTGAGTCGCCGCCAATACTGCGCAACCACCAGGGAAAACCGCATGAACTGCCTTATTTTCCAGGCACCCTGTGGTAGTTTCAGGTCCCATGCCACCCTTGCCTACGATCAGCTTAACTCCGGTTTGCTCGATAAATTCCTTTTCGAACTTTTCCATTCGCATGCTAGTGGTGGGACCTATAGAAACCATCTCGAAGGTGCCATCATCTTTTTTGCGAACGATGGGGCCTGCGTGGAAAATCGCTCCACCGCGCAGGTCTACCGGCAATTCGCGCTTAAGTTCGATAAGACGACGGTGCGCTACGTCGCGACAAGTCACTAATTGACCGGTTAGGTAAATTACATCACCGACGTTGAGGTCTGCGAGATCTTCATCCTTGATTGGTGTGCTGAGTACCTTTTTCACAGAACTACTCCTTCGTGGGACAAGATTTCATAAGATAGGTCAGCGTTGATCCGAATTTTGCCGCGGCGGTGAGCCCAGCAGCCTGTGGAAACTGCCACACCAATCGTTGACGGGTGGCGCGCGGAAGACTCGATATTGACGCCCATAACACTACTGTTACCGGTCAAACCCTGCGGACCAATACCGATTTCGTTGAGACCATCTTCAAGCAAACGCTCCATTAAGGCGGCACTCTCGTTCGGGTGACTAGAGTCTACCGGGCGCAGAATTGCCTTCTTCGATAGGCGTGCCGCTGTTTCCACCGAGGTCGATACGCCGACGCCTACCAGCAGCGGCGGACAGGCGTTGATGCCGCGAGAGGTAATCACGTCAAAAACAAACTCAGTGATACCTTCGTAACCTTGGCCTGGCATCAGTACCTTTGCCGATCCTGGCAGAGTGCAACCGCCACCAGCCATATAAACATCTACTATCGCGTAATCTGCATTGGGGATAATTTCCCAGTCAAGCCATGGGATTTTCGAACCAGTGTTAGTGCCTGTATTTTTCTCGATGAAGGTTTCCACTGCGTTGTGGCGCAGCGGGCCTTTAATGGTGGCTTCTTTAGTTGCGTTCTCGAGAATACCTTCCAACTCACTGAGCAACGGGAATCCAGCACCGGCAGAGATGAAATACTGAATAACGCCGGTATCCTGACAGCTTGGTCGGTCAAGCTTGTCGGCGTAATCCTGGTTCTCGGCCATCGAGTCATAAACGGCAATTGCCAGCGGATTTGTTTCTGCTGCGCGCAACTGCGCCGTTTTTTTCTTTACGTCTGTGGGCAGGCGCTTACCAATATAGGCTGTGAATTTCGCCAGAGTGTCTGTGAGCGATACAACAGCTGATTCTTTGTCCAATTTACTTCTCCTTACTGCATCACACGGCTATTAGTGCAGGCGTTTACGGTTTAAACGCCAACTACTGGTGGTTTCACGGTCTGGTTCAACGTTAAAGATTCAATTGGAGGCACTTGCTCCGGCACCGGCTGACCATCGAGCACAAAATTCATCTGTTTTCTATCGAGTGCACCGACCCACTTGGCGATAGCCATGGTGCCCACAGCATTACCAATCGTGTTGGTAATCGCGCGAGCTTCTGACATGAAACGATCAACACCGAGTAACAGCACCATGCCAGCGACTGGAATGTTGTCCATAGTTGCTAACGTAGCGGCAAGAGTGATAAAGCCGGAGCCTGTTACTCCAGCTGAGCCTTTGGAGGTCAGCAACAGCACACCAAGTACAATCAGCTGATCCATCAGAGAAAGTGGTGTATTAGTGGCTTGGGCTATGAAGATGGCTGCCATGGTGTAGTAGATGCATTGACCATCGGGGTTGAAGGTCAAGCCTGAAGGGATCACAAGCCCCACGACCGGCTTGGACACTCCGACCTTCTCCAGCTTGGTCATCAGTTGAGGCACTACTGACTCCGATGAGCTAGTTCCGAGAACGGTGAAAAGTTCCTCCTTAAGATACTTAAGGAACTTCCATAAACTGAAGCCGGATATGCGTGCAACAAATCCTAATACGATCACCACGAAGAGAAAGCAGGTGAGATACATAGTCGCTACTAGTTTGCCGAGGGAGACAATTGACCCGAGGCCATATTTACCGACGGTAAAAGCCATAGCGCCACAAGCGGCAAGCGGTGCCACACGCATGATTATGCCGACGATGTGGAACATGCCATGTGAGAACGACTCCAGTACATCGACCATGGGTTTTCCACGAGGTCCTAGGTGCGCTAAAGCGATACCGAACAAGGTGGAGAAAAGCAGGATCGGCAAAATCTGGTTCTTGGCAAATGCATCAGTAACGCTAGCAGGTATGATCTGCATCAAGAAGTCAGTGAAGCTGCCTGTGTTTTGCGCTGCTGCGGTGTATGTTGCGATGCTCGCAGTGTCGAGGGTCGACACGTCGACGTTCATGCCTGCACCAGGCTTGACGAGGTTGACAACCACAAGACCCAACACCAGTGCAAACGTCGATAGCACCTCGAAGTAAATCAATGCCCTCGCACCCACACGACCTAGTTCTTTCATGTTCTCCATCTTTGCGATGCCGAGAACTACAGTGGCAAAAATTATCGGAGCAAAAACCATCTTTATCAGTCTGATAAAGGCATCGCCCAGCGGCTTCAAATCAACACCAACCTGAGGCCAAAACACACCAAGTGTAATGCCAAGGGCAACACCGATCAGAACTTGTACATACAGCTTCCCTATGAGTCGCTTGACCATAGCCTTCTCCGCATTATTTTTATGAGTCGGATTATTTGCGCGACTGGGTAGTCTTCCGGTGCAGGCATAGGCATGCCGCAGTGGAAAGCCGCCTCAGATTTTTTTTGGCTAAACACGGTTACAAAGGTAATGGTTTTTTTGAAATGCTGTAATACAATGAAAGTTACTTCATTGTTTACCTAGAGTTAATTATGAACCAGGTGTCTGAATTGGCTTTTTTTACCCTGTTAATCAGAGTTGGTAGCCTGGCTGCTACAGCAAGAGAAATGAATCTGACCCCTCCGGCAGTATCGAAGCGACTGGTTCAAATGGAGCAACGGCTTGGCGTACGATTGCTCAATCGAACAACACGCAGCATCAGTCTCACAGCTGAGGGCGAGACCTACCTTGTAAATGCTCAGCGCATTCTGCGCGAGATCGAAGAAATGGAGCGCCAAGTCTCAAGTAGCCGAGCAGAGCCCAAAGGACTGTTACGTGTGAATGCTCCTCTGGGCTTCGGTAGAACGCACGTGGGGCCTGCGATTTCTTCGTTTGTAAAACGCTATCCTGAGGTAGAGGTACAACTCCATCTAACCGACCGGCCCATCAACTTGCCAGATGATGCAATCGACGTCGCTATCCGCTTTGGAGACTTGCCCGACTCTCGATTGATCGCCCGCAAAATTGCAGTTAACCGCCGTCGGCTGTGTGCTGCACCCGCCTACCTTAAGACTTTCGGCACCCCAGATACCCCCAAGGATCTTATGCAGCATAAATGTATAGTTCTGCGCCAAAACGACTCTGCCTTCGGCAGTTGGCGGTTAAGTCGGGGCAAGCAATCTGAGTCGGTTAAAGTGCATGGCAGTCTCAGCACTAACGACGGAGAGGTAGCGCTGAAATGGGCGCTTGACGGACATGGCATCCTGATGCGAGCAGAATGGAACCTCGCAGATTACCTGCGCACTGGTAAGCTGGTCGAAATCTTGGCTGACTATGAAACGCCTCCTGCGGACATCTATGCTGTCTATCTTGAACGCCTCAACCTGTCTGCCAAGGTCTCATTATTTGTCCAGCATCTCCGTGAGTTCTTCCAACATCATGCTGATGGGCCAGGTGATAGCCTAGTTGCGTGGCAGTAAATGAATTGCCCCAGCTTTCGTAGACGTTCTGTGACCGCGATTGGCCGAAAGCAGACTACCGGACCTATGAGATCAGTCGAAGCCCTCTCATCGTAACGAGATCCAAATTTACGGAGTTATGTAGGCCGAAGCCGGACTAGAACTGGCGTAGGCGGATTTGCAATCCACTATTTTTCACATATAAAACAGTAACTTACTGTTATTTCGATTCCGCAAATGCTTCAGATTTATGCACCTGAGCGTCAAGTATATAAAGGGTTTCCTTTTGAGGTGCGGAACCGATTTACCCCCTATTCCGGCGCTCCATCGACAATACACCGCTCATCAATTAACGAAGCGTGCGTACCCTATAGATGGATTGCTGAGCTACTGCTATCGGCCAATCGCTGCTGTTCGCCACCGGCAGCTTTGGGTCGGTGGCAGCCCTTGGTGACAGGCAGAAATCGGCCAAAAGCGTCCCTTCAAATATTTGAGTTGTAAACTGTTGGAAATACAGACGCCATGATTAAGGTCGAGGTGATCTAGGGTGTCTGAGCGTCGGTTCAGCCAGACGGCTTCGCTTAGGGTGCAAACGTAGGAATTGCCGAATGACGCTCCCATGGCGGACAAGGCGACCAAGCCTCCACAAGCTTATCGATGAAGAGACGAATTTTGGGAGAGAGATGTCGCTTGCTAGGGTAAATCACCCGAATAGGCTCTGCGGCCTCTGCATACCCTGCGAGCAATTGAACGAGTTTGCCGCTCCTCAAATCGTCATTTACCACATAGGAAGGAAGAGTCGCGATGCCTAGGCCAGCGACAGCTGACTGGTGCAATGACTCAGCACTGTCCATCTGTAGCCTTCCACCATGAGTAACGGGCACGGAGCTACCATTCACGCGAAAATTCCAAGGAAGCAATCTCCCACCGCTCACGAAATGCAGGCACTGGTGCTTGGATAAATCCTCAGGCGTTTTAGGCTCGTCATGCTCAGCCAGATACTTGGGTGAAGCGCAGGTAATCATTTGTTGATAGGCCACTGTGCGCGTGAGCAACCGAGAGTCTTCCTTGGGTGGCCCGATGCGCATGGCCAGATCAAATCCCTCATCGATCAGATCGACCAGCCTGTCGGAAAATGTGATATCGACGCTCAAGGAGGGCCAATCCTTAAGACAGCACTCAATGTGCTGAAGGACATGAAGTCTGCCTAATGCTACCGGCAGGCTCATCCGAAGTCGTCCACTGGGTGTCGAACGACGAAACGCAAGGGCATCCTCCACGTCGTCCAGATCCTGCAGAATGCCCACACAGCGCTCATAAAGAACCTGGCCGTCATCCGTCATGCTCAAGCTACGCGTAGTGCGATTCAGTAAACGTACCTGTAAACGAGCCTCGAGCCTGACTATCGACTTCCCCACCGCAGAGCGCGTAAGGCCAAGTTGCTTGGCCGCCGCAGTGAAGCTTCCAGCGTTTACCGAGCTTACAAACGCTGCGATATCGTTCAGGTTATGGAGTTCCATGGGGCCTCAGGGGTCTCAACGTTCGGGCGGCTTAGCACCTGTTATGGGGAACCCTATTCCCCAATATTAAGCATAGTATCTCAATTAGCTAATCCACTCCCAACGATCAATTGAGGTCATTATGAACACTAAAGTCCAAGCAGCCGTCCAAACTTGGGCCAACAGCCTTAGCGATCTGGTACCCGTTCTGAAGGGAATCGATACCACCACAAAAATGAGCGATATCCGCGACACTTACGCAAAAATGCTCGCGCAAAATCCAGCGCCAGCTGGCGTTAAATTCGAAGCAGTCGACATGGGTGGCGTACCCGGCACACTGGTTACCCCGGACGAGATCAAAACTGACGCAGTAGTGATGTACATCCACGGCGGCGCTTACATTGTAGGTCGTCCAGACGGCTACCACGGCATCGGCGGCAATTACGCGAAAATGCTCGGTGCTCGTGTGTACATGCCGGACTATCGCCTTGCTCCTGAGCACAAGTTCCCAGCCTCTATTGAGGACACACTACGCGCCTACGAGTGGCTGCTTGAGCAGAAAATCCCAGCTAACAAAATTGCGTTCTCTGGCGAGTCGGCTGGCGGCGCGATGGTTGTCAGCGTCATGGTTGCGGCAAAATCGAAAGGGCTTCCATTGCCTGCGGTTGGCTCCTCCATATCACCATGGGCAAACCTTGAACACACCGGTGCTTCCATGAGCAACCGTGAGGGTCTGGATCCTCTGAACTCCAAGCCTGTCCTGGACATCCTCGCTAGAGCATTCCTAGGCGACACATTGGCCAATCATCCTCTGGCCTCACCTGTGTTCGCGGACGTCACCGGTCTTCCACCAATCCTAGTGCAGATCGGCGAGAACGAGCTGATGTTGAGTGATGCAATGCGCCTTGCAACTCACCTGGCTGATAACCGCGTTCGCGTAAACCTGGAAGTATGGCCTGCGATGTTCCACGCCTGGCACTTCTACGCCACCATGCTGCCAGAAGGTCAGCAGGCCATGGAGAGTTCGGTGCGCTTCATTGAGGCAGGCTTGGCCGAGGCTAATCCTTAACGCGTAGATCAGCCGCGACAACTATCCCGGCTGTCGCAGTTAACACATTGACATTAAAGCAAAGGTGCTAACCCAGGATGGGTATGAGCCTGCGCTGACGACGAGGTCCAAAGCTAGAGTTTTTCCGGCGCTCATGTTGAGTCGCCCCCTGCTTTAGTTGACGGTCGATGACCGCTATTGGCCGGGAGCTGTCTTTCGTGACAGGCTGCTTTCGGCCAAAAGCGGCCGCTTGGATATGACTACGATCAAGGGACGATTCAAGGTTCGGCAGCACACACCCGCATGAGCTACACCTTGGGTATTGCTCTGTGCATATGTAAGTGCATGGTGGCGACGCATAGCCGAGCATAGCCATAATGCTATTGCCAGATGGCTCCTCAGCTAACAAATAATCAATGCCCAAGGACAGTCCCATGCCATCCAGAAAAGCAGTCTTGAGCTATGTTGAGAAAGAGTTCGATATCCAGCCTGATTACCCTTGGAGTAAATTCCCAAAGTACGCCGTCCTAAGGCACGCGGGATCTGAGAAATGGTTTGGAATAGTGATGAACGTACCCAAGGAAAAACTAGGTCTTGCAGGCGAGGGAGAGGTTGATATTTTGGATGTGAAATGCAATCCGGCCAAAGCGGGTTCACTTCGTCAAATGGAGGGGATTCTTCCGGGTTACCACATGAACAAAGAGCACTGGATCAGTGTGGTTTTGGACGGCTCAGTAGCAACCGAACACATACACGAACTCATTCAAGATAGTTACGAGTTAACTAAGTAGAGGTTCGAACTGACGAATCATGGTTATTCGGTTCTACAGATTTTATTTACGCTCCACCATCCGGTGGTGTTTGGCTATTTTGACCGATTGCAACCTTGCACGAACGTTTGCTTCTGGCCGGGAGCAGCCTGTTACGAAGGGCAGTTCCAGGTCAAAAGCGGTCACCAACGCCCTTCCGCGATCAATTCAAAGGGCAACCGTCGTGAGAAAAATTAGCCAGATCTAACTTGCCACAAGCCCTAAGACAAGCGCGACATGTAGCAATGGCTTGATGAGCGTGTACTTCTCATGTTAAGTATATTATTTCACATGCGAAATAATCCCATGAGCCCAGTACAAAACACAGCTATTTGCCCTGATGGTAGTCCTGTAAACCTCCATGTTCACGAGGCGATTGGCGCTGCTAGAGCAGTCGTTCAAATCAATCCTGCGACGGCTGTCACCGAACGAATGTATTTCGCTTTTGCACAATTTTTGACAGAGAACGGCTTCACTGTCATCACATACAACTACCGGGGCGTCGGTAGGGATGGGCCACATCCGAAGGATGTTAAAGCCGGATTTACGTCGTGGGCTGACAACGATGTCGAGGCCGTAACGCAGTGGGTGTCTGAGCATTACCCAGGCCTTGCCCATTTGGCTGTAGGCCACAGCTTTGGTGGCCACGCCATTGGGTTGAGTGCTAGCAGTCGCAAGTTGCGAGCAGCTGTGACTGTATGTTCACATGCAGGTTGTCTCAGATTTATAAAGCCAGGTATGGAGCGCTTGAAAGTATCGGTACTGCTTAAAATCATAGGGCCTCTAACCGCCAAACTCTTCGGTTACGTTCCGGGCCGCAGACTGGGCCTCGGAGAGGATATTCCTGCGAATGTCATGCTCGAGTGGTCACGCTGGACAAGCCTTCGCAATTACTTTTTTGATGACCCATCAGTTAACGCAGCTGCCAGATTTTCTCGACCTTCGATACCTATTCTGGCGTTAGGTTTCAATGATGATCCTTGGGCACCGGCGCAAGCTATCGACCTGATGATGGGGCATCTAACTAAGTGCACTGTTGAACGCCGCCAATTAGGCCCCGAAGACAGTGAAGGATCTTCTATCGGCCATTTGGGGTTCTTCCGTCATCGGCATGCTGACAAACTGTGGCCGATAGTAGTCGCTTGGCTGAATACCCAATTGCTGGAAAATCAATATGAAGCATGATCGTCGCTACATTTATCTATTGAACTCAGCTCAAAAAAGTTTATCCAGGCATATTGAACGGCACGTATCGAATACCGCAGGCATCAGTGCAACTCAAGCCGGAGCTCTGTTTGTAATCCGCGCCAAAGATGGGGCACTCAGCGGAGAAGTGGCATCTGCCTTGGATATCGCGCCATCGGCCATGACGGGGTTAGCGGATCGAATGGTGAAGTCAGGGTTGATCGATCGTCGAGTCGATGGACAAGATAAGCGCAGTTACCGGCTCTGGCTAACACAGGCAGGATTAGAAGCAGCATTACTGGCGACGACCAAATTAGGCCAATTGAACGCGACATTGACGGAAGAATTTACCGATAAAGAGTTAGAGGTAGTTTCCCGTTGGCTAACCGCTGTGCGTCAACGTTGCCAATGACTGTGTGCACTGCCTGCAACTACCCAAAATCCCGTATTCGTAAAGCAAGGCCAATGGGGCTGCGGTTGGCAGCTCCCGGCCATTCCCAGCTGCGCTGAATGACCGCTATTGGCCGAACACAGCCCTTTGCGAAGGGCTGTTATGGGTCGAATCTGGATATTGGGCCATAGGAACCGCTGGTTCTGACACTAGCACCCCATGCTTATTTACTTCCAAAAAATCAAATTAAATCATTGACTTGCATCTCGCACTCACTGCGACGACGCCTCGCGATGCTTTACCTTGATTAACGATCTCCCGCCGCATTACTCTCAACGCCCCGGTATACCTCTCAAAACAATACTGCACTATGCGTTCACCCTCCTTGCATTACTGCCCTTCTGGGTTGGCCTAAGAACCCACTCGTATCTAGACTGACATGACACGTGCCTTCTGCTAGCTTAAGACCTACCAGCTACTTATTCTGTAGGAGGTTTTTTATGCCGTTACCCGTCACGCCGTCATACGAACACTGTCTACGCGAGTTACGCACCGTATCAATTAACACTGCACAACTGGCCGAACGAATAGCCATTAACTTGAACCCACAAGTAGTGTCTATATCCCCAGTTGCTCTTCAAGCGCAACTATTCCAGCACATGCATGCAGTTGGCTTACAGCAAGCTCGTAGCACTATACGACTGGCCGGCTGGCTCAACTCATTAGCTAGGCAAGGAGGACTTTCACATTGCCTAGCTGCAACTTTTCTGGACGCCGCTGTTGCAGTAGGTGCCCAAACTAGCGTCGTATCAGAATGAACGCGCGCGCTGGCTTCGCCATAGATCCTTTCTCCAGCATGAACATTCCAGACCAAGTTCTAGCTGGCCTGCACAACCGGTTGGGCGCAATAGAACAAGCCACCGACACCCAGCAGATTTACTTGGCTACTGAAAAGGCCGAAAGCTTTGTAGAGGCTTTAGAAGTGGTCAACGCCCTGAGACAGGCAGATATATTTAGGATTTATCAGGTGATAGAGGCAGTAGCCCAAGCACGAACCATGGCGCTGATGCTGTGATCAGTAAAGATCTAAACGAAGACACCATGAATCGCCTGTCTTAGTAAAAAACTGCCGGCGACTGTCACGCAAATATAGATCGCGCGCCTAAGCGTTGAAACTATGCACAATCCACCTATCGCGGTAGTGAACAATCCATACATCGCTGGTAGTCTCTTCTCCACGTTCGCCAGACATTAAGGGATGGAGGCGAAAATAGAAGCCCTGGAGCCGCGAAACTCCGGGGCTTTGCCTTTCTGACTATTGAGCTATCGTGTACACGATCAATGATACGGTTACGATCCAGAGAGACATTAGCAAAACTGAAGTCCAGATGAAGCCCGTGTCCATGATCATTACCTTTCTGAGCACAAAGCTTTTACCTATAGTAGGAGCTTAGCTCACTGCAGCGTACATGAAATGCGACTGAGCCTGCGCGATCTTAACGACACACCCTCAGCACATACTCCTGCAACCCCTTCAAGGCTGCTTGGTCTTTAATGATACCTGCCCTGATATCGAGAACAGTTCGTCCAGCAGCTCCAGCGACTTCGACGGTTCCACCATCATCCAAGCGGGCGGTGCTGGTGGCATCGGACAAATTGCCGCTACTGGCACTAAAGCGCCCTGCGATGCGCAGCCGGCGATCACCAGCGGCAACATCAGCGTGCAGCCTTTCATTTTCAGCGAGTGCATTTGTCATCTCCTTGGTTGCTTTGGCGTCGAGTTCGGTCAGGGCCTTCTGCGTGGCCTGCTGCTTCTCCAGCGCCTGGCGCGCCTGAGCGGCTGCAGCGTTGGAAATGGCAGTTAGGTCGGCATGATGTGTCGCGCTCAGTTCTGCCACTTGTTTCCCGTACCGCCAGGCGTCCACTTTCCATGTGGCAAAACAAGCAATGGCCAGCAGCGCAAGCACTAGCCAGCGAACCGAACTCATGCCAACACCTTGAGCGACCGGGCATACAATGCCTGCCGATCGGCAGCACCATTCTGGCCACCGTTGATGCGCTGAGTGATCTTGTCGAACTGGCCAGCGTCAGCAAGCGTGTTCAGGCCCTTGGTTGCCCAAAACCATGCCGCTGACATGCAGGCGTACTGAGGTAACTCCAGAAGTTCAGGCTGCTTAATCAGGTCAAGGCCCAGTGCTTCGCCGCACGCCAAGTAGTTGGCCCGGCCGGTGATCTGGATCAGGCCACGACCGCAATACTTTTGACCGTCACCATCAGCTTCTGGCGTGTTGCCCAAGCGTTTGGCAAGTGAGCCGGTGTCGTACTTGCTCAGGTACTGTTCGCCTCCCAGTTCGCGCACATAACGGAACTGACCGCTTTCATGTCCGACCTGGGCGATAAAAGCTGCCTGGCGCAATGTGCCTACGATCTGATAACGCACCATTGCCGTGTTTAACACAGGAACAAAAACGCCGGCTGACTGGCCGGCGTTAGGAAAAATACGCAGCAGTTGCTGCTTTGAAATAGGCATAAGGCCTCCAGTTTTTTATAAAAACTTAATATTTAGAGCTATAACATTCGTTAGTGGCTATTTGATATTGTTCCAACTCCCAAAATTATTGCCCGGAAGCAACGTCATGAGTACATTCTCTAAGCGTGGATGGATGTGGGCGTATCGTAAGATACGTGACCTACACTGCTCTCGATCGACTGCTATCTACAGAGCAACTCTGTATGCATTTAGAGGCGATACGGGGACTTTTCCCAGTACGTTAACTCAGCGAAAAATCCATATTCGCCGCTGACGAGTGGGCTTCTCACCACCTTGAAAAAGTCCAAGATGTGTAGGTCGTCGGGTTAGAGCTGAACGATTTTTAGAGTCTTCTCAGGCTTCTTGCCTTTGACCTTGGCCTTGCCCTTCTTGCCGGCGTTGCACTCGATCGTCGTCGACCAGCCAGACTGCGTGAAGACCTGTTCCCGGGAGTCCACCAGATACTCACCATCGAGCCCGTTCTTGAACCCCTGTGCGTTGATCATCCGCTCTGCGAACAGATCAGAGCGCCCGGGCATTTCCAGCCGCACACCTGCAGTCGAGCGATTGAATGCGGCCAAGCGCGCCTTGGCGGCCTGTTCGGCGGCGGTCTTGTTCGGGTGGATATGCCGATCGGTATGCACCGGCGGCAGGCCATCCGGGGCGTCGTCGTTGTTCAGATTCACCACCGCCAGTTTGCCGGTGGCCTTGTCCTGATACTTGGTGCTGACGGCCTTGTGGGTCGAGCGATCGCCCAGCCGAAAACTGTAGCGGCTGACCTCCGTTTTGTTGATGGTGACGACGCCCAGTGTCTTGCCGCTGGCCGTGACACCGCCCTGACGCGGCATGACGATCAGCTTGCCGTCCGCGACCTTGGCCGTGCAGTCGTGCTGCCGGGCCAGCCGGGTAATGAAATTGAAGTCTGATTCCCCCAACTGGTCAGCCCGGGGCACGATCGTGGCCACCGTGCAGGCCGGTTCCCAGCCGTTACGCCGGGCCACGGCGCTGACGATGGTGGCCAGGGTGTCGCCCTCCCAGCTACCGCTACGGGTGGTCTTGCCGCTGCCGCGCATGTCACTGGCCTTGCCGCGTATCACCAGCGTGTCCGGCGGGCCGGAGACTTCGACCTCATCGACCACATAGCGGCCCTCCCGGAACAAGGTCGACCCGGCATAGCCCAGATAGATTTCGATACTGGCACCCCGAGACGGCAACGTCACAGCGCTGTCACGGTCATCAATGCGCAACTCAAACTCGTCTGACTCCATCCCGGGCTTGTCCGAGGTGCGCAACAGCAGCAGCCGGTCATTGATCATGCGGGTGATATCGCTGCCATCGGCGACGATGCGAAAAACGGGCGTCATATCCAGCTCCAACAAAAAGCCCCGCACAAAGGCGGGGCTCAGGTTTTAAGTCGCGTTACGCGTAACTATCAGCTCCAGAGCTGGACGGCCTGCTCATCGCTGGCCACCGCCAAGCTCGGCAACACGATCAGTACCCCGCCGCGATACGGCTCCGGCTCGGCGGCCAGCCCGGGGTTGGCTTCCAGCACCGCCTCCACGCTGCCGTTGAGGTGGCCATAGGCGTTGTGACAGATGGTGTAGAGTTTGTCGCCGTCAAGCGTTCTGCAGGTCTTCGCCATAACGAACAAACTCCAAACTAAAGCCCTGCTTGCGGGGGATTCCGCCCTGCAGGAACGCGCTTTGGTCCTCGGTGATCGAGGTCAGGCACCAATCCCCTAGGACGTAGCCATAGCCCGTGGTCAGGCCCAAAGGCACCAATAACCCGCCGATGCTGCGCAGGGTGTCCAGTTGCTTGAGGCCGCCCCGGTGCCCGGGAAAGATCGAACCTTTGAGGGTGATTTTATCGTCGCCCATGCCCACCGCCTGCTGTGCCGGCCGCCGCATCAGGCGCTCTTGCGAGGCCCAGCGGAAACCGCTCTGCCGGTTCAGTTCCTCAAAGGCTGCCGTATCCAGATTGAAGTAATACGGCGGCGCCTCATGCTTGTGCGGCTGCAGGATCAGCAAGTGGGGGAACGGCTTCACCGCTTCCACCGCCGGAGTGGTGTCGGTGGCAAAAATGCTAGTCGGCAGTATGTTGCCCAGTGCGGGATTGATCTTGCCGGCAATCTGGTTGATCGCGTTTTTTGCCCGGGTTGCCTGTTCACCCAGCACCTCCAGCCGCTGCTCGATCTGCGAGGCGGCACGGGCGGCTTGGTTGTAGACCGCGACCACCGAGCCCACCTTTGCCTGTGCAGCGCTGATACCGCGCATGACCCGCTGCAGCTTTTCTCCGACCATCGGCCCAATGACCGGCAGGGTCTCCAGCTCAGAGGCCGCGCCGGTCATTTCACTGATTGCGCCGTTTACCGGCCCCATCATCCCGTCAAGACTTCGCCGCCCAGCCTCCCCGGCCGTGGCCAAGTAACTGACCGTGCTTTGCATCTGCTCCATATAGGGCATATCACCTCCTTACCCGATGTGTGGGGCGTCGTATAGCTTGCGGTCATTGGCCCGGCTGGCGTTGTCTTCCATCTGCCGGGCGAAGTCATTCAAATGGCCCTGCATCATGGGTTGCAGCTTGCGCATCAGCTCGTCGGGGTCTTTCACATCACCCTGAACCGTAATGGGCATATGCGGGGCAAAAGTGAACTTCTGATCGATCGGCGCCGGCTTGGATTCAGACTTGAGCACCAAAGGCGACGGGGCTTGTGACCGACCGGACTGCGCGCTCATCGAACGCACCACATCACCCGGCTCTGCATCGCTGCCAAACAGCGACTTGGCAAACGACGTTTTGCCGAACATACCGCCCACGGTGTCGCCACCCATGCCCCCCAGGAACGCGCCAACCAGCCCGCCCATCGCCGTGCCAATGATCGGAACAACGGAGCCGATCGCCGCACCGGCCGCTGCACCCGCCACCGACCCGGCCAAGCCACCGGCAGCACCGCCGTAGCCTTCGGCTTTCTCTTGGGCGGTCTTGGCTGTGGTGTAGGTGTCAAAGGCCTTGATGCCCGCCTCAAATAGCGAGCCGGCAGGGATGGCTTTCCCCGCCTTGCTGATAGTGCCAACGGCGTTCATCAATCGAGCGCCCAAACGCGGCGGTATCGGCCAACGTCAGGGCGATTTGGGCATTGTTCGATCCATCAAATTGGGCCTCGCCCGTAGCAGCACCTGACACCGAGATAGTGCGCGCCGTCTTGAGTTTGACGGCACTTCCCGCCTCGCCCTTGCCGATTTCTTCGCGCACGGTCGAGAGAGTCGCTGTCACCAGCGTCGGGTCATCCTGAATCGTGATGTTGGCCGTGCTGCTGACCAGAATCTGCAGGCGGATACCCTGAGTGCGTCCAGTGCCCTGGGCCAGCGTTGGCTTGTAGGTCGGCGGATAACTGGCCACCGCCACTAGCGCGCCGGTCGAGTCATACAACCCAACCTCACGCACCCACCATCCGCCCACATTTGACGGCAGGATCAGCTCGGCACTGATCACCGGGCGGTCCGCGCGGACCGTCAGGCGGTTCAGTTTGAGGCGCAAATTTTCGTTAACCAGGTTCTTTTGCAGCTTCGACGGAATCGGGGTAATGCCATTACCGTCGCCCACGCCCATATGGGTGATGTTCCAGGGTGTGCCATTTGCGATCGCCTTGGCCTGCTGCGCCGCGCCAACATCCGTCAGCATGGCGATATACAACGTGTTTTGCTCTGCCATGAATGTGCCTAATTAAGTGGTTACGTTGGCATGGGAGCGCCATAGATATTCGCCCCGGGGCCAAGGTTGCGGTACAGGACGTACAGACCCAGGCCGCGCAGAATTTCCCCGGCCCAAAAGCCGAAGAACATGCCGTTGTCCGTGCCCAGCCGCACCGCCGGCGACCAGCTGCCGTTCATGGGCTGACCCGGTACCGGCGTCACCACATAGTTGTTCTGCAGCTCGGTCACACAGGCCTCGATCAGATAATCCAGTCCTTCTACCTGAGAGCCCGCCAACCCGGCCAGACAGGCACCGGCCAACCACAGCCCAGTCACATGGCCGGTGAAACCATCCAGTTCAGGCTGCGGGACACTGGTCATGGGAAAGTCAGTGGGCAGGATGCCGTCTGAGGTTTTGGTAAAGGTGATCAACCAAGCCAACCAGTTCTCGGCATAGGCCTTAAGTTTGGGCGGTACCGCCCTGCCCTGACTGACCAGCTCGTACCACGCACGACAGGCACCCATCATTGCCCGGGGCTGGTAGCCGCTCCACGCAGTCCCCGTGCCCCAGTGGTACATGGTCCAGGTACCTACCTTGGAGCTGTAACCGCTTTGGGCCACACCCATGACCGTGGTCAGCCAGGTATCGAGGCGCGGCACGCGGTCCCATTCAAGCTTGTTCAGGTAGTTGCGTACTGGGTGAAAGGAGTTGTCATGGGCCACAACGCTGACCGCCTCAATCACGCTGGAGGCTTTGACGCGCAGGTTGTATTGCTGGGCCAGCCACTTCATAACGCGTATGTCATCGATATCACCCCAATCCCCGGTGCCGCCGCCATACGGGGGCGTGCGCAATTTGACGATCTTGGAACTGAAGGCGCTGAAGGTGATCACACCGGCCCAGCGCTCATCGTTGCCCAGGATCAGTTCGACGTTTTGCATATGGGCTATCAACGAGCCGTTTTCAGTACGTGCGAGCTGGTCTTTCCACCCGCCTGCAGCAGGTGGCCTGACCACCGACAACACCTGGCGGCGAACAGCGTCCAACCCTTCGGCACAATGCAGGTCGTTGAAGTCGGTCCACTTGATCTCGCGCTCGCCCGAAAAGACCGGACCAACAACCTGACCACCAACGATCAAAGCCGCGTTGCTGCCCTTTTCTTCGCCCGGGTTCCAAGGCTCGCCATTGGGGCGTTTGGTTTTCCAGTCATCATCGCGGCACACGATCAAAGCGCGACCCGGGAAACGCTCCCGCATGGCTTTGGCCACCCCGCTCAAGTTACCCGCGTCAAAAGCAATGGCCACCGTCAACGAAGTGGCCATATGCAGGCTTGCGCCGGTGGCGTAGCCCTCACATACCAGGACGGGTTCGCCCGGCTCAGGGTGCGGGCCAATCAGGTGAAAAGCGCCCTCTTTGGACATGCCATAAGGCCAATAGGACTTGTCGCGTCCGGTATCTGGTTGTTTCTCGGGATAGATCACCTGCAGCCCGACGATCTGATCCCGCACGTTGCTCATCGGTACCAACACCGCACCAGAGCGCGGTGCGTAGCGGACACCCATACCGACGATCTGTTTACGATCCAGATAAGCGCTACGACCCTTCTCCGGCATACGCTTGAACAGGCCAGACGCTCGATTGGCAGCACGGCGGGCGGCGTTCGCGGCAATCTCGGCGGCGCGGCGTTTACCTTCTTCCTGGCGAGCGCGCATAACGTCACGCTCCTCCTGGCTCATGCGCCCGGCCTTGACCTTGATCTTGGTGCTCTCGCCCGAACGCCAATCACCAAAGCTGCCGAAAATCAGCGTCTCGTTATTCTCGGTGCGGTGCTCATGGATCACATACCAGCCGTTTTTCTCTTTGCCCTTGTCTTGCGTGGTCTTGCAGCGGGTCAGCTTGCCGAACGTAAGGGGTTGCGCAGGTTCAAGACCGTGGTCAGCGAATTGACCGAGTACGTCATCGAGCATAACGGCTACCTACTTGTTCGTTCAGTTGTTGGCAGGCCGCACAGCGCGTGCAGCTGGTGACGGCCAAGCGACGGGCCAAAGGAATGACCGACTCGCAATCCACACAAAACTCAAAAGACGCAAATACTGGCTGCGCTTTGCGCGCTGCCAGTGCCAAGTCGATGCGTTCCTGCACCAGGTCATTAGCAAAATCTGCGATATCAGCCACGGTCAGCACCCCGCGTAGTCGAGTTGACGTAGCAGGCACGATTGAACATACCCAGCAGTCCCTGAATGCCGCGAAACACCTGAAGGCGGATCTCGGCCAATTCGCGGTCACTGACTACCCCGTCGCCAATGCTCTTGGCCCAGGTGTCGGCCAGATCTGCTACCTGACGGAAATACACGGCAAGGCCAGTGGTCAGCGTCTCGGGCATATCGTCGGTATAGGCCTCGGCCAGTTCCTGCCAGATCGTGTCGCCCACCAACGCGTGCACCGCATCAAGGATGCGGCGGTCTTTGGTCAGTTCCAGGATCTCGGCGAACTCTTGAACATTCACCGTGTGGCTTGGGTGGGTCGGAGACAGCTTGTGCTGCAGCGTGGTGGGATTACGGCCGGTGGTGGCGGCGATGGCGGCAGCGCCACCCGGGTAATCGCGGGCAGCGTGATACAGGGCCAAATCGAGCGGCAGAATTTCGCGACGCGCTCGTTGGGTGCAACTAAGAGCAATACGGCTCATGGCATTAATCCTTGAATGTTGCCAGTGCCGCGCGGCGTGCTGTGGTGGTACATTTGCCGCGTGGCTTGTAAGGGCCCAAAAAGCCGGTCTAGATTCTTAAGATCGAAACCGGCACCGTGCCGAGGCGAGCGATCCGTCGCTCACCTCTGGCGCAACAGCTGCCAGATCTGTGGTGGAGAAGGCAGTACCCAAAGCTTCCGAGCCTTGGAAAGCGCGGTAAAGGAAGGTGGAATTGCATGTGGTGTGCCCGCCTACCTTGACCGCGACCCAGCGACACTGTGGTGGTGTGTGCCGGGAGGAACTGGGCGGCCTTATTGGTCGCCTTTTTTCTTTCTACGCTGCCTTGGTTTCCGTCACACCAAAGTGTTCCAGAACCTCAGCAAGCGATACGCAACCTTCGCTTTGGCGGGCCAATGACTTGATCAGCGAAACACTTGGGTCTTTGCTTGCGTACTTTACGTGCAGACGCAGGTAGTTAACCGCGATCTTGCAACGCCCGGCGTAAGCCAGCAGTGCCTCTGAATCTAAGCTGTCGATGTAGTCACGCAATTTCATGTGGTGTACCTCCGGGAGATGCAATTTAACCGCAAAGGTTAATTTTGGCAATACCTCAAAGGACATTCACCCCATAGGTTAATCTAGGCACAATCACAGCATGAGAATTTCAGATACCCGCTTGCATAATTTCCGCCAGATCCTGGCCGAAAAAAAACTACGCCTGATCGATATTGCTGAGTTGCTCGGCAAAGCGCCTGCGCAAGTGAGCGCTTTCGGCGGGAAAAACCCAACCAAAGGAATTGGCGATCAAATTGCGCGCGAAATTGAAAGAGCTCTCAGCCTGCCTAACGGCTCGCTCGACATACCACATGGTTTCGCAAACTTTGATAACGGTACTGTTATGGGCTACACCGGTAGGAAATTACCGGTGATTGGCTCAATCGCTGCTGGGGCATGGTGCTCTTCAGAAGAGAGCTTTGACCCACGCGACGCTGAAGAATGGATCGAATCACCAGGCCCGGTGGGTCCGCGTGCATTCATCCTGCGCGTTGAGGGTATCAGCATGGAACCCAAGTTTATGGAAGGCGATAAGGTAGTGATTGATCCGTCTCTGGATGCTTTCCCTGGGCATTTTGTTGCAGCAAAACGCACCCGAGATGAAGCGACTACGCTTAAACAGCTGAAACAGGAAGGGAATGAGCTTTATCTTTACGCCATCAATCCTGATTGGCCGGAGCGCATCATTCGAATGACTGAAGAGTGGAGTATTTGTGGTCGGGCCAGATGGAAAATCTCTGACTTATAATTAAAATCATCTCTAGCCAGTAGAGCTTCCAACACTAATATTCAAGGCTGGCCTGTACTCTGTCAGAAATTCCGTTGCCACAATTGGGCGACCGAAAAGATAACCTTGAAATGCTGCACAACCCATAGATTCAAGATATTCACGTTGCTGCTTTGTTTCTATCCCCTCAGCAATCGTAGAAACGCCTAATATATCTGCTATTTCTATTATCTTCCTCACAAGCTCGCGTTTACTGGCGTCATTCTCAATATCAAAAATAAACGACTGATCAATCTTTAGCTCATGCAAAGGTAGCGTTTGCAACAATGACAAAGAAGAGAAACCTGTTCCAAAATCGTCAAGCGACCATGAAATCCCATCATCACTAAGAGCTTTCATTTTGGAAGCTGTCGAATTTAGGTCACTAGCAAAAACAGATTCGGTAATTTCCAAGCACAACTTATCTCCGGAGACTCCAACTTTTCGCATAATTTCACGGACATCCTCGACAAATGTTTGTGAGGCAAGTTGTAAAGGACTGACATTCACTGAAAGCACCCACTTATTCACACTGGGCATTACAGACCAAGATTTCAGATGTCGACAAGCATCCTCAATAACCATTAGACCAATTTCATTTATCAGTCCCGTTTCCTCAGCAAGAGGAATAAATTCAGCCGGAGACTGTACACCGTAGCCAGGTCTATTCCATCGCAACAAAACTTCAGCACCTATTACTTTTCCATCAATGGCTACTTGCGGCTGCATATACGAACATAACTCCCGCTGAGATACCGCTCTAGCGAGCGACCTATATGACTCAACTTTCGAGCTCAAGTCCTCACGAAATATCGCCAACACACAGATAGTGAGTGCAATAGCAGTAGCACGGTTCAAATCATGACCTAACTTACTGACATCAGCCGGCAATAGCTCCAGATGAGGACCTAAATCTAGAGAGTAGTTTGATATAACAACTAACGCTGAAAAGCACACCACAGGAAATACCCACCGCAAATAAAACCCATCACTACGAAATAAGAAAAATGCTGAAATCCCAATCGGTAATAGGAATAAATGTGCAGACCTAGCACTGTAAGCTGAAGGCACATCGGCTAGGCTGGCAAAAACTGCAATGGTCAAAAAAACATGAGCAATCAAACTTAGGGAAAAGAGCTCAAACCTCTTTGCTACGAATATACATCCAACACCTAATAATACGAGCGCAAACAGTAATAGAGCCATAACACTCATAGCGTGAGTTGCGTAGTAGAAGCCCCAAGTCAATCCATGAATAATACAGACGACTCCACTAAATCTAAGTAGCCGCTTGATACGAGGCCATTGAGCCTTATCAGGAAATTTTCTAGAAAACCATCGCCTACTAGACTCACAGCGCATCGCTTTCACCACTGCCATCTCTCCATGACTGAATAATCACTAGTTTTCAGCCTGCTCAACTTTCAGATGCGAGCTAAACACTGGGTCACCCTCGATTTCTCGAGCACTGAGGAGACACATCGAGAGTAGCTTAATCCCAACGGCCTGCGACCATCCGCTCACTCGATCAAGAAATCTCCCTACTTTCGCTCTAAACCTGAAGATCGCAGACACAAAAGAAACCCCAAAGGTAAATTATTTGACAAGATAACCTTTGAGGTTAATATCTCTCGCACTCTCCCACCACAAAGCGAGATAACACCATGCACACCACAGCAACACTTCACGTCCACCCAGCGTGCGCCAGTAACCGTCGACTGATCGAGCAGCTGCAAGCCACCACAGGCTGCTTGGTCATCCTTCACAACCACAAGCCCCGGCTGATCCCGCACAGCAATCGCCCTGCACCGTTTGATCCGAACAACGGAGGGAATGCAGCATGAACCGGTTTTCTTTGGCGGATAAAACCCTTCGCCTACTGGCGGCGCAGATCAATTTGAACGGTACGTTTCACCACTCGTGCAGCTTCAAAAATACCAATCTGCCGTTGATTTTCGTGCTGCAGGTTGAACGCAGTTCCTCCAGTACGCTTTTCACCATTGTTTCCGGCGATGAGAAGCACAGTCTGACGGTGTATGACCCCAACAAAGACACACACCGTATGCTCGCTGAGTTTATTGAGTCCATCGCAAATGGCCGCATGGATACTGCCGAGCCCGCAACACCGCGCGTATTGGCTGAATCTTTCGACCGCGGCCAACTACTGGATACCAATCAACAAGAGAGTCTGAACCAGTTGGTGCGCAATGGAGGTTCGTTGTTGCTCGATGTGGGTCTGGGTGAACCTATAAGCCTGGCAGTGCATCGCACGCAAAGCAGTAAAGGCATCACGGCAATTCTGGTCGCCGGCGACAACTGTCCGCGCACTCAGTGCTTTACGGCTTATGGCGACGATCAGCACAGTTTTAAGCGGCTGCTGCAGTCCCTCAATCACTTGGTCGCGTCGGCAGCTTCTGCCCAGCTCGCAGCCTAGGGGGTGCTATGGAACGCACCCTCGCCAAAGCCGCTGAATACCTGGGCACTACCCGGCCAAAACTGATCAAGTTGATGCGCGAAAAAGGACTGCTTAACGAGCGCAACTTGCCCGCCTTCCCGGTTCGGGACCGCGAGTATTTGCGGGTCAAAGACAGCAATTGGTTCCACGCTGAACTCGGCATGCAGTACAGCCAATCAACCCGGGTACGTCAGCCCGGTACCAACGCCGCCGGTGGGGTGAGAACGGGACACCGCTCTGCTCGCAAGCCATACGCAATTACATCCGCAACGGAAAGTTGCCGGGCGAGCAGATAGGCTCGCTCTGGTATGTGGACTGGAACGCACTGAACATAGCTGACGGCAACGATCTGGTCGCTATGGTGCTAAGAGGAGTTGCCTGATGGCTCCACGGCCACGCAATAGTGCGAACAAACACCTGCCGCAGAACCTGTACTTTGATCCACGCCGCTCGACCTACCGCTACCGTCGCCCAAGCGACGGTAAGTGGTTTCAATTCGGTACCGATCGGATCAGGGCCATTGATGCCGCAAAACAGCTCAACCTGGCCTTTATGCAAGGCGCCGATCTGGTCCGCTCTGTCATGGGCAATCCATCGGGCTCATTTGCGGGTTTTCTGGATAAATACGAAGCAGAGATCTTGCCTCCCCGCGAGTTGGCCAAGGGTACGCTCGGACTGTACGCCGTTCACTTCAGACGCTTCCGAAAGTATTTTGAGGGCAAAGCCGTCGATCAAATAACCATTCGTATGGTTGCCGAACTGCTGGACTCACTGACCCCAAGGAGCGCCAATCAAAGTCGCGCTCTGCTGGTAGATATTTTCAATCACGCAGCTTCCAAGGGTTTATGCCCGGACAACCCGGCATCGAGCACCATAAACCGTATCGAGAAAAAGCAACGCAAGCGCCATACAGTGGAAGGCCTGAAGGCGATCAGGGAGGTGGCCCCACCCTGGCTGCGCAACGCGATCGACCTGGCACTGATCACTGCTCAACGTCGCTCCGACATTCTGGACATGCGTTTTGATGGCGTTCGGGATGGTTTCCTGTACCTGGTACAAAAGAAGACAGCCAAGGCCAGTGATACTGCGTGGATTCGCTTCAAGGTAACTGACGAACTGCAGACCGTCATAACCCGCTGCCAGGACAATATCGCCTCCCCCTTCCTGATTCATCGTAAGCCACAACGACTGCTGCAGAAGCAGGCGCAGACTAAAGAACACTGGACCAAGGTTGAGGATCGCTTTCTTACACGCTCCTTTAAAGAGGCGCGGGAACTTGCTGGCTGTTATGCGGATTGGAAAGAAGAGGAAATGCCGGGCTTTCACGAAGTGCGCGCGCTGTCGCTGCACCTGTACAAAAGAGCCGGTAAAGATGGCCAAGCCATTGCAGGCCATGCCAGCGAGACCATGACCAAGAACTACCAGAAAGACCACGCCGATGTGATCTGGTCGGATGCGATTCCAGATCTGAATATCAGCGAAATTACCGGTTAGTTTTGCGCCCATTTTGCGCCAGTTTTGCGCAAGGCAGAAACGAGAAAGGGAATCAAAGGCCTAAACCCTTGATTCCCTTACAGAATATGGTCGGGACGGAGTGATTCGAACACTCGACCCCTAGCACCCCATTCAAGCTTGTATCTCTACAAGCCGCTAATTTCAAGGCTTCGCGCTTGGCGCTCGCTGCAACGATGCCCAACAATGCTGAACCGTGAGTGACAAAGTCACTCGAAAAGTCACTCGGCCTTTTTGGCCCCCACCGTTTACCTACCGACCTAGTACTTTTCAAGCCTACAGGCATGAAATGCTATCCAGCTACTTCAGCCTAGCCCCGATGATGCATTGGAGCTATTGGTAACAAAGGCTTTTAAACCAGGGTCTCCATGAACCTTCGGTTTCGTCCGTACCAGTTGTATACCATTGAAATCCTATCAATTGGTCGAGCCGCGATGTCTATCGACCTTCGTATCAGGTAGATAACCGGAAGAATCGGTCGTTGAGCCCTTACCAAGCTGGGCCTAACGCAATCATCGATGAATGCCAAGAAAAATCGAATTTACTTCATAAATCAATTTGCTTCAGTCGTGATGAGAAACACTGACTGTTTCAGATCTTGTCTTTAGGGCGAAAAATAGATTAAAGTCAAGACATAACCCTTGAAGAACGCACACAAAAGGAACTTAAGTGAATACAATTACTATATTTAATAATAAGGGCGGCGTTGGGAAAACGACACTAACATTTCATCTGGCCCATGCGCTATCCGAGATGGGCATCCCCACTCTTCTGATTGATCTAGACCCCCAGTGCAATCTGACTATTTTAAGCATGGATGCTGAAGAACTGCATTCAATATGGGAAACTGAAGACCCATTTATTATTGACTTTGAAGCAGCATCAAAATCAATATCTAGTAAAAAAATGCAACAAATAAATGCATCCACACGTTCTATTCACTACATACTTAAACCAACTGAAGATGGCGTGTCCGACCAAGCAGTCTTGAGTCCGCCCAAAAAACTAGATAACCATTTAGATCTCATACCTGGTCGCCTGACGCTTCATATGTTCGAAGATCGAATCGCTAACAGATTCCCTCAGGCGTACCAAGGGGACCCGCTCGCCATTCGAACCCTCACAAAATTCAAAGACATAGCAGAGGCTTACGCAAGGCAATTTGGTTATAAAATAGTAATTTTTGATACATCCCCAAGCCTTGGAATACTAAACAAAGTAATTATATCCACCACTGACGGAATTGTAATTCCTTGCATGCCGGATATGTTCTCGCTATATGGCATTCGCAACATCGGCAACTCGCTAAGCGCCTGGAAAAAACAATTTAACTCCCTGTACTCCTTGCTTCCTCCAGAAAAACGGTCTAGCTTTCCCGATGAATTTGTAAGACTTCTTGGATACACAATATACAACTCAAAAAAATACTCAAGTCGAAACAAGTGGGACCTTGCCACAGCACACTATAATTACGCATTGCAGATCCCTCCTACCATTAAAGAATATATTGACTATGACGCTGTAAAAGAGCTCACTACCCCGCAACTCGAAGAGCCAATCGGTAGCACATCTGTAATGCACACTCACAATACGCTGCCAAATATGGCCCAGAAATATCACTTGCCAATATGGAAAGTCCCGAGTTGCCCAACTCTAGAAACAGATGACATTTCCACAATATCTGGAAACAGAACCACCTACGAAGCTACCAGGGAAAAATATATAGCTTTCGCTATAGATCTTCTGTCACGGATGCCTTGAAATGAAGTACGAAGAAGGTGTATTTGACCCTGTAATCCAGCACTTTAAATCCAATTTCGGCGATATTGAAATGTGGATGCGGTATGTTTTCGACTTTTTCAATAGACATCCGGAGGTCAGAAAACATGTACACTCCGTTAAGTATCGCATGAAAGACCCTGAGCATTTGCAAGAAAAACTGCAAAGAAAATGGGATAGCGAAAACCCAATAACAGCAGATAACTTATTTGAAAGAGTAACTGATCTGGCCGGCGTTCGCGTACTGCTATTACACCAACAACAATTCACTAAAATAAAAGAATTAATCGATAGACGATTGCAGCGCAAAGAATGGTATTTAGTCGAGGAACCAAAAGCATACACATGGGACCCCGAAGCCAAAACATTTTTTGAGGGACTTGGGTATACCGTCTACTTTAAGACTAGCTTTTATACAAGTCTTCACTATGTAATAAAGCAATATGAAGAATCACCTTATACTTGCGAGATACAAATCCGGACACTATTTGAAGAAATATGGGGAGAAGTTGACCATTCAATCAATTATCCTGAGGTGGCTCAGAGCAGCGCTTGCCGAGACCAAATATTGGTGTTAGCTAAACTAATTGGCGCAGGAAGCAGGCTAGTTGACTCAATTTTCTCTACACATGAGACCACTAAACCCAAAAAATAAAATTGGTTGCGCGAACACTCAATCACCACTTTTTGATATGTCCCATTGATTTTCTGACCGTTAACTGTCTTAAGTTGCTACCGATCACGACTGTAAAATCTCAGGTTTTTCGTTGATGGGTTACGACCTATTCAGAGATCAACAGATCTGACTTGAAGAACGAGGAACGGACAAACGGCTGCTTGTAGCAATTTTATGCTCCTCAAGGTCATTGGAGCGGACTGCTCCAATGACCTCAAAGCCTCCAGCGGTGCATGAAGATGACTGCAAGCATTTGAGGTGTGGTGATCTGATACCCCCCCATTTTTTGTGCCAATCCTAAAATTTGCAGAGGCCAGAAAAAATAGTAACATTAGTAACATCCACCGCGAAAAACGCCTACAGCCCTTATAGATCAAGGCCTCCAGCGTTTTTTTGGAAAGGCGATATATCAGCGATAGAAAGGCGATAGTATTACCTTTCTTAAAAGCTATATTTCTATTCTTTAAAACCCAATGAAACCGGGAGCTTTACAGAAATATTACTTTTCATATCGCTTCATATTACCTTACCTTGTAATACCAAAAGCCCAGTAAAACCGGGGCCTCCAGACCCATCACCTCCCCCGTATAGCTGATATCGCTCTTTTTCAAACGACCACCCTACCGTTATGAATCAATATCAATAAAACGATGTTTTTTCAGGGAGCCTGAATCCGTGGCATAAAGGCAAAGCTGATCGTCGATCGTGTTCAGTGCTGTGAAATCCATCAAAGACGCCATAACTCCCGTCAGTCGTGGCCTGCAGGGAATTCAGCCTACCCCCGCCCCACGCCAATCTCCACCCCAAAAAAGACCGTGCGCGTTATTGAAAACACACCGAAACCTACGTTTTAAAAGTTTTCGCCCAATGAAACCGGGCACGCCAGCAACACCCTCTCCGTGACAGCTCAACACACCACTGTGCAACCGCGCTGCATTTCCCTTCAAAACTTTGCATTCTGTGAAATGGCAGATCACCTGCAGAGCCCCACGGCCCGCCTGGGCTGCAGGTTCTTTTGCACTACATCCCGTTTTGCATAAAAAAAGGACGCAAACCCCGTCGGCGGGAGGGGGATAAGTGCTTTTTGGGGCATTTTTTTTTGCGCACAAAGTTTTTCTCGGCGCTGGTCACCCATCCTCCGGCTCAGTCTGCCCAGGGTGCTAACCTGTACCAAGGATAATCGTTCGGTTACTATCAATAGGAAGAGATATGCGTCGTGAGGTGACAATCTGGGAGAATAACTTCGTGCTGATCTTCACGGATGCGGTGATGCTTTATGAGGCAGCCGCGGCCTGTGAGAATTCGGATTCGAATAGCGCTATGGCTAAGGCATCAGTTTTGTCTGTGAACTGCGCACTTGAGGCAGAGGCCAACTCGTTCCTACAATCAATTGTAATGAACGACAAATTGTTGACGGAGCTAGACAAGCTAAAGACTCTGGATAAGTTCGACTTTGTGTTGCAGTGGCACACAAATACAGAACTACCGCGTGGGGATGCTCATGTGCAGACGATCGCCAATATGATCGGAAATAGAAATAACATGGTTCATCCCAAGGTGAATTCCAGAAAGGTGATCATTGAAACAAACAATGGGCCTAGTGGCATAACTCACACCGAGATAAAACCACCACCTAGGAAGGGACAAGACACCAAACATAAGCTGCTCGGGAGGGACTTTGAACTTTACACCGACAAGGATGCAAAGGCGGCACTAATTGCTATGACGACGTTTCTTAATGCTTTCGTGGAGCATTGGGGAATTGGATACAGGGAAGCGGAGAAGTTTCTATTTAAGGCATGGGACGGTTCAATCAATGCACGCCCAATCATGTTTAGAACGAACCAAATTGAAACTCTCGTAAGAAATAAGCACTTTCTAGATATTCAGTTTATGGGCATCCATGGAATGATAGAAGAAAAGGCTTAACTCAACAGTAAAAGCCTTAGATGGGCTTTTACTGAATTTTTTATTTGGCCGCCACTTTGCAGCGGCCTGCGTGCACTCCGCCTACATCTCACTCCATCCGGCCTAGACAGCTGAAGTGCCAGATTCATAGCCGAGGCCGCCTCAGCAATCTAGCGCCCCATTGAAGGCCGGCAAGCACTTTAAATACGTATAGGCCTGAACATAAACATTATCCCCATCCAAATTATACGGGGCAGTGTCGAGGCTAGTCATAAATGGTTCCCGGCCCTCTTCAGAACTGTACCAAATATCAAAATTTACATACCTCTTATTCAATGAAACGGAAGGTCTTACAACAGTGACATAGGCAGACTGCACTGATATACCTTTGAAATCCGCGTCAATTTTAAGCGCCATGATTTATCCCTATAGTTAAGTTATGGTCTGTATGGCTCGCCAATTTTACTGATCAGCCACAGATCTCTCACAAAAGCCAGCGAATACAAACCTGCAGATGTAACACTAGCTCCGGCAGTTGTGGCCCCAGTAGATTTCTTGATTGTCAAAGTATTTGATGAAATATAAGAAGAGACATTCAGAAAGATGGTACAGCCGAGGTACTCCAATCCGAGATCCATTGTCAGGGTCAATGGCCCCCCCCCGGGCCTAATGACACCATCACCAAAGTAGTGCCAGGCAGCACCGACGCCGACGGGGTGCCATGAAGAACCTCCTGGTCTGTTCTATCTTTCTTCACCTCAATGTACCCGGCGTTTCCGTTCGGGTCCTTCACGTTGAGGCGCATTGGAAGGCCAACTCCTGGGGTTTTAACTCGTAGATCTATGGAGTTCGCAAAAGCTGTACTCGCCCCCGCTGCTACGCTTTCATACGACCACTCGCCGTCTGCACCCTGCTGCGCAGACACCGCACGAGTAGCACCGTTGGCGTCAATGATCTGCGCCTCAAACCTCGAAAGTATCCCGTTCAGCCTCAGCTTCGTATCCACCACTGCCCAAGAGCCGCGGTAGACGTTGCGGGAGCATCCCTCATCTTCGCTAAAGGCTACAGTCCCTGTTGCGCTTTCTATCCGCCAGTCTTCTGTCGTTGTGCGTGTGGCGAACTCGAGAGCCTGACAAGTACCAGATATCTTTTCGTACCCAGGCTTGATGATCTTGATCCCATCGAACCTTGATGTTTGTCCAACGCCTTCTTTGAAGTGAATACCATCAGTACCATACAAAGAGGCGATTTCTATCTTGCTCTCATTGAACCAGCCCCCTAGCTCGGTCGTTCCAAGGAAGCAGGTCCCGGCAACATTAATCGTGTTTGCTTCAAACTTAAGCCAACCAATACCGTTGATACCAGAGTGGCCACGCTCTCCCACTCCCAATGCGCCTTGATCGAACTTGTCGACGAAACCGAGACTAACTTCGGCCCCGAACGTTGAACGTATCTCCATAGGACGACCTGTGCGAGCGCCCCCCAACCGGGTCATTCCCAAAGTTCGAAATTTATAACGTTGCCCAGAAATCTTTACAGGAGTGAAGTCACCTGCGGCGGCATATATAATTCCCAAGATAGTGATACGCGATAGAGTCTCGGGGGGCAAACCAAAAAGGTTCCACGTCCCACTCAGCAATATGTCGCCCGACGCTATTAAACTAAGCCCTTGTTTAACTAATACAGCCGCCGCCGTTAGTGCGGGCAAGGCGTCTACGGTCTTACCGTAAACCACCCCGAACCATGACGCGTCCATGTCGTCTGCGAAGATCCTACGAAACGCACCTTTACCTCCCGTTGGCGCGTCGAGAGGTGCGGCGTATAACCCTCGCAACGGATCGGACGCGACCAGCGCGCTACAGTCGGACGGATCCCAGAACCATTGACCGCCTCCAACACCGGTTCCGTTTGCGTATTCAGCGTTGAGATAGCGTAAATCTTCACGGCGACCCGAAGCGGCTATGGCGATCAGATCTTCCATGGTGGCAATGGCCACAACACCACGCCCTAGCTTTATTGCGCCGTTATTCGGGCCAGTTGGGTCTCTCAACTTGCCTTCAAGTACCCGGGCCGCGTTCTCGGCAATTTCTGCTGTCTCTGTAACATCATTAAATTGCAGACGGATTCGGTAATCGCGAATGTCCTTTACGACGCGAAGGTCATACAGCCCGTTGGGCGCTGAAAACTGGCCCAAACCTTGTCGGTCGGTCACAAACGGGTTGCCAAGCGGCAGGCCATTGGGGCCCTGCAAAACTTCTACCAGGCTCTCGGTGCCGCGCTCATACAGATAACAGGTCGCACCGGCGAGCATGTTGCCGGCGTCGTCCTGGGCGAAAAAGTTCTTCAGTTCCACGTCGTATTCCTTCGATCAAGCGGTGATGGGTTTCAACTGCGAGGCCAGCGCCTTGACCAGGGCGGCCTTCGCGGTGAATCCAGCGGCATCGGTTGGGCTGGGTGTGGGGCCGGGCACGTGGGTGTGGCCAGCCAGTTGCGTATTCATGTCTTGCACCAGGTCAATCAGGTCACAGAGAATCTGCAGCACGTTGACGCCTTCGGAGCCCAGCCAGGTCTTTGGGGCCACGCTGCTGCGGATGCCCTGGATTAGTTCTTGCAGGTCACCGCCGACCGTGGCATTCAGCTTTTGCGCCACGACCAGGTTAAGGTCGCGCCCGCTGGCCAGGTGCAGATCATCCAGTGCGGCCAGGCTTGCGGACCCGCCAGACAGCAGCTTGAGCGCGCCCAGTGCCTCGATCGACTTGATGCCGCCGACGGACTCCTTCGAGTGGTCATCGATCTCCACCGTGCTGCTCTGGTGGCGTTCCGTATTGGTCAGGCTTTCAACCTCCCGATCGATGGACTTGTCACGGATCCGCCCATCGGTCTGGCGTGACCAGTTGCCGTCGGCGTCGACACGTTGTTGCGCGGCGTCGCTGTGCTGCCACACCTGGTCGCCTTTGGGTACCTTGGGCAGGCTCAGGCCGTGCGGAAGGATGGTTTGCACGTAGGGCTTGTTCGGCAGGCCGTAGGCAAAGCACACGACAACCCGGGTGCCCTCCTCGGGAAAGCCCAGAAATCCCATCTCATCTCCGCCCACGGACAGCGGCAGCGGTACACCGGCCAGCACCGGCAAAGCCGGGTCCGGCTCGTCGTTTTCGTCCAGCAGCTGCAGATCCACGGCATAGCGCGGGCGAAAGTCGTCGCAGATCCCGGCACTGGCCGGGGCGTCCGCCACACCGATAACCCGGGCAAAGCGTGGCAGGTGGTAGCCGCCGGTGAGTTCGGGGAATTGCCGCTCTACACTGCGGCGGATTGCTTCTTCCATCGGATGGCCATGTGGTTGCCGGAAAGCGTCACCTGGGTGGGGGTGTCGGCAATGCTCACTGCAGTATTCGCCAAACGACCGGCCAGTACGCCCAGGTCATTGCCGTGCAACTGAGGCACGACCAAGACACGCGGCGCGGCAAGATCTGCGGTGATAGCCCGCTGCTCGACCAGGTACTGATCCCAAGTCTGCAGTGGAGTGATACCGGCACTCGCCGCCATCACGAAAACCCGACGACCATAAATGTTATTCAGCTCGATCGCCGCGTCATGCATGGCCGACAGATCTGAGCCTTCCTCCACCGGCGTGGTGATCACCACGGCCTCGACCGAAAACCCCTGCTGCTGGGCATTCTCCAGCGCTTCGGACCAGTCGCCATTGGCTGCAATCGGCGCTGCCAAGCAGGCCCAGCGATCGCCGCCGTTCAATTTGGCGGCAGTGATCTGGGTTTTCAGGTCACTGGCCGGAAGGCCCAGCGAGACGTCCAGATCGCTGTCATTGTTTAAAGGGATCAGCGAGCCGACGCTCTTTGCGCCGGTGCCGATGAAAAGGAAATAGCGTTCGATCTCAGTCACGGCACCCTGGCCCAGATTGAGATTGTTAACGCTGACTTTGCCGAGTGCCATGCAGTGCCTCGCTAGCGGGGTGAATTAAGGATTTGTTGAAAGACCTGGTTAACCAGGTCGCTGGTTTCGTTGCCGCTGCTCACACCGAGGAACTGGCGTTTGGGCAAGGTGATGTCCCAGCTCTGCGCGCCCGACGACTCGGTTCGTTCATCGTTCAAAATACGGATCAGCAGACCGGCCTTGGCGTAATTCACGTGTTCTTGAATCCACGCTACCGAGGGCCGGGTCAGTGTTTTTTTGCCCTTCTGCCGCGTGCGGAAGCCCAGGCGGCGCAAGCGCTTGGCTTGTTTGTCCGTGCAGGCGATACCGGGCGGGACTTTGTTCCAGCGGCGCATCTGTGCAGCGGTACGCCGCTCGCTGGCCCCGTTGTGCTGCTGTGATGCGACCCAACGAGTCAGGGCGTTTTTCCAGCCCAGTTCCGCTTCGTCGGAGCTGACACGGGTGACCTGCAGCAGCTTGGCCAACCCGGCTTCCATCTTCTTTTTGCCCTTGGCCGAACCCTTGCGCTCAGCGAAGGGAGTGCCGTCCAGGTTCTGCTGCTCACGCACGCGCTTGCGGCTCATCGAGCGCACACGCTTGGTGACGTTGTTCAGCAGCCGACGGCGCAGCTGGGGCGGCAGCTCAAGCAGGGCCAGTTGGGCGTCAACGCTGAGCAGCCCCCTGACATCGAGGTCGAGCGGGTTAGCGGCCATTGCTGCCCACCTCCCCGTGCTCGGCAATCCAAAGATCAAAAGGTACAAACGCCCAGGTCTTACCGTGGGCCTCGATCTCGCCGGCTGGATCCTCGGCCAGATACAACGGCTCGTTGAACTCCAGGGTGATGTCTACATCGGCTAGGTCGTTGTCGAGCATGCTGATGTCGAACTTCGGCGCCGGCAGCTCATCTCGGTCGCGGTTCGGGTCATTGGCTTCAAGCCAGCTCCCCACCAACGCCATCAGACGCCCGGGATGATCGGCGAAACGCTCGAGGGCAATCGTCGCGCTGTAACGCATATCGCCCATGCGCATGCCGTCAACGTCAGGTTTCCAGATCAACTCCAGGTTGACCTGGTCGGCCCAGCTGTCGAGCTGCTCGGGCTTAACCAGCCGGCGTTCGTGCAGGTAGGTGGTGAGTGCTAGGAGTTTGATCACAGCAGCGCCACCGTGATGCGGCCACGGCCCTGAAGAGAACGAACACACTGCTGGCTGAATGCGAGGAAGGTTTCCGATCGCTCAGGCAATTCCTTGCCGGTGTTTTCGGCACTTTCACGGCGGGTAATAGTGGCGAACTGGGTCAACAGGTTGGCTTTGGCGCGGCAATACACGGCGCGCTTGTACGTCGCTACGTGAAATGTGCGCTCCGGTAGCACCGTAGGGTCAGCAAATTCAACGCTGGAGACACCTGCCGCCTGCCATCTGGCTTTGAGTCTGGCCAGATCTTGATTGACCTCGATCATCGCCGTGGTCAAACCGTCGACCAGCGTTTCGACCAGGTATTCCCCTGGGAGGCGATAGGCCTCCTGGAACTGAGCCAGAGAGAAATCCGGCCAAAAGCCGTCGTTCTCAATCTGGCGTTCCGCAAACTTAGTGGGGTTACCTGAAAAGCTCATCGCTGGCCGCTCAAATAGGGGCGGGAAAACTGTTTCAGTGGGTCAGGGCCATAAATGGCTGGCTCACATCCACAGTTTCTCGCCGGGGGGGGAAGTCGGTTATTCGGCGGCTGTCGCTGCCTGTTCTTTTGCCAGCGCTTTACGAGCACCATCCAGGCGTGTCCCTACGCCGATGCTTTCGAACAACGCTTCCGCACGTTCAAAGTGGGTGATGGCTTTCGCAAACTCGCGTTGATCCAAGGCCAGAATCCCAATCTGCTTGTGGTAGCGGGCCGGAATGCGCTCAAAGAGCTTCCATTCGCCGTCAACCAAAGGCAGCAGGTTGGAGAGGTACGGTTCGGGGCTACGCTTGGCCTTGTATTCAGCCTCGGCCCAGTCGATCACCTGGTCAGCAACAAACGTCTGCACGTTGCGCTTGAAACGCTCCGGCAGTTGCTGGTCTTGCTCGATGGCGAAATGTGCCAAGTCCAGCCCGGCATCGAACTGCTCGGTATCGAACAACCAGACCAGGACTTGCATCACGACCGAGTTAGGGAAATTCAATCCTGAATCGCGGTAGAGCTGCACGTAGTCCAGGTATTTGGGCAGCAGTTCGTCATGCTTGAGCTGTCGGCGCAGTCCGTGGTTGTCGATCGCGCTGATTCGCTCCAGATCCTGAGCCATGGCGGCGACCATCAACTTCAGGTGCTTCTTGCCATTAGCGGGACTGGACAATGCGGTATCGGCGGAATACACCGATACGTCGGCACCGGCGCGGGCAGCCGCTGGACCTTCGGCCAGGACTCGGCGCTTGTGCGCCAATGCCAGACTCATCAGATCAACTCCACGTTTTCAGCGGCTGCGAATTTTTCCAGCTGCTCGATCACGTAGCCCTCGTTGCGACCGTTGTAATCTTCTACGCGGGAACGCTTCGGGTTTTCGAGCAGGTGACGACGCCAGCTACTGTCCTGGAAGTAGATCGACAGGTTGTCCCAACTGGTGACCACAACGCCGTTGACCGGGAAGTGCGGCACGGTAAAGGTAGGCAGACCGCCGTAGGTCGCGATGACCTGGGCACTTTCAATGCGTTCCTTTTCAGTCGGCTTGCCCGCCTGGTTGGAATACAACTTGGCCTTGTCACTCGCCAACAGATCGCTACCCACAATGGCAATCAGATCGCCGCCATCACGGAAAACAGAGTTGATCATCTGTTTGACGTCATGCACCAGGGCGTCAAGATTTTCGTAGTCGCCGCCGGCGCCGAGGGTGATTTTCCCTGACCCTACGGCGCCGCCTTCAACCAGAACCTGTTCAGGGATCTGCTCACGAGCGAGTTGCAGCCAGCCCTTGTTGACGTCCTGCAACATTGGGTTGGTTGCCAGATTGGTCTGAGCAGCAGCTGTAACGCCGTGCCAGCCGATCATGATTCGATCCAGGGCGATTTGCTTTTGCACCGCCGCCGAGTAGCGATCGGCAAAGTCCGGGAACTTGGCCCAACGTTCGTGCTCGCACCAGATAACAGCGGTGTACAGAGACGGCTTGTAGGTCTCAGCGATATCGCGCAGTTCCTGGGGAAGGATTTCACGACCATCAGTGGTCGGGCCGCTGGTGGCGACACGTTTCCAGTACGAAACAAGGGAACGGGGCATGGGCGATAACTGCGCTCAATCGGTGATTTGAGCCGCCACGATATGCACCGGATGACCACCAAACAAACGGTTTGAATCGGGACAAGCTGTAGAATCAAAATCTACGTAGAAAGCCGAAATTACCGTCAAGTTTCACATGTTTTCGCCGCATAGACTGCGGCCCATGTTCTATTCAACCGAAGTTAAAGAAGCCGCCAAACGCCTGTTTCTGCGCCGCTGTAAGGCCAAGGAAATTCAGGCGCAACTCAACCTGCCCAACATCCGGATCGTCTATTACTGGATTCGCCAGGGCGGGTGGGAAGAGATGCTGTCGGATGAAGAACCGCTGACGGCTGTTGGCCGCAGAATTACCCTTCTCCTGGACAAAGCCACGTCGCTGACCAAGAGCGACCTGGACGAACTGGACCGGCTGACCACTGTTCGCGAGCGGCTGCTGAAGCAATCCGTCAAACCGGCAGCGGCCCCGATCGGAGAACCGCCTGCGGACGATGGCCATCGCCGGGAAGGACAGCGCAACGAACGCAGGGACAGGGGGGAGCGCAGCGACAAAGGCGGCAAGAAGCGCGAGAAAAAAACCAAAAACGAAGTGGGTGAGCTGACTGAAGTCGACTTTTTGGACAAGTTCATCAGCAATATGTACGGGTATCAAAAAGAGCTGTTCGCCGCCAAACAGAACCCCCTGACCTGCCGCATCCGCAACATCCTGAAAAGTCGCCAGGTGGGCCTGACCTATTACTTCGCTGGCGAAGCATTCATGGACGCCGTGCTCACAAACCAACGATCTAAAGGCCGTGGCCGAAGCCGAGCAGGCAGGCCGAGACCTTGATGCCATGGTTGCTACGGTCGGCGAAGTGGTCACAGACGTCATGATCCAACGCGTTGTGGATGCCATTCAGGGTCAGCGTAACGTGCGTGATGCTGCCACCGCCAAAGTCGAGGCCATGCGCGAGCGCATTGATCTGATCACCCACGCCGAGAGAAAAGCAGCGCAAGCCGCGCAACATCACGAAGACGTGAAGGCCTGGACTTTGATTGCCACCGCTCTAGCACCTGACGGCATCCCGGGCGAGATTCTGTCCGGGGCGTTGAAACCCATCAATGATAGCTTGGCCAAGCTGTCGACCATTGCAGGCTGGCCAGCGGTTTCAATCGCCTCTGACATGGCCATTACCGCAGCGGGTCGTCTCTACACTCTGCTGTCAGAATCGGAACGTTGGCGCTGTGATGCACTGATCGGGCTCGCTATTGCCATTGAATCCGGTCTACGGCTGATTGTGCTGGATCGCTTCGACGTGCTCTTGCCAGCTGTTCGCGCACAATTGCTGGGCTCGTTGATAAACTTGGCCAAGTCCGACGTCATAGAAACCGCCATTGTCTGCGGTTCGCTCAAAGAGAAGCCTGTCCGGTTGCCCGCCGAAATCAACGCTGTATGGATCGAGGGAGGCATCGCAATAGGCAAAGAGCAGCTGCAGCAAGCCAGCTAAATGTGGCGACTTCGGCGTTTCTATTCAATATGAAAGGGCAATACTATCGGCTTGCCCTCACTAGTTCTAAAAAAACTAAAGCCTTGCCTAGATTTTGAGCCATTTAATCTCTGGTAACTTATAACAATTCCAACCGACACTCCAGGCTGGACCTCGGCAAAGGAAAATGGATACTGTGTATCTTTAGCAAGAACAGATATATCAAGATGTAGATGAGGAACACTAACTCCTCCTATGGTGCCAGCTGTCACTTCAACCCTCCTACATGTATCTCCTCTATTTATAAGCACAAAGCTGTTCACCACTCCATCATTGGACGATAAAGTATTTACATAATCAACATACAAGACAGGATCTAGCATCCTATCCTGCTTTTCCGCGATAGATCGCTGAAGCTCCATGCTACTCCTCAACTCACCAACCTGCGCCTCAAGCGCAGCACTGCTAACTTTGAGCTCATCACCTTGCTGCTTATAACCGAGAACTAACCAAAGGAATGCAACCGGACCAAAAACGCCGGCTGAAAAGTCGGCAAGGGAATTCAACGGCAAAGCCAAAAGCTCATCAAATCTAGCCGCTACAACAAGTATGACCAGACCTACATATATTGCCGTTAAATGTCCTACCCACCAAACAAGGCTATGACTTCCCCACCAGACAGCCTGCTTGCCCAACCAATTCCAAAAAGTTTTCACCGGAAAATCCTTAGTCCTATCGAAAGCAAACTCTATCAACAAATGGCTTACTGCCACTACAAAAACTGGCGCAAATACGACGCCTTTTTTTGCCAAAAGGAAATCCCCCATGAACTTGATCACGCCGTACGACACCGAAACCACCGGTCTGCCGCTGTTCCGCGACCCAAGCGGCGATCCGCGTCAACCACACCTGGTGGACATTTGCATTCTTGCCTTCAACGCCGACGGCACTCTGGTCGACTCCTTCGAAGCGATGGTTCGTCCGGATGGCTGGGTGATCCCTACCGAAGTGACAGCGATCCACGGCATCACCAACGAAATGGCGATGGACATGGGCATCCCTGAGTCGGAAGCGCTGGATGGTTTCATGGCCATTCATGACCGTGCGGGCCTGCGGGTTGCCCACAACATCAGCTTTGACGACCGGATCATGCGCATTGCCCTGTCGCGGTACCGGGGCAAGGAAGCGGCGGATGCATTCAAAAACACTCCCGGTTACTGCACCTGCCAGAACAGCAAGAACCTGGTGCAGTGCCCACCCACCGCCAAGATGATCGCCGCGGGCTTTGGTCGACAGTTCAAGGTTCCGACTGTGGCCGAGGCGCTGCGCCACTTTACCGGCGAAGAGCTGGTCGGTGGCCACCGTGCGCGGCCTGATACAGAAGCATGTGCACGGGTTTACTTCGCAATGAATCCCTCTCAAGCAATTGCTTAACACAAAATAAATAGCCCTGCCGGGCTAAGTAGAGCGGTGACCCGCCAGAATGTCGCGACCGATAATTGACTGTGCTAAACAGTGGTCGCGACAGCTTGAAAGGCTCGCCAGGAATGAGAGAGCTTAGTTATGGATGACCAGCAACGATGCAATTCGCGCTTGAACATCTTGGTCAGCCGCTACTGATGCAGACCATGCATCCACAGCTCCGGCCATCTCTAAACAGAATTTGTCCACCTGTAATTGAAGAGTGTTATTGAATTGATTCCGGTGAATTGAGCCGCCATTGGTAGGCGGAGTAATGAAGTGAAAATCATCTAGCGCCTTCCTCGCTCTTTGCTGGGTGATATCGCCACCACCTTCATGCAAGTAGCTACAACGGAGCGCATAACAATCCTCGCCCGATAAAAAAACATGCCGCCCGCCTGGGAGCATTGATGTATAGAGAGGCTCCATCCAAGTTTTGAACCACGCTGGATATCGCTTTCCACTTACAATGGAAGGATCTATCAAACGCCCGCAAACATCGGGCAAGGTCAAAGCTGTTGATAGTGCAACGTACCAGTCGCCGTTAGATACGGACGATCTCAGACTTTTCGTAAAACGTTCCACCTTTCTCTCCTTGATCCGGCTCCATGCCGGGTCGAACACAAATACCCCACTTCAACGAATCACGCCAGCCGGTGAGGAACCCTAATGAACCCAATCGCACAGCGGGCGCTTGACCGTGCCCGCGAAACGCCCGTGTCAAAACTTCTCCCGCCGATCCAGGCCAATGAGCCGCTGCCCGAGCTGGTCATCACCGCCCCCATTAACAGCGTCATGGAGTTGGAGGCGAAGCGCTGGGCCCTCGACTTCGTGCAGGGCCTGGGCGCATCAATCAGACGCGAGCCCGTGCGGACCAAGGCCATCGCAGACATAACCCGGTACGCCGCCGCGCAACCATCCAGCGTGGCCAGCGGCGTGAAGATCGTCATCGGTTTGTTGAAGGAGGCGTAATGAGCAAGCACTCCGACCGATACAACAGCCTGCCTTTCGAAGATCGCAAGATGCTCAACGGCTTGATGATCGAAGCCGAAATTAGATTCATCGAACTTGAGAAAAAACGCATGTTGGCCGACTTCCGTAAGAACGTCAGAGTCATCAATGACCGAGTGAAAAACATGCGGCGCCACCTGGAAACGTTGCCATGACAAACACAGCAGCAGTTAAAGCAGATCAATACCTCCCTCGCATCCTGCGCGCTGGCAAAGCCCCGGCGTACCTGGGAATGTCGAGAGCTGCATTCGCCGAAATGGTGCGGCCTTACGTCCGGGAAATTCGCATAGGGATACAAGGCGTTGGGTTCGACAGATACGAGCTCGACCAGTGGGCAGACAACTACATCAAGACCAAATCGGTTGATAAAGCATCGCCGCAGGACAACAATCCGCCCTGCAGTGGGCGCCCGGGAGAGAAACAATGGCGCGAAAAACGATCTCAGGCCTCTACGAGAGGAACGGTATCTGGCACATCGACAAGGTCGTCCGAGGTACTCGACTTCAAGAAAGCACTGGAACAAGCGAAAGGGAAGAAGCCGAGCAGTACCTGATTTTCCGGCTTGAAAAGCTTCGACAGGAAAAGGTTTACGGTGTGCGCCAGGTGCGAACTTGGCGTGAGGCGGCAACAAGGTTCTTGGTGGAGTTCCAGCATCAGCCATCAATTGCCCTGTCGGCATTACACATCGAACAGCTTGATCCTTACCTTGGCGATCTGCCTGTAACGCACGTCGATGACGGAACGCTAGCGCAGTACATCAAGGATCGAAAAACGCCGGGACTGACAAAGACCGGCAAGGTCAAACCAGGCGTATCAAACAGGACGGTCAACATCGCCCTGCAACGAGTCGTCAGGATTTTGAATCTGTGTGCAAGGAAATGGCGGGACGCTGAGAAAAGGCCCTGGCTTGAGTCGGTACCAATGATCAGCATGCTGGACGAGAAGACAGACAGCCGAAAGCCCTATCCGCTTTCTTGGGAAGAGCAATCGGTGTTGTTTGCTGAGCTGCCGGCTCACTTGCAGCACATGGCCATGTTCAAGGTGAACACAGGGTGTCGCGAACAAGAGGTCTGCAAGCTGCGTTGGGATTGGGAGATTTGCGTGCCCGAGTTGGATACCAGCGTGTTTCTGATTCCAGCAGGGTTTGGCGGGCGACGGGAAACCTCAGGCGTTAAAAACGGTGAGGACCGTCTGGTAGTGCTGAACGGGGTGGCCAAGTCAGTCATCGAGAAGCAACGCGGCCTGAGTAAGGAATGGGTTTTCCCTTATGACGGTACCGGGATGCATCGGATGAACGATTCGGCCTGGAAGAAAGCGCGGGTACGCGCAGCGAAGATATGGCAGGAGAAATACCTGCGCCCTGCTTTGCCGGGTTTCGCATCGATCCGGGTTCACGACCTGAAGCACACCTTTGGCAGAAGGCTACGTGCAGCAGGCGTGACACTGGAAGATCGAAAGGCATTGCTTGGGCATAAGAACGGAAGCATTACGAGCCACTATTCTACCGCAGAGCTTGGGCAACTGATCGAAGCGGCAAACAAAGCGTCGTCGACTGACTCGCGAGGGCCTGCGTTGACAATCTTGAGGAGGAAAACTGGGTGATCCCCCGCAAAAGTCCCTGAGCATGAAAAAGCCCAACTCGCGAAAGTTGGGCTAAGTCATTGAATAATATGGTCGGGACGGAGTGATTCGAACACTCGACCCCTAGCACCCCATGCTAGTGCGCTACCGGACTGCGCTACGCCCCGACTAGGCGTTACAACTTGCTAGAACGTCGAGAAATATACCTTAAGCTTTTGAAATACGAAAGTATTTTAAACGCTGTAGTTACTTTCTAAGGACCAGCAAAACATCTTCCAACTCGGAAATGGTTTGGCGAATTAATTGCTTGTACTGGGTGGTGTCATCTTTGGCTTCATCCCCAGAGAGTCGCAAGCGCGCTCCTCCAATGGTGAACCCTTGATCGTAAAGCAGTGCACGAATTTGCCGGATCATCAGCACATCCTGACGCTGATAATACCGGCGATTTCCGCGACGCTTCACAGGGTTGAGTTGAGGAAACTCTTGCTCCCAATAGCGCAGCACGTGCGGTTTTACCGCACAGAGCTCGCTGACTTCGCCAATGGCGAAGTAGCGTTTGCCTGGGATCGGCGGGAGCTCGTCGTTATGACTTGGTTCCAGCATAAGCCTCTACTCGGGCCTTCAACTTCTGCCCTGGACGAAAAGTGACTACACGGCGAGCCGTGATCGGGATTTCTTCTCCCGTTTTCGGATTGCGGCCTGGCCGCTGTCGCTTGTCACGCAGATCAAAATTGCCAAAACCTGACAATTTGACTTGCTCGTTGTCTTCAAGAGCGTGCCTGATTTCTTCGAAAAACAATTCCACCAATTCTTTGGCTTCTCGTTTATTCAGGCCCAACTCTTCATAAAGACGTTCCGCCATTTCAGCTTTCGTCAGAGCCCCCATACGTCACTTCCTTAACGTGGCGTTCAACCTTTTTTCAAGCGAGGTGAGAATATTTTGCGTCGTGGCGTTCACCTCATCGTCATTAAGAGTGCGCGATGGATGCTGCCAGGTCAAGCCAACTGCAAGGCTTTTTCTATGCGGATCAATACCTTTACCCTGGTAAACGTCAAATAACCTTAGCTCCGTGAGCCACTCGCCTGCATTTTCACGAATTACATCCAGTACAGCACTGGCTGCAACGTCACGATCGGCCAACAACGCCAAGTCACGACGCACTTCAGGAAAGCGCGATAACTCATGGAATTTAGGCATTTTACCTAGCGCCACTTCAGCCAAAACCAGCTCGAAGACAAACACTGGTCGATCAAGGCCCAGGTTTTTTGACAGCTCCGGATGAATGGCACCGACATAGCCGACTTCTCGACCATCACGTTCAATACGAGCGGTCTGGCCTGGGTGTAGTGCAGGATGCTTTCCTGGCACGAAACTGAATGCATCCAGTGCACCAGCAAAACCCAAAACAGCCTCTACATCCGCTTTGACGTCAAAGAAGTCAACGACTTCGCGCCCTTGCGCCCAACCCTCAGGAAGACGACTGCCGCAAACCACACCTGCGAGCATCGGCTCTTGCTTAAGACCTTCAAGCTGACCTACAAAACGTAAACCACTTTCGAACAGACGAACGCGATCTTGCTGACGGTTCAGGTTGTGCTGCAATGACTTGACCAAGCCTGGCCACAACGAGGCGCGCATAGCTGCCATGTCGTTTGAGATCGGGTTTGCCAGCAACAGTGGCTCAACACCCGGGCTGAACAGTTCGAACTGTTTCGGGTCGATGAAACTGTAAGTGATCGCTTCCTGATAACCACGCGCTACCAGCAGGCGACGCAGCTCAGGGAGGTCGCTGCGTGCTTCAGCCTTGGCTTGCGGTGCCAGTCGGGCCTGCGGATAACGAACCGGCAGGCGGTTGTAGCCGTACAGGCGGGCCAGCTCTTCGATCAGGTCAACTTCCAGGCTGATATCGAAGCGATGACTAGGCACTTCTACGCGCCACTGCCCTTCACCTTCCGCGGTAACGGTCAGGCCCAAGGCGCTGAGCAGTTGCTCAACTTCCGCCAAGTCCATTTCCATGCCCAACATCTGGCTGATACGAGCCGCACGCAAAGTGATCGGCGCAATCGATGGCAGATACTGCTCATTCACGGTTTCGATGATCGGGCCGGCTTCGCCGCCAGTGATTTCCAGCAGCAGGCCAGTGGCGCGCTCCATCGCTTCACGGGCCAGCTTCCAGTCAACGCCACGCTCGTAGCGGTGCGAAGCGTCAGTGTGCAAGCCGTATGAGCGGGCCTTGCCAGCGACAGCAATCTGATCAAAGAAAGCACTTTCAAGGAAGACATCGCGGGTTTTGGCTGTTACACCGCTGTGTTCGCCACCCATTACACCTGCAATCGCCAAGGCACGAGCATGGTCTGCAATCACCAGTGTGTCGCTACGCAGGGAAACTTCCTGGCCGTCGAGCAAAACCAGCTTCTCGCCCTCTTCAGCCATGCGCACACGAATGCCGCCATTGATTTCGGCAAGGTCAAACGCATGCAACGGTTGGCCCAGTTCCAGCATCACATAATTGGTGACGTCGACAGCCGCATCGATGCTGCGCACATCGGCGCGACGCAAACGCTCAACCATCCACAGCGGCGTTGGCCGGGACAGGTCAACGTTGCGGATTACACGCCCCAGGTAACGCGGGCAGGCAGCAGGAGCCAGAACCTCGACAGAACGGACTTCGTCATGTGCAGCCGGTACAACAGCCACAACCGGGCGAGTCACTGGTGCCGCGTACAAAGCGCCGACTTCACGAGCAAGACCTGCAAGCGACAGGCAGTCACCTCGGTTAGGGGTCAGGTCCACTTCAATACTGGCGTCTTCGAGGCTCAGGTAAACCCGAATATCTTCACCCACTGGAGCATCTGCAGGCAGCTCCATCAGGCCGTCGTTGCCTTCACCCACCTGCAGCTCTGCTTGCGAGCACAACATGCCGTTGGACTCGACACCACGCAGTTTGGCTTTCTTGATTTTGAAGTCGCCTGGCAGCTGGGCGCCGATCATGGCGAACGGAATCTTCAGGCCTGGACGCACGTTAGGCGCGCCACAAACCACCTGAAAAGTCTCAGAACCATTGCTGACCTGGCAAACACGCAGCTTGTCGGCATCGGGGTGCTGCTCAGTGCTCAGCACCTCGCCCACGACCACACCACTGAATATACCGGCGGCCGGCGAAACGCTGTCGACCTCAAGACCGGCCATCGACAGACGAGCAACCAGCTCGTCGCGACCTACCTGCGGGTTTACCCAACCACGCAGCCATTGTTCACTGAATTTCATCCTGCTCTCCTAAGAATTCGTTACGACTAGCGAAATTGCGCGAGGAACCGCAAGTCGTTGTCGAAGAACAGACGCAAGTCATTCACGCCGTAACGCAGCATCGCCAGACGCTCAACGCCCATACCGAAGGCAAAGCCCGAAAACTCTTCCGGATCGATTCCGGACATGCGCAGCACGTTCGGGTGAACCATGCCGCAGCCCATGACTTCCAGCCAGCCCGTCTGCTTGCAGACACGGCAGCCTTTGCCGCTGCACATCACGCATTCCATATCCACTTCAGCCGAAGGCTCTGTGAACGGGAAGTACGACGGACGGAAGCGCACGGCCAGTTCTTTTTCGAAGAACACCCGCAAGAACTCTTCGATGGTCCCTTTCAGGTCCGCGAAGTTGATATCGCGATCTACCAGCAGACCTTCAACCTGGTGAAACATCGGCGAGTGGGTGATATCGGAGTCGCTACGATACACACGGCCCGGGCAGACGATGCGGATCGGCGGCTGCTGCGATTCCATGGTGCGGACCTGTACCGGCGAGGTATGGGTGCGCAACAACATGTTTGCATTGAAATAGAAGGTGTCATGCATCGACCGGGCCGGGTGATGGCCTGGGATGTTGAGCGCTTCAAAGTTGTGATAGTCGTCTTCGACCTCAGGGCCTTCGGCAATGCCGTAGCCAATATGGGTGAAGAACTGCTCGATACGTTCCAGAGTCCGGGTAACCGGATGCAGACCGCCTGAGGTCTGGCCACGGCCAGGCAGGGTCACGTCAATGGACTCGGCAGACAGTTTGGCGGCTAGATCAGCCTCTTCAAACAGTGCCTTGCGCGCATTGAGAACCTCTGTGACACGTTCCTTGGCAACGTTGATCAGAGCACCCACCTGCGGACGCTCTTCTGCCGGCAGATTGCCCAGGGTCTTCATCACCTGAGTCAATTCACCCTTTTTGCCAAGGTATTGAACCCGGATTTGCTCCAGGGCATTGATATCTTCAGCGCTTTGCACAGCCTCTAGTGCTTGAGAGACCAGCGCATCCAGGTTTTCCATGTACAGACTCCAGATACAAAATAGGGGAAGAGCTTGAAGGCTCTTCCCCTATTTAAGACGTTTAGCACCTGGGCTCACACAGGCAAGCCCAGGTGAATGTCGGGGATACTTAAGCCAAGGTGGCTTTAGCTTTCTCGACAATCGCAGCAAACGCCGCTTTTTCGTTCACTGCCAGATCAGACAGAACCTTACGGTCGATCTCAATGGAAGCTTTTTTCAGGCCGGCGATGAAACGGCTGTAAGACAGACCGTTGATACGTGCACCAGCGTTGATACGAGCGATCCACAGAGCGCGGAACTGACGTTTTTTCTGACGACGGTCACGGTAGGCGTATTGGCCTGCCTTGATTACCGCTTGCTTGGCAACACGGAATACGCGTGAGCGTGCGCCGTAGTAGCCTTTAGCCAGTTTCAGAATTTTTTTGTGACGTTTACGGGCGACAACGCCACGCTTTACACGAGCCATGAGTTACTTCCTCTATTCTTGACCGAAATTAGCAAAGGCGCAGCATGCGCTTCACTTTTGCCACGTCAGACGGATGCAGCAAGCTGCTACCGCGCAATTGACGCTTACGCTTAGTCGACATTTTGGTCAGGATGTGGCTCTTGAAAGCGTGCTTGTGCTTGATGCCGTTAGCAGTTTTCAGAAACCGCTTAGCAGCACCACTCTTAGTTTTCATCTTTGGCATGTTCGGTACTCCGCATTCAGTTGATAAACATAATCAAAAGGCCTGCCGTGCCCTAGTGATTACTTCTTCTTTTTCGGGGCGATGACCATAATCAGTTGGCGTCCTTCCATCTTAGGATGCTGTTCGACGGTTCCGTATTCAAGCAGGTCACCTTCAACCCGCTTCAACAGTTCCATACCCAGCTCCTGGTGGGCCATCTCACGGCCGCGGAATCGTAAAGATACCTTGGCCCTGTCCCCATCACTCAGGAAACGTACCAGGTTGCGCAGTTTTACCTGGTAATCCCCTTCCTCCGTCCCTGGACGAAACTTGATTTCTTTAACCTGGATCTGTTTCTGGTTTTTCTTTGCAGCGGCAACCTGTTTCTTCTTTTCGAAGATAGATTTGCCGTAGTCCATCAGCTTGCAAACTGGGGGTACTGCATCAGCGGAAATTTCCACCAAATCCAGTTTGGCCTCTTCAGCTTTAAGAAGCGCGTCTTCAATTGACACAATCCCAAGCTGCTCGCCTTCAGCCCCAATTAACCGAACCTCGCGTGCCGAGATATTCTCGTTGATCGGGGCTTTCGGTGCAGCTCGTTTATCTTGTCTCATTTCACGCTTAATAATAATTACTCCGAATCATGGCGACCACGCCGGGAAACCGCTTGTGCGAGGAATTCAGCGAATTGCGCGACGGGCATCGAGCCCAGGTCAGCACCTTCACGTGTACGCACAGCGACAGTCTGCATCTCGACTTCCCGATCTCCGATAACCAAGAGATAAGGAACCTTGAGCAAAGTATGCTCGCGGATTTTAAAGCCGATCTTTTCATTTCTCAAGTCAGACTTGGCACGAAATCCGCTCTGATTGAGAGTTTTTTCAACTTCAGCAGCAAAATCTGCCTGTTTATCAGTGATATTCATGATCACTGCCTGAGTCGGCGCTAGCCACGCAGGGAACGCACCTTCGTAATGCTCAATCAGAATTCCGATGAAGCGTTCGAACGATCCGAGGATCGCACGGTGCAGCATAACGGGTTGCTTGCGACTGTTGTCTTCAGACACATATTCTGCGCCAAGACGGATCGGCAGGTTGAAATCGAGCTGCAGGGTACCACATTGCCAGACACGACCCAGACAATCTTTCAGAGAAAATTCAATCTTGGGCCCGTAAAAGGCACCCTCGCCCGGCTGCAAATCATAAGCCAGGCCAGCGCTATCAAGGGCTGAAGCCAATGCGCTTTCAGCACGATCCCACAGTTCATCAGAACCAACGCGCTTTTCAGGACGCGTCGACAGCTTGAGTTCAATGTCCTTGAACCCGAAGTCTGCATAGACATCCAGCGTCAGCTTGATAAAGGCAGCAGACTCGGCCTGCATCTGTTCTTCGGTGCAGAAAATATGCGCATCGTCCTGCGTAAAGCCTCGAACACGCATGATGCCGTGCAAGGCACCCGACGGCTCATTACGATGGCAAGCGCCAAATTCTGCCAGACGCAGTGGCAGCTCGCGGTAGCTTTTCAGGCCCTGATTGAACACTTGCACGTGGCAAGGGCAGTTCATCGGCTTGATCGCGTAATCGCGGCTTTCCGACTGAGTCGTAAACATGTTGTCGGCGTAGTTGGCCCAGTGCCCGGACTTTTCCCACAAGCTGCGATCTACCACCTGGGGAGTCTTGATCTCCAGATAACCGTTTTCGCGCTGCACTTTGCGCATGTACTGCTCAAGCACCTGATAAAGCGTCCAGCCATTAGGGTGCCAGAACACCATGCCCGGAGCTTCTTCCTGGGTGTGAAACAGACCAAGACGCTTGCCGATTTTACGGTGATCGCGCTTTTCAGCTTCTTCAATGCGCAGGACGTATGCCGCCAGCTGCTTCTTGTCAGCCCAGGCAGTGCCGTAGATACGTTGCAGCTGCTCGTTTTTCGCATCGCCACGCCAGTAGGCGCCCGACAGCTTGGTCAGCTTGAACGACTTCAGGAAGCGAGTGTTCGGGACGTGAGGCCCGCGGCACATGTCGACGTACTCTTCGTGAAAGTACAGACCCATGGCCTGTTCGTTCGGCATGCCTTCGATCAAGCGCAGCTTGTAGTCTTCACCACGAGCGGCAAACATCTCGATCACTTCGGCACGCGGAGTCACTTTCTTGATGACGTCGTAATCTTTTTCGATCAGCTGCTGCATGCGCTTTTCGATTGCAGCCATGTCATCCGGAGTAAACGGACGCTCATAGGCGATATCGTAATAAAAACCTTCGTCGATAACCGGACCGATCACCATTTTGGCCGTCGGAAACAGTTGCTTGACTGCATGGCCAACCAAGTGGGCGCAAGAGTGGCGAATAATCTCCAGCCCCTCTTCATCCTTGGGCGTGATGATTTGCAGGGTGGCGTCGTTTTCAATCAGATCGCAGGCATCCACCAGCTTGCCGTTGACCTTGCCGGCCACGGTAGCTTTAGCCAGGCCAGCGCCAATCGAAGCGGCGACCTCGGCAACTGATACAGGATGATCGAAAGAGCGTTGACTGCCGTCGGGAAGAGTAATAGTTGGCATGGCGCCTCCTCTCCTAGTGGTGACCCCTACCAAAGGTCACGTGGGTTGGGATGAGCCAGTACGCGATTCGGTGGTATGCCTGCCTCACAGTGGCAGGAGCCTTGCGGCCAACCTAAAACCGAACCAGAGTGACTGGAGTTCAAATCAATAAGGTTAATGGCATTGCCCTGCAACTCTGAGAGCATGCAAACACACAAAATAGCCAAGGGCGGCATGCTAGCACAGATGCACGCGCCCTGTTATACGCACTGCCCCGCATCCAAAATAAAGGGAGGTTTTTTACAGATGGGTGAACTTGAGCTGCACTAACCTCTCAGATACTCAGTGATACACACTCGGTTTTAATGCTTACAAGGAGCATCTTATGCGCATGATCCGCTTACTCGCCTTCGCAGCACCTTTGGCAATGCTGTTACCCCTGAGCGCCCAGGCCGACAACTGGCCAGCCGGCGCAAAAAAAGACTACATGAAGGACTGCGTAGCGGCGGCAAGCCAAAGCGTCGACGTAAAGACAGCCCAACAGCATTGCGCGTGCGGAGCGGACAAGTTGTCCGAGAAGTTTTCGACTGCCGAAATCCAGCAACTGATGAGCAAGACAACCCAGCCGAGCGCAGAACTTAGAACCAAAGCTCTGGATGCAATACAGGCCTGTCGAGCCACTAAATAGCCCTCACTCCGATGACGAATCGAGACCTGATTGAGGGCAAAACAGGCCTAAAAACCTGTTTTGCGTAAAAAATATGCATTCGCGCGCGCTTTTTTTTTAAGTGTTTTCAACCCTCAACCCCCCGTAAAACGGGGGTTTCGAGAGTTTTGAACAGTAAAAGAAAGCGAACATTGCAGCAAACTGCAGCTCAGGGGGGCTCCCAAAGCGCACATTTCGACTATGATACCTCGGTGTGCCCAGTTGGCCTGAGCAGCACAGTACTACTGAAAATATAAGTTTCTTGGAGATACACCATGTCTAATCGCCAAACCGGCACCGTAAAATGGTTCAACGATGAAAAAGGCTTCGGCTTCATCACTCCTCAAGGTGGCGGTGACGACCTGTTCGTACACTTCAAAGCTATCGAAAGCGACGGTTTCAAAAGCCTGAAAGAAGGCCAAACCGTTTCCTTCGTGGCTGAGAAAGGCCAAAAGGGTATGCAAGCTGCACAGGTTCGTCCGGAGTAAATCTCCCTCGAACAAAAAAACCCCGTCCATGTGACGGGGTTTTTTATGCCTGAAACAAAGCCAGCCGTGCTGCTTAGCCGCAGTTCACGCGGGTAATGACTGCATTGTCGTCAGTATTAAGATTCAAGCGGTCCGAGCGATACTCGAGCGTCATAATGTCGTGCGGTGACAAGAGGCGTGCATTCTGCGCACCCGCCTTGACACGGGCCTGCTCCAGGAGCTGCGCCGACGCTTTTTGGCCAATCACAAATGCTGCAGCTTTAGCATCGCAACGACTATGCCCAGCCTCAGTGACGGGGTCCTTATCCGAATTCGACGTGCTGCACCCTGACAGCGCTACGACCGCCAACAACGAACCCAATGACACTAGCTTCCAAGACATGAAGCCTCCTTAAAATAAATAGTCCGAACCCTTGCGACAGCTATATCGCAATTAGGTTTCATGGTGCCTGATAGCATCTTCTGATTGCTCAACGCGCGAACAAGTGTGCCCGAGCAGGCATTTAACGCGCACACCCAATCATTGCCAAATATGTGTAGGAATCAGTACACATCAATGTAGTCAAATGGCGGGTTAGGCCAATTGTCTTTAAGGGCATTGGAGATCTGCATCACCCAGACCTCATCACTTGCCGCAACTTTCCCGACATAGCCTGAACCTGCCGCCCAGGTCTCCAGCCTGAAAAGCAGCCCGTCGATGTCTACACCGCCCACCACCCCGGATGAAATGTAGGCAATACCCGCCTTGGTCACGCGCAACTGGGTATGTGCATCGTCACTGGCCGAAGCCAGTAACTGACGTACAGCTGCAAGGGTTAAACCTTCAGGGTCGTTAAGATCAATTTGCATGGCCTGCACCACTCTTGAAAAGTGCAAGTGTGGCATGCAGCATGGATCTCATGGGAAAGTTGAGGCACCAAAATATCAGTCACACGATTTACGGTGGTCTCGTGATAGCTTCGGGACGACTTTTTGCTAAAATCTCTTTTCCACGCCCCTTATCATGAGCACCCAATGACAACAGTCAGCATCGATGCAGATATCAAGGCCAAATGGCATCAAGGGCAATGTTCCTACAGCCCTGGCAGCCCTGAAGAGCTGGCCATCATCGGCATCGACCTTTTAGTCAAGGAGCTTGGGACAGAGGCTGCCCGAGCTTTTGTCAGCCAGGTTTTCGAAAAGTACAAACCGACTGAACTGTCGAAACTGACCTGACTCTGCGCCCCGTCAAATCACTTCAACCGGCCCAGGCGCGTCGTCAGCAAATCGAAAAAGCCTTGCGCGTCGCCGTTCTCGACCCAAAAGGCGTTTTTGGGTTGGTTCAAGGTGTTGTACCAGTCAGCAATTGTCTGGCCAAAGGTGGGGCCTTCACGGGTATCCACGACCAGATTGACCTCACGCCCGGAAAACAGCCCCGGATTCAGCAGGTAGGCAATAACACTGGCATCGTGGACAGGCCCACCCGGCAATCCGTAGTGCGCCATATCCCCTTTGACATATTCATTCAGAATATCGCCGACCAGTTTTCCAGCCGTATTGCCCAACGCTGCGATCTGCTTGAGACGGGCCTCGCTGGTCAGGATCTTGTGCGTCACATCAAGTGGCACATAGGTCAGTTTCACACCGCTCTTCAACACCACCTCTGCAGCATGGGGATCGGCATAAAGATTGAACTCGGCGACCGGAGTAATGTTACCCCCGTTGAAGTGAGCGCCGCCCATGACCACGACTTCCTTGATTCCCTGAGTAATGTCAGGCGCCTGGATCAAGGCCAGCGCCAGGTTTGTCTGTGGGCCGAGCATGGCGATGGTCACGCTGCCAGGCTTGGCAGCACGCAGTGTCTCGATCAGGTAGTTAACCGCATTGGCTGGCTCAAGCCCTTTTGCAGGCTCATGGACAGGCACACCTGTCACACCTTCCTGGCCGTGAATGTTCTCGGCATAAATCGGGGAACGCACCAAAGGCTTGGGCGCCCCGGCATAAACAGGCACGTCTTCACGCCCTGCCCACTCCCGGGCCAGACGGGCATTACGCGAAGTCTTGTCCAGCCGCACATTACCCGCCACGGTTGTGATTGCCCGCACATTCAGCTGCTCGGGCGAAGCCAGGGCCAACAACAGCGCAACAACATCGTCAGCACCGGGGTCGGTATCGATAATCAAATCAATCGTGTCTGCGGCTTGAACACTTGAGATCGTGATGGCGGACAAGAAAAGGACACTCCTTAGCAATGGCTGAACAATCTGTTTAAAGCGCGACATGACCAACTCCCTGTAAAAATCATTCAAAAGGTTACGCCTGAGACCAGGGCAATATTGCTATACGGACGACACTCTCCAGTACGAACGATCACTTTTGCCTGCAAGCACAGCTCCTTGAAAGCGCTGTGAGTAAGCGTAAGCCTCGAGCCCAACTCGCCCGCACTGGCAAGCGCCTCGATGCACATGAGAGCCGGACAAGGTGCGAGCAGTAGCTCACTGGCCAACACATGGCTTTGCACCTGCATCTCGCTGAGCAGGGTACGCAAGGTACTGGCGACATCCGGGATGCCCTGGGTCAGAGCCAGATCAATCAGCTCTACCCCCTTGGGCACCGGCAATCCGGCATCTGCAATGACCACGATGTCGCCATGCCCAAGCGAAGCAACAAGCCGCGACAGGGCAATATTAAGCAGAGGTGTTTTTTTCATGGTGTGGCAAAGCCCTGGACATCACGCAATGAGGGAATGGAAGGCTGAGCGCCCGCACGGGTTACCGACAAGGCTGCAGCGACTTGAGCAAAGCGAATGGCGTCGTCTTGATCCATGCCCGCCGCCAACCCGGCAGAAAATGCCCCGACAAATGTATCGCCTGCCGCCGTGGCATCCACCGCTTCAACCTTGGGCGCAGCAAAGTGCGCAACACGCTGCGCACTGACAAACAGGGCGCCCTTGGCCCCCAGGGTCACAATCACCTTGCGCGCCCCAAACTCGACCAACCGCCGAGCAGCCAGTTCCGCCGATTCAAGTGAGTCGACGGTCACGCCACTCAGCGCCCAGGCTTCACTTTCATTGGGAATCAGATAATCGATGGCGCCGTACCAGTGTTTGGGCAACGGGCCACTCGCAGGCGCGGGATTAAGAATCACGATTTTATCCAGTTCTCGCCCACGACCAAGGACGCAGCCGACAGTCTCCATCGGCACTTCAAGCTGACAAACAAGTACTTTCGCGCCTTGCAGCACCTGATCACACGCCTTGATATCTTCAGGTTCAAGACAGCCATTGGCTCCCGCCACGACCACAATCGTGTTCTGGCTGTCGGCATCGACCGTTATCAGCGCCATACCGCTTGCAGTACCGGGCACGGTGCGTACGGCCAGGCAATCAATCCGGTCAGCCAGCAGCCCTTCGCGCAACTGCACGCCATAGGCGTCACCGCCGAGACACCCGACCATGGCCACGCGAGCCCCCAGGCGCGAAGCGGCCACCGCCTGGTTCGCGCCCTTGCCTCCGTGCACGGTGCCAAAAGACTGCCCGAAAACCGTTTCTCCCGGGCGAGGCAGTCTCTCGGTACGCGTGACCAGATCCATGTTCAGACTGCCAACCACCACTACATTTGCTTGCATGTATCGGCACTCATCCATTGATATTTTGGGGATACTTAAAATGTGCCTCGACATAGGCTCTGGTGGACTCTCGCAACACGATGTCAGGCTTCACGATCCGCTGTTCTACCGCTCGCTCGGGCGATGCAATGCGGCGCAGCAAGAGTTGTGCTGCCATTTCGCCCAATTGCAAAATCGACTGCCCGACCGTCGTCAACGACGGATAGACATAACGACTCATCTGCACATCATCAAAGCCAATGACCGACAACTGTTCCGGCACCCGGATGTTGCGCTCCGCTGCAGCCCGCAATACACCAATCCCCATCATGTCGTTGCAGGCAAAGATAGCCGTGGGCCGATTGTGCTCCAGCAGGCCGACAGCGGCCTGATAGCCACCCACACTGCTGAAGTCGCTCTCGACCATCCAACGCTCGTCCGCGATCACACCCGCCTCTGCCAAGGCCCGCAGATACCCGGCCGTGCGCAGCTGCGCCACACGGGTAATTGCCGGCCCACCAATACAGGCAATGGCACGGTGCCCCAGGTCGAGCAGGTGACGTGTAGCCAGATACGCCCCAAGCTCGTGATCGATTCGCACCAGATCAGCCTCGACACCCTCAAGGCTGCGGTCGACGATGACCATCGGCGTTCGAACCCCGACCAGCCCGCTTGCCATGCCCAGGTCGCCACCGGCGGAAGCGACCACCAGGCCGTCCACCCGTTTTTCAAGCAGTACCCGCAGGTAATTGCGCTGCTTCTCAGGATCGTCGTCGCAGTTGCACAAAATCACGCAGTAATTGTTGCGCTCGCAGTAGTCCTCAATCCCACGCGCCAACTCGGCAAAGTACGGATTCAGGCTATTGGCAACCAACAGACCGATAGTCGCCGTGGTTTTAGCTTTCAACGAGCGCGCTACAGCGCTGGGGACATAGTCGAGGCGCGCGATGGCCTCCTCGACCTTCAAGCGAACCGGCTCGCTCACTGGGCGCGTTTTATTCAGAACATGGGAAACCGTCGTGTACGAAATGCCCGCCATTGCCGCGACATCTTTAATAGTTGCCATCGCTTAGTTCCGTCGCTGTGCACGTTGACTGCGGTAGGAGTCCAATACCACTGCTATCACTATGACAGCACCGGTAATGATACGCTTCGTAGGCTCAGTCGCGCCGATTTGAGCGAGTCCTGCGGCCAATACCGAAATAATCAGCACACCGAAAAAAGTACTGATGACCGAACCACGCCCGCCCATCAGACTCGTACCACCAATCACCACCGCCGCAATAACCTGCAACTCAAGACCCGAGCCGGCATTGGGATCCGCAGCCTCCAGCCGCGAGATCTGGAACAGCGCCGCGACCCCTGCCAGTAATCCCATCACGCTAAAGACCAGGATCTTGTAGGGCTTGGGATTGATACCGGCCAGACGCACTGCTTCTTCGTTGGTCCCAATGCCTATCAGGTAGCGACCAAACACCGTGCGTGTCAGTACTGCTTGAGCAATCACGATAATCAGCAATGCAATGATGAACGAGGGCGAAATCCCGAAGGCAACCGGGTTCGAAAGCCAGGCGAAAGCATCACCTATATAGGCTGTGCGCGAACCTGTCATTTGATAGGCAGCACCCCGGGCCATCTCCAGCACCCCCAGCGACACAATAAAAGAGGGGATTTTCCAGGCCACCGTAATAGAGCCCGTAATCGTACCCGCAAGGGCTGCACACCCCATGCCCAGCAACGCGGCAGGCATCACGCCCCAGCCCCAGCCCAGAATCGCGACACTGACCGCTGACGCGGCCAGGGCCAATACCGACCCAACCGACAAATCGATACCGCCAATAATCAATACAAACGTCATGCCCACAGACAGCACCATCAAATCCGGAATCTGATTGGCCAGGGTGCTCAACGTGTCATAGGAGAAAAAGTGATCACTGAGGCTGGAGAACAGAATAATCATGGCCAGCAAGGCGCCCGCCAATCCCAGATATGTGCCCGTTCCGTAATAGTTGTGTGCATTTTTTTGCGGCACGAGGGTGGCTTTCATGAGGCTTCCTTTGGCGCGGCTTCTGCGAGCAACGCATCTCGTTTTTGATAACCGGCAAAGGCTGCTGCCAGTAACTGTTCCTGGCTCCAGCTGTCACGCTCGAAGGTATCTATCAGACGCCCCGCAGACAGCACGCCGATGCGATCACAGATCAACATCAATTCTCGAAGGTCGCTCGACACCACGACCAGCGCCTTGCCCTTGCGCGTCAACTCGCCCAACAGTCGGTAAATATCGAACTTGGCGCCGATGTCGATACCGCGAGTGGGTTCATCAAACAGCAGGACCGTACAATCGCGCTCCAGCCAGCGGCCAATCACCACTTTCTGCTGGTTGCCGCCGGAGAGTTGCGACACCACTTGTTCCGGGCCGCTGCTGCGGATCCCCATTGCGTCGATCTGGCGACGGGCCAGCGCGGCTTCCTGCTGACCATTCACCACCCCCGTGCTGGAGATACTGTGCATGTTGCCCAGGCCGATGTTGGCACTGATCGACTGGGTCAATAGCAAGCCCTCGCCCTTGCGGTCCTCCGTAATCAGGGCGATACCCTGCTTCACGGCATCAGCCGGCGAGCGGATACTGACCACCCGCGTCGGCGAGCCCACCGCCACGGTGCCGCTATCGGGCAGATCAGCACCGTAGATCAATCGCAAAAGCTCGGTGCGCCCTGCCCCGATCAGTCCCGAAATACCAAATATTTCGCACTGTCTTACTTCAAACGAGACATCTTGAACCTTGTTCGAGCGACCGATCCCACTCACTTTGAGGGCCGTGTCACCCAATGTGCGCGGCCCCAAATCGAGTTGGTCTCCCAACTCACGGCCCACCATCAGATTGACCAGTTGCTCGCTGCTGTAATCGGCAATCGGCTCGACACAGACCAGACAACCGTCGCGCAGTACGGCAATCCGCTGCGCCACACGCGCCAGCTCTTCAAGTCGATGGGAGATGTACACAATCGCCACGCCGCGGGCCTGAAGCCGTTCGATTTGCACAAACAGCATTTCAACTTCACGGGCCGTAAGCATCGCGGTGGGCTCATCCAGGATCAGGACATGACAGTCCCCGATCAGGTTGCGGGCGATTTCGACCATTTGCTGGTGGCCAATCCCCAGCTCCCCGACCAGGGTGTCGGGATCTATCGCCTCCAGCCCCACCTGGGCCATAGCCTCAATGGCCGACGTGCGTAATTGCTTGCGGCTGATCCACCCCATACGGCTGGGCAGGTTATCCAGAAACAGATTTTCCGCCACTGTCAGTGTGGGCAGCAGGTTCAGCTCCTGCATCACCATGCGCACGCCCTGTTTCTCGGCGTGGGAGCGACTGCCAGGGGCATAGGCCTGGCCATTGAATTGCATCTGACCGAGAGTCGGAACTTCCAGGCCACCGATAATTTTCGACAGGGTGCTTTTTCCGGCGCCATTTTCACCCGTCAAGGCCAGCACTTCGCCGCGATACAGCGACAGATCGATATCGGCCAGCACCGCCTGCTGCGTGTACGTTTTACCAATCCCGCTGACCGTGAGGACCACGCCGGCATCAGGAGCAGACATATCATTTCTCCCGGCACCCGCCCTACCGGACGGGTGCCTGCGACACCGAGTGGAATTACTTGTTGATGACCAGTTCGACAGGGGTATCGATGACACCGTCCTTCAGGTTTTCAACCGGCTCTTTCTTGACCAGCTTGAGCGCGGTTTCAATGCCAAAAACCGCCTGCTTGGCTGCTGCCTGGTCGGCCGTGGCCAGCACCCGACCATCTTTGAGCATCGGTTTTATCGCATCGATATTGTCATAGCCGACCACTTGAACCTTGCCGACCTTGCCTGCTGCACGGATGGCCGACACCGCGCCCAGAGCCATGCTGTCATTACCCGCGAGGATGGCCTTGAGGTTGGGGTACTCGCTGAGCATGCCTGCCGCGACCTTGTTGCCACCGTCGATTTCCCAGTTACCCGACTGCACCGGCACAATTTTCATACCGGCGGCGGTCATGGCGTCCTTGAAACCTGCCGTGCGCATTTGCGCATTGGTGGTGGTCGATACACCCTCAATGATCCCTACTTCATCACCCGCCTGGAGTTTTGTCGCCAGGTACTCACCCACTTCACGGGCGCCCTGGCGGTTGTTTGGCCCCACAAACGGCACCTCGATGCCTTTGCTTTTCAACACGTCGGGGTCCAGCTGGTTGTCAATGTTGACCACCACGATCCCGCGGTCCTTGGCTTTCTTGATGGCCGACACCAAAGCCTTGGAGTCCGCCGGTGCAATCACCAGCGCATCAACCTTGGCGATGATCATCTGATTGATGATGTCGATCTGGCCTGCGGTGTCGGTTTCGTTCTTGATCCCGTTGGAGACCAGGTCGAAACTGGCCGCATGGGCTTTTTGATAGTCCTCACCACCCTTTTGCATCGTGACAAAGAACTCGTTTGCCAACGACTTCATCACCAGCCCGACTTTGGGTTTTTCAGGCGTATCCGCATAAGCGACAGGGAGGGTAAGGGATGCCGCAGCCAGCATGGCGACAGCGAGGAGGCGTCCAGCAAATGGCAGCTTCATGGAAGTAACTCCGATCTTATGATTATTGTGAGCAACGTCCTGCTCGCGCTACGCCTGACTGCCAAAAGCCGTGTGACTGGCAATAGGTCATGATTCAGAACCTGCCAGGGCTGGTTCAAAAAACGCCGCGCAAACGTTTGCTTGAACCTCACTATGGAAAGCCGGCTGTTATTTGTCAATGTGAAAAAAGGACGACGCCAGACCGACGGTCATTCGAATCTCCGAACGCAAAAACCTTTTTTGTTCGGGAAACCGTACTAATTCAATACAAAAAATTTCACTCTTTTATTTTTGCCTTATAAATCAACCACTTATCATCGTTACCGAGCGAGCATGTACTGGCATAAATAATGCTCCCCTACACCGCTCACGGCCAATGGATCGCTTGTGCCGTGTTTAGTGTGCGAACACCGGCACACTCACTAATAAGAGAAAAAACAATGAAAAATGCTGTGTTGAAAACCATCGTTCCGGGCGCACTGGCCCTTCTGCTTGCACTGCCAACGATTGCTCAGGCGCAAGAAACCGCCACCAAGCCCAATGTCGTCATTCTTGCTACAGGCGGCACCATTGCCGGTGCAGGCGCAAGCGCTGCAAACAGCGCAACGTACACCGCTGCCAAAGTGGGTATCGACAAACTGATTGCCGGTGTTCCCGAGCTGAGCCAACTGGCAAACGTTCGTGGCGAGCAGGTGATGCAAATTGCATCCGAGAGCATCACCAACGAAAACCTGCTGCAATTGGGCCGCCGTGTAGCCGAGCTGGCTGACAGCGATGATGTCGACGGCATCGTTATCACCCACGGCACCGACACCCTGGAAGAAACCGCTTACTTCCTGAACCTGGTCGAAAAAACCGACAAGCCAATCGTCGTGGTCGGCTCCATGCGTCCGGGCACCGCCATGTCGGCTGACGGCATGCTGAACCTGTACAACGCCGTTGCCGTTGCCGGCAGCAAAGACGCCCGTGGCAAAGGCGTACTGGTCACCATGAACGACGAAATCCAGTCCGGCCGTGATGTCAGCAAATCCATCAACATCAAGACCGAAGCATTCAAGAGCCCTTGGGGCCCACTGGGCATGGTCGTTGAAGGCAAATCCTACTGGTTCCGCTTGCCAGCCAAGCGTCACACCATGGATTCGGAATTCGACATTAAAGACATCAAGAGCCTGCCAAACGTAGGCATCGCCTACTCCTATGGCAACGTCGATGACACCGCCTACAAAGCATTGGCACAATCCGGCGCCAAAGCCATCATCCACGCGGGCACCGGCAACGGTTCGGTATCTTCCCGCGTTGTTCCGGCCTTGCAAGCACTGCGCAAGGATGGCGTACAGATCATTCGCTCTTCCCACGTAAACAACGGCGGGTTCGTACTGCGTAACGCAGAACAGCCTGACGACAAAAACGATTGGGTTGTAGCCCATGACCTGAACCCACAGAAAGCCCGCATCCTGGCCATGGTCGCACTGACCAAGACCCAGGACAGCAAAGAGCTGCAGCGGATGTTCTGGGAGTACTGAGTCGCACGCGTCAGCGCTCGCGGTTTGAACTCGAAAAGGCCGTCTCCCCCGGGAGGCGGCCTTTTTATTTGGCCCTGAATAACCACCGGATGTACCCGCCCGCGCACCAAACAGTTGCCAAATCTTACACAGTTAAATACTGTATGCGCATACAGCACACCAAGGATCGCATCATGGCTAAAAAAGCGGCGAAAGCGCCTACCCTACCGAGCCCCTACGAAATCTTCGGCGCACGCATACAAAAAATCATCAGTTCGCCCAAAGCCCAAAAAGACAAAATGGCGGTGCTTGAGCGACTCGAAGGCGACAATCCCGAGTTCTGGGAACGCCTGCTGGAAGAAATTTCCGAAAACGACAACGTCACCGTTGCCCATCGCGATGATGGCAGCGTCAATATTTTCTGGACCGTGCTTGAGGAAGACTGAGTCAATGAGGTTTTGTTTACTGGCACTGGTCAGTCTTTTTACCGTTGCAAGCGCACATGCTGCTGCCCCACAAACCTTCAGCGAAGCCAAAAAAGTCGCCTGGAAACTCTACGCACCCCAGTCCACCGAGTTTTACTGCGGTTGCAAATACAACGGCAACCGCATCGACCTGAAAGCCTGCGGCTACGTCCCACGCAAAAATGCCAACCGTGCCGCTCGTATCGAGTGGGAACATATCGTTCCTGCCTGGCAAATCGGTCATCAGCGCCAATGCTGGCAAAGTGGCGGGCGGAAAAACTGCACCCGTAACGACCCGGTATTCAAAGTGGCCGAAGCTGACCTGCACAACCTGGTGCCCAGCATTGGCGAGGTCAACGGGGACAGAAGCAACTTCAGCTTTGGCTGGCTGCCCGAGAAAAAGGGCCAGTATGGTTCGTGCCTGACACAGGTCGATTTCAAATCCAAAAAGGTCATGCCCCGCCCCAACATTCGCGGCATGATCGCTCGTACCTACTTCTACATGAGCAAGCGCTATAACTTGCGCCTTTCAAAGCAGGACCGGCAGCTCTACGAAGCCTGGGACAAGTCCTATCCCGTTCAGTCCTGGGAGCGTCAGCGCAATCAGGCGGTGGCATGCGTGATGGGTCGCGGCAACGAGTTTGTTGGCCCGGTCAACCTCAAGGCCTGTGGCTGAAACCCCTCTGCTCGACTGCAACAGCCTTGAGCCCTGATGTCAGCGCAGGCTCAAGGCGTTTCTCCTGCCATTGAATGTCCACCAACAGCCAATGAATTATGGCTTTTTCAGGGGTACGCACATTGCCGAACCTGCATTGCTGAGCTATTACTTGCGGGATGATCAAACAGGTTCGATTTACTAAAAAACAACGGGTGGTCGACGAGCTCGTCCATCGTATCGAAAGCGGGCTCCTGGCAGACGGACATCTGCTACCGGGAGAAGACCAATTAGCTCAAGAACTGCGGGTCAGCCACAGCACGTTGCGCGCAGCACTGGCCGAACTGGAAAGGCGAAAATATATCGCTACGCGAACAGAAGGCGGCGCCATCGTCACGTATGACGGTATTACGCTCGACCAAAACAACGGCTGGACTCAGGCGCTGGCCAATACGGGTGCCCGCATCCACACAGAACTGCTTCGACTTGAAGCCATCGAGCGCCCGGATCTGCTCCATCAATTGGGCTTGAGTCAATTTGTCATCCTGGAGCGACGTCGCCGTCGGGACGATGGCACCGCGATTTCGCTGGAGCGCTCCTTCATGCCCGCCACGGGCGGCCTGGAAGGCCTGCCACGAGTAGGGCTGATCGACGACTCGCTCACCATCACCCTGGCGGCCTACGGCTTTGTCGGCGACCGGGGCGATCAATGGATTGGCGCCGAACCTCTCAATGAAGAAGACGCGCTATTGCTTGGACGCCCTGCCGGAACCGTTTTCCTCAAGGCCCTGCGCACCACTTACGACCGCCACGGACGTTTCATGGAACTGGTCGAAAGCTGGCTTGATCCGGTGCACTTTCGCATGTACCACTCGTTTGGAACGCCCACATGACGCCCACTGACCGGGCGCTTGGCGCGTTTTACGGCCTGGCACTCGGTGACGCACTGGGCATGCCGACCCAGTCATTCAGTCGGGGGCAGATTGTGGCCCGGTTCGGGCACATCACGACACTTGAAAACGCCCCGGCCGATCAACCCATTGCGCCGGGTATGGTGGCGGGCTCAATCACCGACGACACCGAGCAAGCCATTCTGGTGGCGCAATTACTGGTGGAAGGCAAAGGCAGCATTGACCCCGACCAGCTTGCCCGGCGCCTGATCAGCTGGGAGTCCGCCATGCAGGCCAAAGGCTCCCAAGACCTGCTCGGCCCCTCCACCAAGCGCGCGATAGAGATGATCCTCGCGGGCCACAGCCCCGAAGAGTCAGGCCGCTACGGCACCACCAACGGCGCCGCCATGCGCATCGCCCCGGTGGGCATCGCCAGCGACATCTCCCATCCGGAACGCTTTATCAAAGCCGTTATTCAGGCGTGCCAGGTCACTCACAACACCAGCCTGGGGATTGCCAGCGCCGCCGCCGTCGCCGCCGTGGTCTCCAGCGGGATCAATGGCAAAAAACTGGAGCACGCCCTCAATGCGGGCACCGAAATGGCGTTCATCGCCGAGCATCACGGCCACTGGGTTGCGGGCGGCCGCATGGGCCCGCGCATTCGCTGGGCCAGACACGCAAGTACCGAGTGCAACCCTGACAATATTGGCGACTTGTTATATGACGTGATCGGCACATCAGTCGCATCCCAGGAATCTGTCGTCGCAGCGTTCGCCCTCGCACAGCGCGTGGCAAACGCCAGCATGAGCAGTTTTGACGCCCTGTGCATGGCCGCCAGCCTTGGCGGCGACACCGACACCATTGCCGCCATTCTCGGCGCCATGCTGGGCGCCTGTGGTGGTCTGGATCATTGGCCAGCGGCGCTGATCGAACAGATCACCGAGGTCAACAGCCTGCAACTGGAACCGTTGATCCACCAACTGCTGGCCCTTCGTAACCCATAAGCAGCCTGCCAAGGGCAGCAAAGCGACTGGCCTTGCAGTCCCGCCCTGGACACACCCTGCTGATAACGAGAACAACCGCATCAGGAGCCACTCTCCATGACACCTCCTAACCCCGGGCACAGTGCCGGGCAACTGGAAACACGCGGCATAGAGCCCGTTCCCGAAAATGAGTGCCACGGCAACCCCCTGCAACTGTTCTGGGTCTGGTTTGCAGCCAATATCAGCATTCTCGGCTTGCCACTGGGTGCGACTCTGGTGGCCTTTCATCAACTGGCCATTTGGCAGGTCGTCATCGTCGCCCTGATCGGTGCTGCCGGCTCGTTTGCCGTGGTCGGCGTGATCTCCATTGCCGGACGACGGGGCCGAGCACCAAGCCTGACGCTGTCGCGGGCGATCTTCGGGGTACGTGGCAATATTGGCCCCACACTGGTTTCACTGATTTCACGTATAGGGTGGGAAACAGTGAACACCACTACCGCCGCATTCGTGCTGCTTGCACTGTCCTCCATCGTATTCGACACCCCTGCGCAAGCCAAAAACGCACCGGGGCTTACCCTGCTGTTTATCGGCATTTTCACGCTGCTGACCCTAAGCGTTTCCGGACTGGGGCATGCAACGCTGCTGCTGATCCAGAAATGGGCAACCTACGTGTTCGGCGCGCTCAACTTGCTGGTTGGCGGTTTTCTGTGCGCCACCATCGACTGGCAAAGCGTATTCAACACCCGCCCTGCCCCCATGAGCGCGGTCATTATCGGGATCGGCATCATGGCGGCTGGCACCGGCATTGGCTGGGCCAACGCCGGGGCTGACATGTCGCGCTACCAGAAGCGCAGCGTCAGCGCCTCGCAACTGGTCGCCTGCGCGGCCTGGGGGGCCGGGATCCCACTGGTGTTGCTGATTACCCTTGGCGGCTTGCTGTCTGTCGGCAACCACGACCTGGCCACCGCCACCGACCCTATTGCCGCGATCCGCAACATGCTGCCCTCCTGGATGGCCATTCCCTACCTGCTAAGCGCATTTGGCGGACTGTTACTGTCCAACCATCTGTCAGTGTATTCGGCAGGCCTGACCACCTTGACCCTGGGCGTGAAGATCAAACGGGTTCAGGCGGTCGTCGTCGATATCGTGGCGATTTCTTGTGGCTCGATTTACTTCATGCTGTTTGCTGACAGTTTTTACGGCCCCTTCATCACCTTTATCTCACTCACCGCCATCCCGATTACTGCCTGGGTGGCCATCTTTGTCATCGACCTTGTTCACCGCCAGTACTACAGCGCCAAGGACCTGCTGGACGTCAGCCCCAGCAGCGCCTACTGGTACAACGGCGGCATTGAATGGAGAGCATTGGGAGCATGGGCGCTGGCCCTGGTGCTGGGCTTTTGCTTTACCCGTGTGGGCAGCAGTGACGCGGACTGGTTTGTCGGGCCACTGGCCGACTCCTGGTTGGGTCATAACGGTTTGGGCTGGGTCGTGACATTCGTCGTGGCAGGTGGCTTGTACGCATTGCTGGGCGGTGCCAAAGACCGTCGCCAACCTGCATCGGATAACGCCCATGTCTAGATTGCTGCATACCGGCCAGGTCATCGTCGATCTGGCAATGGCCCTCGACACTCTGCCCCGTACCGGTGGCGATACATTGGCCCACAGCGCCCGCTTTCACGCAGGCGGCGGTTTCAACGTGATGGCCGCGGCCCAGCGCAATGGACTACAGACTGTGTACCTGGGGCGTCATGGCCAGGGCCAGTTCGGTGAATTGGCCCGCCAGGCCATGAAGACCGAAGGCATACAGTTGGCCTTGCCCATCGACCCGCACAAGGACACCGGACTGTGCGTAGCCCTCACTGAAGCCAGCGCTGAGCGCACATTTATTTCCTGCATCGGTGCCGAAGGCGGGTTATCCGCCCAGGACCTGGATCACGTCACCGTCCAGCCTGACGACTACGTGTACGTCAGCGGTTACAGCCTGCTCCATCCAGACAAGGCCAGGCCGCTATTGAGCTGGATACAGGGCTTGTCCCCCAGCGTACATCTGTCGTTCGACCCCGGTCCCCTACTGGCCGATATCGATCCACACCTGCTCAACCTCCTATTGCCCCGCCTCGACCTCTGGACCAGCAATCGGAGCGAAGCGCAGGCCTTCACCCACAGCTCCTCCCTGGCGGACGCCCTGACCCTTCTGCCTGCACGCCTGCCCAACCAGTGCCTCACGGTTGTGCGCGATGGGCCTCAGGGCTGCTGGATCAACGAGGGCCACGGCCCGCAGCACATGGCCGGATTCAAGGTACAGGCCGTCGACAGCAACGGTGCCGGAGACACCCATGCCGGGGTGATGATTGCCTCATTGGCGGCCGGTTGCAGCTCGGCGCAAGCGGCGACACGGGCCAATGCCGCAGCGGCGCTGGCCGTCACCCGCCACGGCCCCGCCACAGCACCGGCCGCTGACGAGGTGGATGCTTTCCTGAGAAAAATGGAAAAACCTTACCCGCAACACGACCAAAGACTGTAAGCAGATATGTTCAAAAAGATCATGAAAAGCTGGAAAATGCGCAAAGTGCTGCACTAACCTTACGCCTTGGCTCCCATCAAGCGACACCAGCGCCCGATAACTCCTACAGGATGTCGGGCGACTTGCGTGTATGCAGGGCTGCGTTTCACCTGACTTGTGACGATACTTTTGAAACTCATCATTATTGCTGTCTATGTTTTGTCCATCGCCTATGTCCACCTGCGGGGCTCTGTTCGCCACAAGCTGGGACGTCAGCTGAGCGATCACTCCACCTTTCTGGCACCCATCAACTGCTTTCTGTACCTGTTCTCCAAAGTACCGAGCCAGCCGTACCTCAAACCTTCAGACTTCCCCGAATTGCAGCCCCTGCAAGCCCATTGGCAGGAAATCCGCGAGGAAGCGCGAAACCTGATGCAAGCGGGCCAGATCAAACGCTCCGAACAACCGAACGACGTGGGGTTCAATTCGTTCTTCAAAAGTGGCTGGAAGCGGTTTTATCTGAAGTGGTACGGCGACAATCACCCGTCAGCGATCGAACTGTGCCCGCGAACCATTGAGTTGCTCAACGGCATTGGAACCGTCAAGGCCGCCATGTTTGCCGAGTTGCCACCCGGTTCGAAACTGGTACGCCACCGCGACCCTTATGCAGGCTCGCTGCGGTTTCATTTGGGCCTGGACACGCCGAATGATCCGGGCTGCCATATCAATGTCGACGGCCAGAGCTACTTCTGGCGTGACGGTGAAGCCGTGATGTTTGACGAAACCTTTATTCATTACGCCGAAAACACCACCGACAAGAACCGCATCATCCTGTTCTGCGATGTAGAGCGCCCGATGAAATACTCCTGGGCCAGCGCCTTCAATCAGTGGTTCAGCCGCACGGTCATGGCCTCTGCCAGCTCACCCAACGGTGCCAGTGATAAAACCGGTGGCCTGAACCGCGCGTTTACCCGGCTGTACAAGATCCGCCTGCGCGGCAAGGAGCTGAAAAAGCGCAACCGCGCACGTTATTACCTGGAGAAGTGGCTGGTGTTTGGCGGTTTGCTGGCCATTTTTTTACTGGTCTAGGCTTGTAGCCGCCGTACTTAACCCACCACCAACGGCGGCAAAGTGCCAAGCAACGAAACCGCTGCCACTGCCGCCAGTCCAAACAGCCACTCAAGGGCAACACTGCTGCGCAACATTGCGATGTGCCCCAGGCGGCTCATGACCAGATTGAACAGCGCCAGCAGCATCACCCCCACCAGAGTCACTTTGATCAACAGGATCAGTGCGAACCCTTCAAACAATGGCGTGGGCCAGAGCGCTCCGGTCAACACCCGCGTATTGATCAGCCCGGTCAAAATGATCCCGGCAACCAGCACAAACCCCAGGTTGCTGAAGCGCTGCAAAACCGTGGTCACGGCTTGCCCGGCCGGGCGTCCAAGGATCAGCAGCAACCCCATCAGGCCACCAAGCCAGGTGGCGACACACAGCAGGTGAATCAGTTGATTGAGCATCAACAATTGACCGCGCCAGCCATCCAGCATCGCGCCGTGACCAACCGGCGCCAACGTGGCCAGCAGCAACAGGCTCAGCAACCCTGTGAGGTAAAAACGGACGGGGGCATACAAGGTGATCAGCAACAGAACGCAGAACACCAGATGAAAGGCCCAGACCTGCCCGAAAAACGTGCTGCCCAGCACCAGCCACAACGTGGCGGGCTCCAGGGTTTCGGGCCAGCTACCGGCCATCGAATGGGTGGTCAACAGTAGCCAGGCCACGCCACTGCCAAGCCCGACCCATGCCAGGACGCGATTGACCTTGCGCAGCTGTTGGTCAATCTCGACTGATGGCCAGGCACCCAACAGCAAGGGCCTGAATGCACAGGCCCCGAACATCAGCAGCACAGCGCAAAAATGCACAAAACGGCAGATGACCATTTCACTGACAATCAACTCAGTTGCTCACCGTAAAGCTGTAATCGCCGGTGCTTTTGTGAGTGTCGACCGACACTGCACTCCACTTCACCTGATAGGTGCCCGCTGGCAGCGGCTGGGCCGGGGTCACGATCAGGACTTTCTTGTTGGCAGGCTCGGTCTTGATGCTGCTCACTGCAACCGGCGCCTGGTCACGGGTCACAACGACCTTGGTGAACGCCTGCTCCACACCCTCGGTAAAGACCAAACGCAGTTCGCTGGCACGGTTGACGGTGCTACCGGCAGCGGGTGTCGACTGTTCCAGATGGGCATGGGCAAACGCCGCGCTGGCACCGGCCATCAGTGTCAGCAATGCAGCGGTATTGAGGACTTTTTTCATGAGAGCAGCAGCCATTGCACAGTACCTTGAGAGTGAAATACGCGGTCATAATACTCGCCTAAACTGATTGAAGGGCGAGCGCACGCAACAACCCGGAACCAGACCCGACGCCTCCCCCGCAAGGATCCCAGCATGCCCACACGCCTGAGTTTTATCTGTCATGCCCGCACTGAAGCCCAGCGTCTGGGCCGCTTCGCACTGGATGAACCGGCAGAACCAAAAGGCTTGCTGCTGGCAGCCGAACTGAGTGCGAGGCTGAAAAAACCGGTACGCATACTCTGTGCGCCTGAAACCCGGACCTTGCAAACCGCCCAGGCACTGGGCGGCGAAATAGAAATCGTACCCGCCCTGGGCGACTACGATGTCGGCGACTGGCAGGGGCTGCGCCTGTCGAACCTGCAACAAAGCATGCCGCAGGTGCTCACAAACTGGATCAACAACCCGTTTTCAGTGCCCCACGGCGGCGAGTCCGTGCAAGACCTTTGCCTGCGCGTCAGCGCTTGGCTCGATGAGTTTCGCGAAGAGGGCCACTTTGCCGTGGTGACTCATCCCTTTGTGATCCGTGCCGCCATTTTGCATGCACTCGCAGCGGACACGTCCTCCTTCAACCTGATTGACGTAGAACCGCTGTCGGTGGTTGACCTGCGCTTCAATGATCGCTGGCGGCTGCGGGTTTGAATCACTCCTCCAGCGTTAGCCCACCCGGTGGCAGCGGCAAGGCGGTTTTGTAGCGCACCTGTTTGAGGGCGAAGCTTGAGCGGATATTGGCCACCCCCGGAACCTTGGTCAAAAAGTCCATCATGAAGCGCTCCAGTGCCTGAATACTGGGCACCAGCACCCGGATCAGATAGTCCGGGTCGCCTGCCATCAAATAGCACTCCATGACTTCATGGCGATCGGAAATCGCCGCTTCAAAATGCTGCAGGGCCTCTTCGACCTGTTTCTCCAGGCTGACATGGATAAACACATTGACGTGCAACCCCAGCATATCGGCGTCGAGCAAGGTCACCTGCTCACGGATCAGGCCGCGCTCTTCCATCGCCTTGACCCGGTTGAAGCACGGCGTCGGCGACAGATTGACCGAGCGCGCAAGGTCCGCATTGGTGATGCGCGCATTCTGCTGAAGGCTGTTGAGAATCCCGATATCCGTTCGATCCAGCTTACGCATGAGATAAAAACACCTGTTTTTTATGTTTATAAAGAATTCTTATCCTTAAATGCTTCAAAGCACAACGAACTACAGAGAAATATTCTTCAGCGTCAGGAATATGATTGTTGTAGGACAAGATCTTGGTCTTATATCAGACAGGTCTTCGACGTTTCACCTAGCTCCCGCGCCTAATAAACACGACAAGATCGAGCGTAGAGAAAGCCATGAATGAATATGCACCGCTGCGCCTGCACGTTCCCGAACCGTCTGGCCGCCCAGGCTGCAAGACCGACTTCAGTTACCTGCGCCTGACCGATGCAGGTCTGGTACGCAAACCCCCCATCGACGTGGAACCTGCCGACACGGCTGATTTGGCCAAGGGCCTGATTCGCGTGCTCGATGATCAGGGGCAAGCCCTCGGCCCGTGGGCCGAAGGCGTTTCAACCGACGTGTTGCGTGCGGGTATGCGCGCCATGCTCAAGACCCGCATTTTCGACACCCGCATGGTGGTCGCCCAGCGCCAGAAGAAAATGTCGTTCTATATGCAGAGCCTTGGCGAAGAGGCCATCGGCAGCGCCCAGGCCCTGGCCTTGAATATCGACGATATGTGCTTCCCGACCTATCGCCAGCAAAGCATTTTGATGGCCCGGGACGTACCCCTGGTCGACCTGATCTGCCAATTGCTGTCCAACGAACGCGATCCGCTCAAGGGTCGGCAATTGCCGATCATGTATTCGGTACGCGACTACGGCTTTTTCAGCATTTCGGGCAACCTCGCGACCCAATTCGTGCAAGCCGTTGGCTGGGGCATGGCCTCGGCGATCAAGGGCGACACCAAAATCGCCTCGGCCTGGATTGGCGACGGCGCCACTGCCGAATCCGACTTCCACACCGCCCTCACCTTCGCCCACGTCTACCGCGCCCCGGTGATCCTCAACGTGGTGAATAACCAGTGGGCCATTTCGACCTTCCAGGCCATTGCCGGCGGCGAGTCCACTACCTTCGCCGGGCGCGGTGTGGGCTGCGGCATTGCTTCGCTGCGGGTTGATGGCAACGACTTTATCGCGGTGTACGCCGCCTCGGCCTGGGCTGCGGAGCGGGCCCGACGCAATCTGGGGCCGACCCTGATCGAGTGGGTCACCTATCGCGCAGGCCCGCACTCCACTTCTGACGATCCATCCAAGTACCGTCCTGCCGATGACTGGAGCCACTTCCCGCTGGGCGATCCGATTATTCGTCTCAAGCAGCACCTGATTGCCACCGGCAACTGGTCGGAAGAAGAGCACGCTGCGGTCAGCGCTGAACTCGAAGCCGAAATCATTGGCGCGCAAAAGGAAGCCGAGCGTTTCGGCACCCTGGCCGGCGGTCAAATACCCAGCGCCGCGACAATGTTTGAGGACGTGTACAAGGAAATGCCCGAGCATTTGCGTCGGCAACGTCAGGAATTGGGGTTATAACCAGATGAACGACAACAATAAAATTCAGATGGAGAACGCCGTGAGTACCAGCACCATGACGATGATCCAGGCCCTGCGCTCGGCCATGGATGTCATGCTTGAGCGCGACGATAACGTGGTGGTCTTCGGCCAGGACGTGGGCTACTTCGGCGGCGTATTCCGCTGCACCGAAGGCCTGCAGGCCAAGTACGGCAGCTCGCGGGTGTTCGACGCCCCCATCTCCGAAAGCGGGATCGTGGGCGCTGCCGTGGGCATGGGGGCTTACGGCCTGCGTCCTGTGGCCGAAATCCAGTTTGCCGACTACTTCTATCCGGCTTCCGACCAGATCGTTTCCGAAGCGGCGCGTCTGCGTTATCGCTCGGCCGGTGAATTTATCGCCCCGATGACCATTCGCATGCCCTGCGGCGGCGGGATCTACGGCGGCCAGACCCACAGCCAGAGCCCGGAGGCCATGTTCACCCAGGTCTGCGGCCTGCGCACCGTGATGCCATCCAACCCCTACGACGCCAAAGGGCTGCTGATTGCCGCCATCGAGAACGATGACCCGGTCATCTTTCTGGAGCCAAAACGCCTGTACAACGGCCCGTTCGACGGCCATCACGACCGTCCTGTCACCCCGTGGTCGAAACACCCGGCCAGCGCCGTACCCGACGGCTATTACACCGTACCGCTGGACTGCGCCGCCATCGTGCGCCCCGGCACCGAAGTCACCATCCTGACCTACGGCACCACCGTCTATGTGGCGCAAGTGGCTGCTGAAGAAACCGGCATCGACGCTGAAGTCATCGACCTGCGCAGCCTGTGGCCCCTGGACCTGGACGCCATTGTCACCTCCGTCAAGAAGACCCGCCGTTGCGTGGTCGTGCACGAAGCCACCCGCACCTGCGGTTTTGGCGCCGAGCTGATCGCACTGGTCCAGGAGCACTGCTTCCACTACCTGGAAGCCCCAATCGAACGCGTCACCGGCTGGGATACGCCGTATCCCCATGCTCAGGAGTGGGCCTACTTCCCCGGCCCGGCGCGAGTGGGTGCTGCTTTACAACGGGTTATGGAGGTCTGAATGGGTACGCACGTTATCAAGATGCCGGACATTGGCGAAGGCATTGCTCAAGTTGAACTGGTGGAATGGTTTGTCAAAGTCGGCGACATGGTCAGCGAAGACCAGGTAGTGGCCGATGTCATGACCGATAAGGCCACCGTGGACATTCCTTCCCCCGTGGCCGGTAGAGTGCTGGCCCTGGGTGGCCAGCCCGGCGAAGTCATGGCCGTGGGCAGTGAATTGATCCGCATCGAAGTCGAAGGCGCGGGCAACCTGCGTGAAAGCGCCCAGCCTGCTGCGGCACCTGCACCAACACCTGCCGCCGCCCCTAAAACCGCGCCACAAGCCCGGGTCGAAGTTGCCGTGGTTTCGGCGCCCGCGATTAAAACCGCAGCAGTGCTGCGGGTCGCGCCTGTTGCCCGTGAAGCCAATGAACGCCCGCTGGCCTCCCCGGCCGTGCGCAAGCGCGCCTGGGATGCCGGGATCGAGTTGCGCTTTGTCGTGGGCAGCGGCCCTGCTGGCCGTGTGCTGCATGACGACCTGGATGCCTATCTGGCACAGGACTCCAGCCCCGCCGCCGCACCGGCCAGTGGTTACGCCAAACGCAATGACGAGCAGCAGATTCCGGTCATCGGCCTGCGCCGCAAGATCGCCCAGCGCATGCAGGACGCCAAGCGCCGCGCTGCACACTTCAGCTATGTCGAGGAAGTGGACGTCACCGCGCTCGAAGAACTGCGCGCCCAGCTCAATCAAAAATGGGGCGACAGCCGCGGCAAACTGACCTTGCTGCCATTTTTGGTACGGGCAATGGTTGTCGCCTTGCGTGACTTCCCGCAGATCAACGTGCGTTACGACGACGAAGCCCAGATCATCACCCGCTTTGGCGCGGCGCACATCGGCGTAGCAGCGCAAAGCGACGCAGGCCTGATGGTACCCGTGGTTCGCCACGCCGAAACCTTGAACCTGTGGGGCGCCGCCGATGAAATCGCACGCCTGGCCAACGCCGTGCGCACCGGCAAAGCCACCCGCGAAGAACTCTCCGGCTCCACCATCACGCTGACCAGTCTTGGCGCGCTGGGCGGCATTGTCAGCACCCCGGTGGTCAACCTGCCCGAGGTGGCGATTATTGGCGTTAACCGCATCGTCGAGCGCCCGGTCGTGGTCAAAGGCCAGATCGTAGTGCGCAAAATGATGAACCTCTCCAGCTCCTTCGACCATCGCGTGGTCGATGGCATGGACGCGGCGCAATTTATCCAGGCCATGCGTGGCTTGCTCGAACAACCTGCCACCCTGTTTCTGGAGTGAACATGCAGCCAACACAACACACCACGCTGCTGATTATCGGTGGCGGTCCTGGCGGCTATGTCGCGGCGATCCGTGCCGGTCAGCTGGGGATCCCGACGGTCCTGATCGAAGGCCAGTCCCTGGGCGGCACCTGCCTTAACGTCGGCTGCATTCCGTCCAAGGCGTTGATTCACGTTGCCGAGCAGTTCCATACCACCCAGCGCTACAGCACCAACAACTCGCCGCTGGGGATCAAGACCCAGGCACCGACCCTGGACATCGGCCAGAGCGTGCAATGGAAAAACGGCATCGTTGATCGCCTCACCACCGGCGTGGGCGCACTGCTTAAAAAGCATGGCGTCAAGGTGATACACGGCTGGGCCAGGATCCTCGACGGCAAGGCCGTTGAAGTCGACGGACAGCGCATCGAATGCGAACACCTGCTGCTGGCTACCGGCTCGCAGACCGTCGACCTGCCGATCCTGCCCATCGGCGGGGCGATTATTTCGTCCACCGAAGCCTTGCAGCCCACCGCCATTCCCAAGCGCCTGACCGTGGTCGGGGCCGGATATATCGGTCTGGAACTGGGTATCGCCTACCGCAAGCTCGGCGCCGAAGTCACCGTGGTCGAGGCTCGTGACCGAATCTTGCCGACGTACGACAAGGATCTCACGCTGCCGGTGGCCGAATCCCTCAAGGCTCTGGGCATTACCCTGTACCTGTCCCACAGTGTCGAAGGTTTCCAGGCCAGCACCAAAACCCTTTCCATGCGCAACGCCATGGGCGAGAGCCAGACCCTGGAAACCGATCAGGTGCTGGTGGCTGTCGGTCGTCGTCCGCGCACTCAGGGCTTCAACCTTGAAACCCTGGCACTGGCCATGAACGGCCCGGCCATTCGCGTCGACAACCGTTGCCACACCAGCATGCGCAACGTGTGGGCGATAGGCGACCTGACCGGCGAACCGATGCTGGCTCATCGGGCAATGGCCCAGGGCGAAATGGTTGCCGAAATCATTGCCGGTAAGCAGCGCGAGTTCAGCCCCACGGCCATCGCTGCCGTGTGCTTTACCGATCCGGAAATCGTCGTGGTGGGTAAAACCCCGGCAGAAGCCGAGGCGGCGGGACTGGACTTTATCAGCGCCACCTTTCCGTTCTCAGCCAATGGCCGGGCCATGACCCTGGAATCCAAGACCGGGTTTGTGCGGGTCGTGGCGCGCCGTGACAACCACCTGATCGTCGGCTGGCAAGCTGTGGGTGCGGGGGTTTCGGAGTTGTCGACTGCCTTTGGCCAGTCAATGGAAATGGGCGCCTGCCTGGAAGACATTGCCGGCACCATTCACGCCCACCCGACACTGGGTGAAGCCGTGCAAGAAGCCGCCCTGCGCGCATTGGGGCATGCGTTGCACTTGTAAATCACCCTCACTGTGGGAGCGGGCTTGCTCGCGATGCGGGCAACGCGGTCTGTCAGGAAAGCCGCGTCGATGCCATCGCGGGCAAGCCCGGCTCCCACAGGCATGCAAAACATTCACCTCGCCCACAGCGGGCATGGTTCATCTCCTGAATCCAGCACTGGGCGTAATGGCCCAAGACCAGTAGAATCGCGCTCTTTTTTCCAGGGCGCTCGCCATGACCTCTCTCAACACCCCGCCTGAAGCCGAGTCCCAGACCAGCGAGCTGGTCTTCGGTCTTGAAGACCGGCCCAAGCCATGGATCGGCTTTCTGGCCGCTCTGCAACATCTGCTGGCGATCATCGTGCCTATCGTCACCCCCGGTCTGCTGATCTGCCAGGCGCTGGGTGTGTCCAGCCGCGATACCAACCTGATTGTCTCCATGTCGCTGGTCATCTCCGGCATCGCAACGTTCGTTCAGTGCAAACGCTTCGGCCCTTTCGGCGCCGGGCTGCTGATCGTGCAAGGCACCAGCTTCAACTTTGTCGGCCCGCTGATTGCGGGTGGCGCACTCATGGTCAAGCAAGGCACCCCAGTTGAAGGTGTGATGGCGGCTATCTTTGGCGTGGTGATTGCCGGCTCGTTTGTCGAAATGGGTATCTCCCGCGTTCTGCCCTTTGTAAAACGCATGATCACCCCGCTGGTCACCGGCATCGTGGTGCTGATGATTGGCCTGACCCTGATTAAAGTCGGCCTGATCAGCATGGGCGGCGGCTTTACCGCGATGGCCAACGGTACGTTCGCCAACGGCGAAAACCTGATGCTGTCGGGCGTGGTGCTTGCAATCATCGTTATCCTCAACCGCATCCCGCTGGTATGGATGCGCAGTTGCGCCATCGTCATCGCGCTGGCCGTGGGCTATGCACTGGCGGGTTATCTGGGCCGCCTGGATTTCACCGGCATGCACGAGGCAGAACTGTTCCAGGTGCCAATGCCGTTGCACTTCGGCCTGGGTTTCTCCTGGTCGCTGTTTATTCCGATGCTGGTGATTTACCTCGTGACCTCCCTGGAAGCCATTGGTGACGTGACCGCCACCAGCAAAGTGTCGCGCCAGCCGGTCGAAGGCCCGATCTGGATGCAACGGATCAAGGGCGGCGTACTGGTCAACGGTGCCAACTCGTTTCTGGCGGGCATTTTCAACACCTTCCCCAGCTCGATTTTCGCCCAGAACAATGGCGTGATTCAGCTCACCGGTATCGCCAGCCGCCATATCGGCGTATGGATCGCCGGCATGCTGATCCTGCTGGGGCTGTTCCCAAGCGTGGCAGGCGCCATTCAGGCCGTGCCCGAGCCGGTATTGGGCGGTGCCGCCATGGTGATGTTCGGTGCCGTAGCAGCCTCGGGGATCAACATTCTGGCCAGCATCCACCTGGACCGTCGCGCCCTGCTGATCATTGCCGTCTCCCTGGCCTTAGGTCTGGGTGTGTCCCAGGTGCCCGAGTTTCTCGCCCACATGCCCGCTGCCCTGCGCAACGTGCTGGAATCCGGCGTGGCCACAGGCGGCATCTGCGCGCTGCTGTTGAACTGGTTCCTGCCGCCAGTCGAGAAAAACCCGGCGTAGTCAGCACTCTGAAAAAGGCAGGACCGCCTTGCGCCGTCCTGCCTTTTTTTTGTCTGAAATCAGCCAACCTGCAGGGGCTGTTGACGGCTGACCTTTCCCTCTTACACCGCTTGAATTAATCTTTGCATGACGACCATGTTCCTATTCAGGTTACGCACATGAGTACCTACGGAAAACGCCTCAGAGAAGAGCGCCTGCGCCTTAATCTGACACAGCAGCAACTGGCGCTGGCCGGAGGCATCGGTCGCAACACGCAAAGCCTGTATGAGCGGGACCTGAGCTTGCCCCGAGCCGATTATCTGGCGTTGATCACCCTGCTCGGTATTGATGTGCTCTACATCCTGAACGGTCGCCACACCCTGTATCGCCCCCCCTCTGCCACTGTGCCTGCTGGCAATGGACAGCTCACCAAAAACTGATCTTGAACTCAGCAACATGACCTTATTCAATCAGGAGTCTTGTGTGACCGAACCCGGAACAAATCATCAAAAAGCCCTTGATCGCTTTCTCGCCGAACACCCGGAGCTGGCCGCAGAACTTGAAACGTTAAACCCGTTGGCTGCCCGCGCTGTCGGCCAGTCGATGAAGGAGTATCGCCAGGAACGCTTGAACGAAGCCTTTGAGGCCGAGGCCGAGCGCCTGGGCTTTTTTGCCTGGGAACTGACCCTGCAATTGACCAGTGCAAATGCCGAAGAATTCGAGGCCCAGCGCCTTGAGGTTCACCGCGAAGTGGCGCAAATGGCGGGCATGGACTGGGCAGAATATTGCGAACTACATGGCCTTGAAGGGCGCTGATTTCATAGGTTCCACACGTCACCTGAAATACCGCAGCGCCTGCATCGCGAGCAAGCCCGCTCCCACAGGGGGGTTGCGGTGCGGCTACAGGATTTACGCAACATTCACTGCGCCACCCAGATACTCGAACACACCTTCTCCAGCAGCGCCTTGTTGTGGCTGAACACAATCAGCCCCAACTCACGATGCCTGGCCTCTTCCAGCAAGACGTGCCAGACCTGGGCCTGAATGTGCGGGTCCAGTTGGGCAGTGACTTCGTCAGCAATCAGGTAGCGGGTGCGCGGATCAAGGGCCCTGAGCAAGGCGATACGCGCCAGTTCGCCGCCCGACAACTCATCCGGACGCCGCGTCAGCCAGCCGGGATTTACGGCCAGGCGCGCCAGCCAGGCAGCGTCCGGCGACCAGGCATCGCGCAGGCTTTCGCCCGTGGTGCGATAAGGATTGAAGGTCTGCTCGGGATGTTGCGGCACTAACTGGACCGGGCAATAACCCTTTTGCGACAGGGGCTTGCCATCCACAGTGACCCGGCCCGACGTTGCCGACTGCCATTGCGCCAGCACCCGGCCCAAGGTGGTTTTCCCATAGCCGCTGGGCGCCGAGATGCCCTGACGCTCTCCCGGCCGGACGTGAAACGACACCGAATCCCAAAGCCGGCGACCGTCCTGCACGATACTCAGTTGCTGGACTTCAAGCATATTCAGGCACCCTGCGCGCCAGGAACTGCTGCTCGGGCAACGCCGCCCACAGCGACTGCAACCAAGGACTGCCACCGTTCTCCCGTAGCTCTGTCGCACTCAGGGTTTCGTGCAGTTCGCCCTGGTGCAATACGGCGATCCTGTCAGCAAAACGTGCCGCCAGCGCCAGATCATGGGTAACCCACAATATGCCGCGCCCCTGCAGGCAAAAACCCTTGAGCTGAGTCAGCAACTGGCAGGCATGCTCGTCATCCAGCCACGAGGTGATCTCGTCAGCGAGGATATAACGCGTATGGGTCAGGGCCGCGCAACTGGCCAGCACGCGCTTGGCCATCCCGCCCGACAGAGTCCGTGGAAACTCATCCACCAACTCCGGCTGCAAGTTGTAGTGCTTGAGTTGCTCAGCCACATCCCCCATTCCCAGCCTGGCTCCGCTCAAGCGTGCGGCACGCATCAATTGCGGCCCGACCTTGATCAGCGGATTCAAGGCGCTGACACCCTGGGGCACATAACACACCGTTTTACCGCGCTGATCGACCTTGCCGGCATCACCCAGTACCTGCCCGTCGAGCACTATGTCACCGCGACAGCGCATGTTTTCGGGCAGCAAGCCTAGGGTGCTTTGCAACAGCAGGCTTTTACCCTCACCGCTGGAACCCACCAGCGCCACCAGCTCGCCGGGATGAACCTCAAGGGAGATATTGCTTAGCAATGGATGCCAGGTTTTGTGGCCCAGCCAGTGGTAATGAGCAACATCGATCGAAAACTGGTCGAATTTGAGCATCAGGTAATCCTTATCCAGAGCTGCTGCAATGCCCGTGCAAATTGGTCAAACACCAACACCAGACTCACCAGGATCAAACCCGGAAAAAACGCCAGCCACCAGGCGCCACTGCTCAAATACCTCAGCGCATCGGCCAGCAACAGGCCAAGGGACGGGTCATGGGGTGCCAGGCCAAAGCCCAGAAAGCTCAACGCCGCTGAATGCAAAACCGCGTGGGGGAACATCAACAAGGTCCCGATGATCCACTGTGGCAACAGCAAGGGCAGCAAGTGATGGCGCCAGCGGTAGAAGTTGCTGTTGCCCAGGCGGTGCGAGAGCATCACGAAATCCGTCTCACGGATACGCAGGATCTCGCCACGCAGGATCAATGCCAGCCGCGGCCAGTGGGTCAGGGCCACCGCCAGGATCACCCCCTGCTTGCCACCGCCCAGGGTGAAACAAATCAGCACCAGCAACAGTAAATGCGGCAACGCCAGCATGCTGTCGATAAGGCCGCGAATCAGGTAATCCAGGGTTTTGTTCAGCGCACACAAACTGGCGGCCAGCATGGCCAGAAAACCACTGCTGAAGGCCGCGGTCAGGCCGATCTGCAGGCTGGTGGTCATCCCCTGAAAGCACCGTAGCCAGAGATCGCGCCCCAGGCTGTCGGTACCAAACCAGTACTCGGCCGACGGTGGCAGACGCCGCGCCAGCAGGTCCATGGAGACATCGACATTGATGATCGAAATGCCATAGGCGATCAACACCAGCAAGATCAATAGCGAGAGGCAGAGCCTGAGCAAGGCGCGATTCGGATCGTACGTCATGACTGGCGCGCCGCCCCACGGTTGAGGCGCAATAACAGCGCGTTGGCAATGCTGTTGCCGGTAAAGACCAGCACCGCGCAAAACATCACAATCCCCATCAACAACGGAATATCACCGCGCAACCCTGCATCAATCGTGGCCTGCCCCAGGCCTGGATAAGCGAATACTTTTTCAGCCAGCAACGAGCCCCCGATCAACTCCCCCACGGATGCAAATTGCAGACACACGGCAGGGGTCAGGGCATGGCGCACGATATGGAAGTTGATCAACGGCCAGCCCTTATCGCCCTGGGCACGGGCATACCGTATGAACTCGCTGTTCATCACCTCGGCCACCCGCGAGCGGGTATGCAGGGCGATATTGCCTACGCCCAGCATGCCAAGCGCCAGCATGGGCAGAATCAAGTGCTTGAGCTTGTCGCCCCAGGTGGCGGTTTCGGCATTACTGCCAGGGGTCCAGGCGCAGCAGATCGGCGCCCAGTTGAGGGTTACGGCAAACAACGACAGGAGCAACAGACCAATCCAGAAGGTCGGCAGGGAGGCGAGCACATAGGACAGGGTCGAAATCAGCCGGTCAGGCCAACGGTTCAAGTAGCGCCCTGCCGTCAGGCCCAGGACCATGCCGACGATGCCGGAAAACACCCAGGCCGAGAACAGCAGGGCGAATGAGGTCGCAAAGCGCTCGCCGATCACCTGCGAGACCGGCGCGTTATAGAGCATCGAGTAGCCAAAATCCCCTTGCAGCATTTGGCCGAACCAGCGCAAGAAGCGCTCCCACAACGGCAGGTCGAGCCCCCAGCGCGCGGCAATCAACGGGTATTGCTCGGGCGGCACGTGCAGCAAGTCGTTGCCTATATAGGCGCGTATCGGGTCCACCGGAGAAAAGCTGAGCAACGCAAAAGTGCCCGCTGCTGTCACCAGCAGCAAGCCCATCAAACGCACAACGAAGAGCGAGAGCCCGCGTATCACTTGCAGGTCCATTTCCAGCCATCGATGCTGTTGAGCAGCGACCAGGACCCGTGGATTTCCGGCGCGCCTTTGCCCAAATCCACACACTCATCGGCCAGATAAGTGTGTTGCACGTTCAGTAGCCAGGCCCAGGCCGCGTCGCCTTTGACGCCAACGCCGGTCTTGCCATCCCACTCCACTTGCTGCCAGAACGGCACCGCCTGCTGCCAGGTCGGCGCATCCAGTGCTTGCTGGAGATGCTGATCGACTGCCGGATTCTTGTAATAGCCGGGGTTGTAGTACTCGACGCCCGCCGCCTGGCTGCTGTAGTGGTGGTAAAGCTCCATCGGGTCAAGACTGCCCCAGCCAAAGAGCGTCGGGTTGGCGTGCATATTGCGCTCGACGGTCTCCCAACTGCCGGACTTCAGGTCCACGTCGATACCCACGGGTTTGAGCATCGAACGCACGGCCTGGGCCAGGTCACGACGGGTGGCATCGCCACTGGCGTACCACAGGGTGATTTTGGCCGGCTGGCCATTTTTCTCACGGACACCGCTGGCGGTTTCTACCCAACCGGCCTGATCCAGAATCTGCTTGGCCTTGGCGATATCGCCGTCCTTGAAGGCCGCATCCGGGTTAGCCCACGGCAAGCCCTGGACGCCGGAATACGCCGGCACAGCATGCCCTTCGAGAATCTGATCGGCGAGCAGTTGACGATCGATTGCATAGTTGATGGCTTTGCGGATGGCGACATCTGCCGTCACATCATTGCCAATGGGATAACCGTGGGCATCTTTTTTACCCGAGGCGATGGTCGGCATCACAATGCCACGGTTTTCAACGCTGGGGCGCACCCACAGTTTCATGCCGGGTGCCGGAGTCACTGCCAGCGAAGGGGCAATGCGCACAATGCCCAACTGCTTGCTTTGGGCGGCAGCAAAAGCGCTGTCTTCATCAAGGAAAACAAACACCAGTTTATTGAAATCGTTCTTTTGCCCCGCGTAGAACGGGTTGGCCTCAACAATCAACTGCTGGCCCGGCTGATAACTGACCAGTCGATAGGGCCCTGCGCCAATCGGCTTTTGCGCGTAGGTTTTGGCATCGTATTTGTCCGCCGAAACAATACCCAGCGAGCCGAGCACATTGACGAAGGTGCTTTGCGGCGCCTTCAGCTCGATACGCACGGTGAGTGGGTCAACCGCCTCGGCCTTGAGAAAGTTACCCATGTCGACCTTGCCGCCACTGGCCGCCGCATTGTTGTAGGTGTAGGCCACATCCTTGGCTGTCAGGGGCGAGCCGTCAGAGAACTTGAGGTCGGGCTTGAGCTTCAGGGTCCAGGTCTTGCCATCGTCACTGGCCTGATAATCGCTTAGCAGAAAACTGCTCCAGGACAAGTCTTCGTTCTGCTTGAGCAACGGGCTGTGCAACAGCAAGTAACTGCCGTGGCTCCATCCCAACATAGGGTCAAAACCCTCGGTCGGCTCATCGCCAATGGCCAGTTGCAAGGTGCGGGCCTGCGACGAATAAGCCGGCACTGCCATTACACTCAGCAAAGCAGCCGCCACCAAGGTGTTACGCATCCATGCAGTCTTTGACATCAATCCTCCCGATCAGAAATAGGCTCGCCCAGACAGCCTGAAAAGCGGCTATGCGCACGTCATCGCGCCCAACAGTAATAGCAGTCTGACTCTAAATAGCCAGTTATCCATCTGATTTTTTAGGGTTTTTCCGGCCTGCTGGCATCACTTTGTAACAATTGCCCCAGGTCAGGTTCCAGCCGTGTGACTGTGCTATACCAATGGGGAAGATTATTCAGTCACGGTAAACAGACTCAACTGACAGAGGTTCGCATGTTCAAAGGATTAGCCGGTCACCTCAAAGATAAAAACGTCCACTCGATCAACGCCCTGCCGTCCAACAACATTGAACTGTTCGACTGCTATACCGGTTTGATCCTGGGCCATCTTTACCGCAACTTCCCCTTGCCGATCACCCTCACTGCAGAGAGCTTTATCGATTACAAAACCCTGGGCGACCGCGACCGCGAAGCCCTGGAAAAGGAAGAAAACCTGTTCCTGGCCACCGTCAAATGGCTGGCCGATATCGGCTACATCCACTTCGACGGCATGTCCGGCGTGGCGTTTTACGAAGTCGTACTGACCAACAGCGGGCTATTGATCTTGCGCGCCTACCCTGAAGGCACCGACTGCGCCCCGACCCTTGGCGAGAAACTGGCGCAGTGCATCAAGGACGAAAACACCGCTGACCTCAGAGCACTGGTGACGCAAGCGCTCAGCTTGGGAGTGCGGATGATCAGCCCGATGAGTCGGTCGGGGATTTAAGCCAGATTTGACGAGTACTTGGCCACAAGGGTAGTGGCCAAGCACGCGTAGACCGCCGCTAATCATCCATTCACCACCCTGCGCCCTCCCACTCGCCACCCCAATTGAATCCCGGCAGCAGCGACCAGAATCGCGCCAACTCCGATCCATTGCAGAAGTTCCAGGCGATGGCCAAAGGCAAACCAGTCCACAAATATCGCGGCGATGGGATAGATAAAGCTCAGGGCTCCGATCAATGCCGTGGGCAGTTTCTGGATTGCGCCGTAGAGAAGTACGTACATAAGCCCGGTGTGGACGACGCCCAGCGTCAGCAATGTGCTCCAAGCCTGTGTGCCCGTGGGCAGTTCCGTGAAGTTGGCCATCGGTGCCAGCAGCAGGACTCCGGTGCTGACCTGGATCAAGGCGATCAGGTGCGGGGGCACGCCTCGCAGACGCTTGATGATCAATACGGCCACGGCATACATCAACGCCGCACTCAACGCCAGGGCAATCCCCAGCAAGTATTGCGTTCCGCTCTCCCCTTGCCCGTGATGGGCGCTGACGATGGCCAGCATTCCGGCGAAAGACACCCCAAGCCAGGCCAGTTTCTGCAGGGTGATTTTTTCGCCGAGAAACAACGCCGCCAGACCAAGCAAAATGAACGGCTGGACGTTGTAAACAGCAGTGCCAATGGCGATGGAGGCCCGTGAGTAGGAGGCAAACAACAGCACCCAATTGGCGACGATGGCTACCCCGCTCAACACAATTAGTAGAAAACTATGACGATTCAATATGCCGGGACGCAGGAAACCCATCAGCGCACAAATCACCAGCAACGTTGCCGCACCGAATACACAGCGCCAGAACACGACGTCCAGTACCGCTTGCCCGGAGAGCAGGACCAGCCAGCCGATGGTGCCGGAAATCAGCATGGCAGCGACCATTTCCAGCGAACCGCGCTGCGTTGTTTTGTCCATGTTTGCCTCCTTCAAAGTAGGAAACCAGTATGGCAATCTCGACGCACGCAGCTCCATAATCCAGAAAAGGCAAATCAACCTGTTTGCCTTTAGTGTTGAGGCATTCTGCTGGTTTTGCCTAAGGAGCAAAAAATGAACGACGAGATAGATCAGCTATTGATCAGCGCCTTGATGGAAGACTCCCGCTGCTCCCTTAAAACCCTTGCCAGCATCAGCGGCCTGTCGTCACCCAGTGTTGCGCAGCGAATACACAAGCTGGAGGAGCGCAAAGTCATCACCGGTTATACCGTGAACGTTGATCCCAAGGCCTTCGGCTATCAGCTCCAGGCCATCATCCGCATTCGACCGCTACCCGGCCAGTTGCAGGAGGTGGAGCGCCAGATCCAGAACACCCCTCAGTTCACTGAATGCGACAAGGTCACGGGGGATGACTGTTTTATCGCGCGTTTGCATGTGCGTTCAATCGAGCAGTTGGACAGTCTGCTCGATGGCCTGAATGCCTATGCCGAAACCAATACGTCAATTATCAAGAAAAGCCCGGTCAAACGCCGCTTGCCGCCCATGGCGTGAACTTCCCGGTTGAGGCCCTGCCCGCCCTAAGCATGGGCTTGAACCACCCATTTCACTTTGGCCAGGCCCTCTCGCAGTGAATTCATGTCTACCGAGCCCAGCGCCAGCCGGATCGCATGGGGCACATGAGTTGAGGTGGCAAACGGCTGGGCGGTTGAGACCGATACCTGCTCACGCAGCAACGCTGCAACCACCTGATCCGCCCTGGCGTCCTCCGACAGGGGTAGCCAGACAAAGTAGGAAGATGGATGACGAATTGTATGCAGCCCGGCCAGTAGTTCATCAGCGATAAGCTGCCTTGCTTGTGCGTCCTTGCGCTTTTGCGCCTCCAGGCGGCTTACGGTGCCATCGTCAAGCCAGGCGCTGGTGATTGCGGTCATCACGCCGGGGGCATTCCAGGCGGTCACCCTGATGATTCGCTCCAGTACACCGACTTTTTTTGCGGGCGCAACGATAAATCCAACCCGCAGGCCCGCCGCCACACTTTTGGAAAACCCGGAAACGTAGACCGTCCTTTCAGGTGCCAGCTCGGCCAGGGGCGTAGGTGGGTTTTCGACTAAAAAAGCGTAGGCAGCGTCTTCAATGATATGCAGATCATGCTTGCGAGCGATCGCTACCAACTGCTCGCGCTGCTCAAGGCCCATCACCCAGCCCAACGGGTTATGCAAGGTGGGCATGCTGTAGATCGCGCGCACCGAGCGGCTGCAGCAGAGCTTTGCAAGGGTATCCAGATCGGGCCCGTTTTCTGTTGTCGGTATCGGCAGTATTTCAAGATGCAGGGCAAGGGCCAGTGCCTTGAAGCCCGGATAAGTCAACCCGTCGACTGCGATGACATCCCCAGGTTGTAGCAAGGCCATCAGGACGACGGTCAATCCGTGTTGCGCGCCATTGACGATCAGCACCTGTTCGGCAGGTACGTTCAGGCCGCTCATGGCCAGATGCCGCGCCACCGACGCCCGCTCATGCAGACGCCCGCCATGGGGCTGGTAGCGCAGCAACGACTCAAGATCACCGGATAACGCAAGCTGACGCAGCGCGGTGCGCAGCATATCGGCCTGGCCCGGCAATGAGGGGTAGTTGTAGTTGAGGTCCAGCATCCCGGCAGTCACATCGGGCTGGTCAATGCCGTGGCCGGGTGGCAGCGAGGTTTCCCTGACGAACGTGCCACGCCCGGTTTCGCCACTGACCAGCCCCATGGCCTCAAGCTCGGCATACACCCGGCTGGCCGTAACCAGCGCCAGGCCTTCACTGGCCGCCAACTGGCGGTGCGTAGGCAGCCGCGTGCCTGGAGGCAAACGCCCTGAGCGAATATCAACTGCAAACGCGTCGACCAGCGACTTGTACCGGGATCGAGACATCGAACTTGTATCCATGACAATATTTTGATTGTCATTAATCATCAGCCCTAGGATGTGCTGCATGCAATCCCGCGATTAGCCGTGAGCGTGAGACTCGATGGAACGTACCTCCAAGCTGCAAAACCCCAGTGCTGAAAAAAACCTGAGCGGCTGGATCAACGGGTTTATTGGCGTGGTCATTTTCAGTGCTTCACTGCCCGCGACCAAGGTGGCGGTGCAGGCGTTTGATCCGGTGTTTCTGACCCTGGCCCGCGCCAGCATTGCCGGTGTGATTGCGTTGGCCATTCTGGGGTTGCTCAAGGCACGGCGGCCGCAACGAAGCCATCTGGTCCCGCTGTTACTCGTGGCAACCGGCGTTGTCGTCGGCTTTCCCTTGTTGACCGCACTGGCTTTGCAGCATGTGACGTCGGCCCACACCATTGTTTTTCTCGGCCTGCTACCTCTCTCCACGGCAGCCTTCGCCGTCGTCCGCGGCGGGGAGAGTCCAAGGCCTGCGTTCTGGGTTTTTTCTATCCTGGGCAGTGCGTTCGTGGTGGCTTATGCCCTGTCCCAGGGCCTGACAGCGGCTCCTGAAGGCGACATCCTGATGCTCCTGGCCGTCCTGATCTGTGGCCTGGGTTATGCCGAAGGCGCAAAACTGTCCCGCACGCTGGGCGGCTGGCAGGTGATTTCATGGGCGCTGGTGCTGTCGCTGCCCATCATGGCTCCACTGGCATGGCTGTGCGCCCCGTCTTCATTCGCCGGCATCAGCCCCCCGGCCTGGTTTGGCCTGGCTTACATCTCGGTATTCAGCATGCTAATCGGCTTCATATTCTGGTACCGCGGACTGGCCCAGGGCGGGATCGCAGCGGTTGGGCAACTACAGCTCCTGCAGCCCTTTTTCGGGTTGGCACTGGCGGCCACGTTGCTGCACGAGAGCGTCAGCATGGGCATGTTTGGCGTCACCGCGGCGGTGATTCTGTGCGTGGCAGGTGCCAAAAAGTTTGCCCGGTAGCCTGTAGCACACGGCGTTAATCCGCGGATCAGTCGGTGCTGACTATGCCGATGACACTTTTGGAGCGAATCACCTCAACCGCTGCCTCGATAATCACGACTTACTGATGACAGGTCGAGGTTCAGCATGACGAGCGTATCCACAGAGCAGGTCAGCCCGAAAACGCTGAGAAAAGTAATCGCCGCCGCCACCATCGGTAATTTCGTCGAATGGTTCGACTTCGCCGTGTATGGTTTTCTGGCCACGACCATCGCCCAGCAGTTTTTCCCCAGTGGCGATACCAGTGCCGCGCTGCTCAAGACGTTTGCGGTGTTTGCCGTGGCCTTCGCATTCAGGCCACTGGGAGGGATTTTCTTCGGCATGCTGGGTGACAGAATCGGGCGCAAGCGCACACTCGCCATGACCATTCTGCTGATGGCCGGGGCTACGACCTTGATCGGAGTGCTGCCCACTTATGCCGCTATCGGGGTTGCAGCGCCGATTCTTCTGACCCTGATCCGTTGCGCCCAAGGGTTTTCTGCAGGGGGCGAATATGCGGGAGCCTGCGCCTACCTGATGGAGCACGCGCCCAACGATAAAAGGGCCTGGTACGGCAGCTTTCTTCCCGTGTCGACATTTTCCGCTTTTGCCGCCGCGGCCGTGGTGGCCTACGCACTTGAGGCCTCATTATCGGCCGAGGCCATGGGCAGCTGGGGCTGGCGCCTGCCGTTCCTGATTGCCGCCCCCCTGGGCCTGGTGGGGCTTTACATGCGCTGGAGACTGGACGAAACACCGGCGTTCCAGGCGGTGACCGAGGAACTTGAGATTGCCCACTCCCCTCTCAAGGAAACCTTGCGCAACCATGGCTCGGCCATCTGCTGCCTGGGGGCCTTTGTGTCGCTGACGGCGCTGTCTTTTTACATGTTCACCACCTACTTCGCGACCTACCTGCAAGTGGCAGGAGGGTTGAGTCGCGCCACCGCCTTGCTGGTGTCGCTGATAGCGCTGATCTTCGCCGCTGCAATATGCCCGCTGGCCGGGCTCTATTCGGACCGGGTCGGGCGTCGGGCTACAGTGGTGACGGCATGCGTGCTGCTGATCGTCGCGGTGTACCCGTCGTTCATGATGGCCAGCTCCGGAGGGTTCACAGCGTCCATCATCGGGGTGATGCTCCTGGCCATAGGTGCGGTGTTGTGTGGCGTGGTCACCGCCGCGTTGCTCTCGGAAACCTTCCCGACACGCACTCGCTACACCGCGTCGGCAATCACCTACAACATGGCCTACACCCTCTTCGGTGGCACGGCTCCGCTGGTAGCCACATGGCTGATCAGCTCCACGGGCAGCAATCTGTCGCCTGCGTTTTACCTGATGGCAGTGGCACTGCTGGCTCTGGCCGGCGGCCTGGCATTACCCGAGACCTCGCGGATTTCACTGCATGATGTTGCCACGCCGGAAAAAGGGAGCGCGGCGGCAGCAACGGTCTGAAGGATTGGAAGAACAGGACTGAGAAGGGATGGCGCCGAGCCTGGGCTCGGCGCCAGCAAGATCAGGACACGGCGTCCAGGGCGGCTTTTTGCGCCTTGGCAATGGAACGACCACGCACCCAGTTGAAACAGATGGCGAGGATCAGGGCGAAACCGACGTAGCCCAGCAGCGGGTAGACAGTGCCTACCAACTTGCTGAAGCCGCCCAGGCTCAGGCCTAGCCCCACGCACACCGTCACTGCACTGATCATTTTGAAGCGACTCGTTTCAGGCTTGGAGAAACGTGCGCTGAACGCAAAGAACATCCCCACCGCCGTGCTGTAGACCATACATACCAGCGCCACCGACATCACCACCGAAAGGATTGGCGAGATGCGCCCCGCCAGTGCCAGGGATGGCATTTCAATGCCCTGCAACTGGTTGATGTTGGCAAACAGGCCGATATTCAACAGCAGGATCAGCGCGCCCAGCCCCAGGCCGCCGAGTACGCCGCCGAGTGCAGCAGCCTTGGGCTGCTTCGTCATGCCGCCAATCACAGCCAGCATCGGGAAGCCAACGGCGATATTGAACGATGCGTACAACAATGCGCCGACAAACCAGTTGCCAGTGACCGTCTCATTGTTTTCGCGGGCCACTGCATCGAGGGTCTCGATCGGGGCGTTGTAGCTGAAAATCGAGTAGGTGGTGATGATCAACACCATCGCCAGCAGGAAAGGCATCACCGCGCTGATCAAATCAATGATTCGTTTGACGTTCATGCACAGGGTAGCGATCACCAGTACAGCCATCAGTGCACCGCCAAACAATGGAGACAGGTCGTATTGCTGGGCAAAGATCGAACCGCTACCTGCCAGCATCACCACTCCGACGCCGTACAGGAAGAAGGACAGCACGACATCAACAACCCACCCCAGACGAGCGCCAAACAGGATGTAGAGAACTTCTTTGTGGGAGTTCGCTTGCATCTTCGAACTCAATCGAGCGATCTGCATGCCGAGGAATGCGAACATCAAACCGCTCACCAGAGTGCCTACGATGCCTATCAACCCATAGCCGGTGAAAAACTGTAGCACCTCCTGCCCGGAAGCGAAGCCACCGCCAATGACGACAGACATGTATGCAAGAGCAATCTGGACCGACTGTTTATTCATTACACTTTTCTCATTCTTAGACTTATTAGGTGCACGGGAAAAGTGAGGCCATTAATGCCCTATCCTTTCCGCAGAGCGACTATCTCCATGGCAGCTCAAAAAAACATCGTGCTTTTTCGAACGGTGCAGGTACGCAGACGCCGAGCGCAGTATAGGAAGTGTTGAGCAGTTATTTTCACCATATAAGTCACAAAATACGGAGCAAAATCCGCAAAAACCATGAACTGACAGCACATAAATACAGAACATGGCGAAAATGACCGCAAAAACACTCGAAACATTATGAAACAAGTATGCTTTTACAAATCAAACACTTAGCCAATTTCGACAAAAAACCCCAGGCGCGCACTCTCGCAGCGTGAGGCCTAAGGCCTGCCATCCCTCGAATCAAGCCACGTGAAAAAATACGCGTCATTTACTGAGCGTTCCTTGCAAAAATAACTGACAATTGTCGTTACAGAACGCCGCTCCATAGCGTCCATCAACGCCCGTGTGGAACAGCACTTACACGCCGAGTAGAAGACATGAACCGTCGCAAGAAAATAACGCAGCTATTGAAGGCTCACGCCAAGAAAGCCAGTGCCAAGCTGGCACCGAAAAACAAGGTCAAGTACATCAGCAAAGCTGACCGGCTGAAGCTGGCTGCCGAGACCAGCCAGGACCCGATCACCTCATCCGAAAGCTGACGGATTTCAAACGCTGATTCTGCCAAGCGCCCATAGGGATCAGTTGCGCCAATGAATCAAGCGCTGCAGCCAGGATGAATTGACAGAGAAAGCATCACGCAATTGCTTGGCAGTGATCGTTCGATCTGCCACATCGAAAGCCAGCGCCGTTCGCAGGGCTGACCAGCAGTGTTTCGGCATGTTCTCAGGCGCTTGCAGCTCGCGCTCCAGATGCTGATTGCGGGCGTGATTCGAGGGCACTCGGCGAAAAGGGTGCTTGCCCTGCGCCAGCTCGTAGATCACGCAGGCCACGCCGTACACATCGGCACTGGCCGACAGCGCTTGGCCCTCAAGCAGTTCCGGGGCCGCATAGCCCGGCGTCCAGCCATTGAAGCGCTCGCGGCTCAAGTGCGGCAGACCGGGAAGGATGCCCTTCTGCGCCTGGCCGAGTCCGAAGTCAAACAACCGCACGCCTTCTTCGCTAAGCATCACGTTGCTCGGCTTCATATCACCATGCAGCACGCCGCGGGCATGGGAGTAGGCCAATGCATCGAGCAACGGCAGCACGATGTCGTGCAACTCCTTCCACGGCAGGCCCAGAGGGCGATCGCAGAGCAAGTTATCCAGGGTCAGGCCACGCATGAATTCCATGGTGACAAATGCTCGTTGGCAGTCCGTGTCCACTTCAAAGGTGTACAAACGCAGTACGTTGTCGTGGCGCAGGCACCGGGTCAGGGCGAACTCGTTGTAGAGCAGCGCGCTGGCGTCCGGCGACTCGGCAAATTCTTCGCTGAGCACTTTCAGCGCGACGTAAGGGTCGGGATCGCCGAACTGTTCTCTCAGCAAGTCCCGTGCACGGTAAACAGCGCCCATACCGCCGGCACCGAGCAGACGCTCGATGCGGTAACGGCCTGCCAGCACCTCGGGTAGTTCACCGGTACTGGTCTTGGTTGGCGCCAGCGCAGCGTCAGCGTTGTACGATTTCGCGAACGCAAAGCAGGTCAGCCTGCTGCCCTGCTCTTCGCTCTCCAGCAGGTCGCTGATCGGTTGCATGTGTTCCGTCATTGGCGGATCACTACAGCTGTCAGGTTGTCCCGAGCCGAGCCCCGCAATGCGCCGTCAAACAATCGCTCCAGCGCAACTTGCGGGGCGGTGAGGCTCAAGGCATTGCCGAGTGCATCGCTGCCGAGTCCTTGATACAACCCATCGCTGCAGAGCAAAAACGCATCGCCGGGATACACCTCCAGTTCCAGCACATCCAGAGTCAGTTGCTCGGCAGCGCCTACAGCGCGGGTCAGAGCATGAGCTGCCGGATGGTCCTTGGCCTGCTCGACGCTCATGTGTTGCTCGTCGATCAGTTGCTGTTGCAGCGAATGGTCTTTGGACAGCTGATATAAACGCTGGCCACGCCACAGGTAGCAGCGGCTATCACCGGCCCAGATGCAGGCCGCGCGACTGCCTTCTACCAACAGCGCCACCACGGTGCTGCCCATGATGCTGTCGTGACACCCAGCGGTGACCGTCAACTCCTGACTCAATCGGCGGTTGAGCCAGTGCAGGCACTGGCGAATACCTTTGAGTCTTTCATCGAAATCATCCAGCACCGGCAATTGCGCCAGGCTGTCGACGATCAACTGGCTGGCGATATTGCCTTTCTGATGCCCCCCCATGCCGTCCGCAACCACCCACAACCCTTGCTGCGCAGCGTCCAGGAAAGCATCTTCGTTGCGCGCCCGAACCTTGCCTGCATCGGTGCGCGCAGCGCTGCGCCAGGGACTGGCCACCGGCAGACCACGAAGCGCAGTGATCTGCTCGTTATTGCGCTCAGGAATCGCGTCGATGGGCAGCCACAACAGCGTGCGATTGAGGCGCAGCGCACGCACGTCGGTCGCCTTCTGTTTGAGCCACCAGGCGCATAACGGTCGTGCATTTTCCTGCTGGACACGCAAGGCCTTGTGGGCGTCTTTCTCGTTGTCGATCGGCGCACCGGGAGTGAACAACTGCGTGGCGGCCTGCTTGACCTGGGCCACAGCAGCGCCGACCAGACCGGGTTCCGGCTGGTTGTCAGCAGCACGCTGAACCAGGTTTTTTAAACGGCGGGAGATTGGCAGAAACAACGGGGCGTCGTCGCCCAAATGTTCGGAGCAGGCTGCATCCAGGCCTTCCAGGTGCTCCACCAGCCGGCGAAACAGCGGCAGTTGCTCTTTGATCGCGATGTTTTCGTTCAGCACCTGCTCAAGGCGTGGCACCAACCAACTGAGGGCCGCTGCGCGGGTGCGAGCCTTGCTTGGATGAATCTCAGCCCAATGGTTCTCACACAAGTGTTGCAAAAACCCCAGGCCAGCCAACAGCCCCTGGAAGGATTCGCGCTGGTACAAGCCCCAGGTCAGCCAGGCACCCACTCGCAAATCCTTGGACTGGGTACGTAATAGGGTTTCGCTGTTTTCACAGATTTTCAGCCAGTCAATCTGACCGCTTTCGTGCATGGATTGGGCTTTACTCAGCTCGCTTTCCAACCCTTCATACTCGCTGGAAAAACGAACGTCCTCGCCCGAAAAACCCTCTTCGGAAATTGAGGTTTTCGCGAGTTCAAGATAGTGAGCCGAAAGTTTACTGGAGTAGGACATCCATGACCTTAATTTAAGAATTCCGCGACACATCCAAAGAACTGTAAGGGGCGGAGGAAAAACGGAAAATTTTAGATACTTAGTTCCGAGCGAGCTCTATTCATGAGTAAGCGACGCAACCTTCAGGAGTTCACACTCCAACGATTTATACCGAGCCTCCGCATTGATGCTTAAAGATTTACCTGTCGAGCATAAAGAATGAAATATAAGAATCCCTCATAGGAAAATTTTTTTCATACCCTTACAGCGCCGCAAGAATAAATAAAGCGAGAGAACCATACACTCATCTCACGAATAGGCATGTAGGACTATTCCTAAAAGCAGCAAAGAAGATTCCTGAGTGATTGATTTTTGCGGATGCTGTAACCGCGCAATATCACCTTGCTGTACATGCGCCAAAAGTTGCGCACCTATATGTGGACAACCCTGTGGATAGATCTCTGCGAAGTGCAAACTTAGCCGCCCACAGGCAAGTGCGCAAGAAGTTGCACAGCACTGCGCAACTTCTTGCGCACTTTATTGAGAACTTTCGCACCAAACGTTAGCTGAATTTTAGATTTTAAATTTAAATCATTGATAGATAATGGATTTATTTATTCTGGCATGAACTTTGATAGTTGCTTTGGCGTCTGCAGTGCAATTAAGCCTGTGGACTCCTCTATTTTTCAGCAAGGAAAGCATTCATGGCTACGCCAGCATATATGTCTATCACGGGCACCAAACAAGGTCTGATCACCGCCGGCGCTTTCACCGCTGACTCGGTCGGCAACACCTACCAGGAAGGTCATGAAGACCAGGTCATGGTTCAGGGTTTCAGTCACGAAGTGATCATTCCTCGCGATCCGCAATCGGGTCAACCGACCGGTCAACGCGTTCACAAACCGGTCAAGATCACCAAGGTCTTCGACAAATCTTCGCCGCTGCTGCTGGCTGCACTGACATCCGGCGAGCGCCTGACTGAAATCACTATCGAGTGGTATCGCACTTCGTCGGCAGGCACTCAAGAGCACTACTTCACCACCAAACTTGAAGACGCGATCATCGTCGACATCAAGGACTACATGCATAACTGCCAGGACCCGTCGAATTCGCACTTCACCCATTTGGAAGACGTTGAGTTCACCTATCGAAAAATCACCTGGACTCACGAAGTGTCCGGCACTTCCGGTTCTGATGACTGGCGCACCCCAGTCGCAGGCTGACACTGACTCGCTGTTTCGCGGCATCAATCTCTTTGGCGGTTGATGCCGTTTATTGCGTCCAGGTTGGGCGTCGCGTTGTGTCTCATCTCTCCGCTAAGGACAAGCATATGTTCGCGCCCGTCAATACTGCGCAATTCACGTTACTGATCCCCTCTGTTCGCAACGACTTCAAGGTCCTGGCCTTTGATGGCACTGAAGCCATCAGCCGCTTGTATGCGATCCACATCGAACTGGTCAGCGAGTACCCCGATTTCGATCTGGAGAGCCTGCTCTGTCAGCCCGCCTTTCTTCAGTTTGGCCTCAATGGTGAAGGCATTCATGGCCATATCGAAGAGGTCTTCGTAGGCGAGTCCGGTCGCCGCCTCACCCGTTATCAATTAACCCTCGTGCCTGCCCTGCACTACGTGCAGTTCAGCCACAACCAACGGATTTTCCAGCACCTGACGGTGCCGCAGATCGTGGCCCAGGTCCTTAAAGGCCACGGCATCCAGGCCGATGCGTACACCTTCCACGTCAACACCAGCCCGGAACGCGAGTACTGCACCCAATACGGGGAAAACGACTTCGAGTTCATCCAGCGGTTATGCAGTGAAGATGGCATTTCATGGCACCACCAGCACAGCCAGGATGGCCACCTTCTGGTATTCACCGACGATCAGACCTATTTCCCAAAACTGGGGGGTACGCCCTACCTGCAAGGCTCCGGTCTGGTGGCGGATCACCCGGTCGTCAGCCAGTTCTCGATGCGTTACAGCACCCGAACAAGCACCACCACACGCCGGGGCTATGACTTAAAACGCCCAAGCCTGTTGCTGCAAAGCCACTTCACCGCCGAGTTCAGCCCTGCGCTCGAAGACTACCGTTACCCGGCGCTGATCGAAAATGAAAAGCTCGGCAGACACATTGCCCGGCAAGCCCTGGAGCGGCACCGCACCGACTACCAGTTAGCCGAGGGCAAAAGCGACCAGCCAACTCTGCGCAGCGGTCACTTCTTCGACCTGACCGAACACCCCCGAACAGCCTGCAACGACTTATGGCTGTTGCTCAGCGTGACGCACACAGGCAAGCAACCTCAGGCGCTGGAGGAAGCGATCACCCACGACGTTAACCCCGAAGACGGTTTCACCCAGGGTTACCGCAACACCTTCAGTGCGATCCCCTGGGACGTGTTCTACCGCCCCCCTTTGGTCACGCGCAAATCCGTATTGGTCAGCCAGACGGCCCGCGTTACGGGGCCTGTAGGGGAAGAGATTTTTTGCGATGAATACGGCCGGGTCAAAGTCGAGTTCCATTGGGACCGCGCCGAACTGGGCAGCGACAAGAGCAGTTGCTGGCTGCGGGTGTCATCCAGCTGGGCGGGGGAAGGTTTCGGTGCGGTGACTATACCGCGCATCGGCATGGAAGTCGTCGTGACGTATCTGGAGGGCAATCCCGACCATCCGCTGATTACCGGTTGCGTCCCCAACAAGGTCACGCCGGTGCCCTACCCCTTGCCCGCGCACAAGACCAAAACGGTACTGCGTAGCCACAGCTCACCCGCCAATGGCGGCTACAACGAACTGTCGATTGAAGACCGGGCCGGTCAGGAGTTGATCCACCTGCGGGCGCAGCGCGACATCGAACAGGTGGTCCTCAACGACAGCGACACCCACATCGGTAACGACCGCCGCGAGCACATCACCCGGGACAGCCACAGCCTGATCAGCAACGACCGCTTTGAGCAGGTGGACAACAACAGCTCCAGCCTGATCAAGGGTGACGAACTGCACACCACCCAAGGCCTGCGTAACACGGTGATCGGTGGCAACGAACTGATCAGCATCACCGGCAACAGCAGCACGACGGCCGACGGCACCCTGGTGATTCAGGCCGGGGCACACGCCCATGTCACTGCGGCCCATGTGGTGATCAATGCCGGCATGAGCCTGACGCTTCAGGCCGGTGGTCAACACATCCTCATCACCGCAGGCGGCATTTTCAGCAGCGTGGACATTGTTCAGGGGGGCGCGCCCGTGGCGGGTGTTCCTTCGCTGCAAGCCGCCCAGGCGCTGGCCAGCGCACCGCAATCGATTATCGCTAGTCCGCTGTCCATCTTGGCCGCCGTCAAACAGAAAGCGGCGGACAAATGCCCACTGTGCGAGGCCTGTCGTGATGGTCTATGCAGCACTGGAGAACGTGCATGATTACCCTTGAACAATGGTTGCAAGAGCAAACCCGGCAGGGACGACACCTTTACCTGGTACTGGATTCAGATGGCCAACTTGACGAGCGCAATGGGTTGGTCAGTGAACTGGGCGTCGATCACTACCGCAATCTGTACAGGGGAACACCTGCTGATTCATTGGCGAACGTTGCTCCCTGCCTCTTCCGGTTGGACACGGTTGAGCATCCGACCCTTCAGGCCCTGCTCAAGACACCGGACCGTCATTGGGGCTGGCTTGCCAGCGCCGCAAGCGCTGACCTCGATGCGTTGACCGCCCATTGGCAGAAGCGTCTGGTGACCGGTGAGCGGCCGAACCAAGCACTTTATCGCTTTCACGATAACCGCGTACTGGGGCGTGCACTGGCCTACCTGCAACCCGAGCAGCGTGCGGACTACCTCGGCCTCATGACCAGCGTGTGTTATTGGCAGGCTGAGCAGTGGACTGTTACCGACAACCCTGATCCCGGTATTCATCCCCTGCCCACAGACCCCGCCTGGTGCCATATCCCTACGCCTGACGAAACCTTCATGGGCATACAGTTCGACAATACGCGCCGTTACCTGGTCCGCGAGCACTTCGACACGCTGCTCGATCTGGCCCGAGAACAAGACATTGATGCCTGGCTACGGGGCCAGCTCGACCTGGCGCACACCTGGGGCTGGCAGGAACCCGACAGCATTCATTTTTTGCTGATGCAAAACTTGCAGGCGTCGGATTACACCCCACCCAAAAACTGGCTACCCCGGCCAAACGAAACCCCGGCGATGCACTTTGACCGGGTTTATCAGCAAGCGCTGTATTGGCAGGGAGATGGCCCCGTATGAAACGCGTTATTCACCGTTTAATTCTTGGCAGTTGCCTGGCCCTGACTGGCGGCTGCTCAGCCACAGGAAAGTCCGACACTTTTACCCTTACTGCCGACATGCCACCGGGTTTTGCCTATGTCGCGAAAGTGACCTACGTACCTGTCCCCGGTCAATCTTGCAACCTGGGCAGGTATAACAATGTGAAACAGCAGTTCAACCGCGAATGGTGGGCTGAATACAGGCCCGATGTAGAGATTGAAATACATAGCACCCGCAAAGGCTGTGAGTTGGTGCTGAATGGCATAGACCTTGAGATCAATGGGGTATACGGCAAAGATTTTGGTGACTCCGGCGGAGATTCCGGGTTTATCGCGGTGCGCGATTATCTCGACGCTCACCACAAGGGCACCTTCAATGCGGCTGGCGAAAGCGAGTTCTTCGGTCAGTGCCAATGGCTGTTCCGCACATCGGGCAGTTTGCGTCGCATTGTAAAAATCCTCTTCTGCAAAAACACCGATGCCCAGGGCAATGTCACCAAAGGTCGTCCGTTCGCCGCGTACACCCTTGATCAGCTACCAGGCAAAACCGTGAAACTGAAAATCAAGTTGGCCGATGAGGAAAGACCTTACATGAAGGACACCTGAGTCAAGGTGCCCGGTGGATGGAAACGCTGTATGGGAGACAATTTTGAAGACCAATATGCCTTTTGCTATGGCAATTACAAAGACTTCAGCACCTTCCGCATGCCGGATGGCCGCGACACCTGCACCATTTACCCCGGTTGTACCGAAAACAAGGAGGTGACCCCATGATCCCTGCACTGCCAGAACGTGACAGGTCATCCATGGATGGCACAATTCACGCTTGCCCTTTACGGGAACACTCGACCAGTTTTCAGTTAGTGGACGAGTTCGGTGATGGACAACCTTATGCCGGGCTGACCTATCAGATCATCGACTACGAAGACATTATCTACACCGGCAAGCTGGATGTGACAGGCTCCGGGAAAGTGGAAAACCACTACTGCGGCCCTGTGGTGCTGACGCTGAATCAGCCCTATCAGGGACGCGAGAAAACCTACACAGTTTTAAGTGGAAGAGATCACTACCCCCTACCCATCACCGAACTACAGGTGCGAGCCGAGAAAACTCGCTTCTCCAATAAGTCCGGTCTTCGCACTCAATCCAATCCTGCACAAGACAAGACCAATGTGGGAGCCTTTTATCAGGTAGAGGTACGAGAACTCGTAGAGCACGGCGCACACCTGCCGCCGTTGTCCGCACGCCATTTCCCTCCCAACTTCCATGTCTTTAAGCTGTTTCGACCGCTACCGGTCAAAGGAAGTGCTGGTTACAAACCTGAGCTAGCAAACCGTT